>DASVKO010000104.1:0-25446 GCA_036385355.1 Dermatophilaceae bacterium
CACATGCCGCGAAGAGGGAAGGTTGGCCGACGTCGTAAGCCCTGGCATTGGGGCCATAAACCAGCATTAGGAGCCGAACTCAGGTCCCTCGGAGTCCGGCTATTTCAGGGATGGCGAGCAACTGGGCCTCTCCCCCACCAACAACTTGGTACGCCAGATCAGTCCAGTACCTCGCCGCTGCCCAGGTCGACCCGCAGACCGTCGACGACGTGCAGGCGCGGTCCCGCTGGAGGCGCGGGCGGTCGCGGTGGGTCGAGGGCGGTCAGGTCCGCGCGATATGCCGCCGCTCGCGCGTCGACCGCCTCGCTCGCCGTATGCCGGGTATACCGGCCGAGAGCCGGCCACCGCTGGTGCTCTTTCTCTTCGCAGTGCGACTTGGTCCTGTTCTTCATTCGCTCGACGAACGCCGGCAGGCAGTAGCGGTGCCACTCCTCGAGGGGGTCGCTGGCGAATGCCAGACCCGCTCGTCGACGTTGGTCGGCTAGGACGGCGATCTCGTGGACCAGGTGGGGGTGGCGCGGCCAGCATGGCGGGATGATGCCGGCGACGTCCCACACGTACTCGCAGTTCAACCAGATGGCGACCTGCTCGAGCCACTCCCACAGTTCCCGCCGCAGTTGCGGCTCGGCGCAGGTCGGCGGATCCCAGGGTCGGGCCAGCAGCCGGAGATCCCCGAGGGCCTTGATCTGCTCGTCGCTGCCATTAAGCGCGATCGTCAGCTCGCGGTAGGCGTGGTCCACTGTCCGGCCGGGTCGTGGGAACGGCAGCGCCATGGTCGCCGCTCGGACAGGGACGGGCGCCGGGCGGGTCACGGGTTGGAGTCCTCACCCTCGAGCGCCAGGCCACGGCGTTTGGCCTCGACCAGCGCGGCTGTGGCGCGCACCTCTGGGGTGACGGTCCGGCGGTTGGTGGCGACCAGCTGCTCACGCAGTTGTTTCTGCGACGCCAGCAGCACCCGGCCGGAGCGGCCCTCAATGCACCGATGCAGCCTGGCGACCATCGGCTTTCCGTTCTCCGCGACGACTAGGGCGTGGCGCTCCTTGAGCTGGCGGACCTCGGCGCCGGTGAGGATCGGGATGTCCTCGCCGGTGGTTGACCGTCCGCCCATCTGGCCGGTCTGCCAGGTGGTCCGCGCGATGCGCACCGGCCCGAGGAGGTCGCTGATCTCCTGGTTGAATGCCACATCCTTGGAGCCGCCGAAGAGGACGAGCGTGTTTGTCAGGCCGAGCAGAGTGCGGGCCTCCTGCTCGCCGAAGATCGATGCCAACTGAGGCCAGGTCTGCGCGGCCCAGATGAAGCTGATGCCCAGCACCCGCTCATTAGCCATACGGGTCCGCAGCGTGGGCAGCGGCGCAGTCGACGGGAGCTCGTCGAGAAAGGCGTGCATCGGTGGGCAGAGTTTGCCCCATGCGGAGCGATTGGCTTCGGCTAGTGCGGTGTCCAGGACGTGCTCGGCGACTGCGGTCATCAACGGTGACGCGGAAGCATAGGGGTCTTCGCGGCCGAGCAGGTAGATGGTTCCGCGTCGGCGGATCACGTCGGCGATGTCGGTGCTGGGCCGTCCCGCGCCGGGCACGCACCTGCGCCGGATGCCTTCCTGGAAGAAGAGGCTCATGGCCTGTTGGACGGTGGTGATCGTGTTGCCGGCGGTGCGGTCGTCCCCATGCAGCGACCCGTGAAGGAGGCCGTGCCAGAACGGCGCGGCGTGTGGGTGCTCCCGCAAGATCTCCGTGGGCGCACTGGCGCCGAGCGGGTTGGCGACCCACGAGAGCACGTCCTGCAGGGTCCGGCCAGTCAGCGCAGCGGCGTGGAAGAAGGCCTGGATGACCTTGCTCGCCTCAGCGGCATAGAAGCGGGCGGCATCGTCGCCGTGCCCGCCGGCGACCGCACCCTTGACGGTGCCTGCGGTGAATGCCTTCGCGCGGCGTTCGGCCACCATCGGATCGACACACCCGTCGATGGGGTCCCAAACCAGCTCGGGCAGTCCAGTGGCTAGCCCGAACGGGTCCAGCACGACGCAGGGCCGGTCGCCCGCGCTGCGGGCCTTGAAGCTGAGCAGCAGGTCGTCGACCTTCGTCAGCGTCACCAAGGCTGCGCCAGGGGCGTCCAGGAGCGCGGGAATCAGCAGGTCCAGCGTCTTGCCTGAACCCTGGGGGCCGATCACGCCAGCGGTGCGGTCCCACGGGACCCACAGTTGCGTGCCGCGTGGCTCGTGCGCTTTGCCCAACCGCCAGCCAATCTCGTTCGGGTTGAACGTCTTCATCGGTTCTTCGCCTTTGCGTGTAGGTCCGGGCGGACCACCTCGGCGGCGCGCCGCAGCCGGGTCCGCCCGAGCAGCTGTTCGGCCTCGGCTTTGCTCGCCATGCCATGGGTTCGACCGGGTCCCCACCGGTCGAGCGCGGCTTTGCCAGCGAGTCCGCAGACCACCAGGACGAGGGCCTCGACCACCGTGACCCAGATCCACAGCGCCGGCGGCTGGGCGGCGTGGGTCATTGCGGTCAGGCCTGCCCCCGCGTCACCGCTCAGCACCCCGCTCATGGTGGTGAAGAGCTTTTCGCGCGACACGAAGCTCCAGCCGCCGCCCGCGAACAGGTTCGCCAGGGATCGGCCCACCTGCACACCCGACACGAGCATGAGCACGACGGACACGAAGATCCCCAACGGGATCTCCCACGTGAACGGGTAGGGATTGGCGCGACGAGACTGCTGCATGAGAGTTTCTCCTTCCGTCACCGACCTAAAGCCACGACAGCCCGCACCAGAGGTCACCGCGCTGGTCGATGTCGACAGTCGTCGTCAGGGCTGCGTGCTGGGGGCGCCGCTGAGGTTGCCGACGCGCCAGATCTCGAAGATGTGGTGGCTCGGGCCACCTCCGTAACTGGAGTGGCCTACGCCCAGGGCGGTATCGATGGCCTCGATGGTGCTGCGGCTGGCGGGGTCCCAGACCATTGCCACGTGCCCGATGGCGTTCGGTCCGAGGTAGGAGTCGTAGAAGATGAGGTCGCCGGGTTTCTCCGCGCCGAGCTGGACCCGGAATCCGTTACCGGCGGCGAGCCAGTCGCGCTGGGCGCCGGCGGTGCGGGGCATGTTGATGTGGATCCGGGCGTAGGCGGCCTGGGTGAAACTCGAGCAGTCCCAGGCGTTCGGGCCGCCGGCGCCGAAGACGTAACGGTCACCGACGTGGCCTTGCGCCCAGGTCAGGACGGTCCTGAGACGATCGCCTGTCAGGGGTGGCAGATTGGGGTTGCCGCTTCCGGCACCGCAGTCGCTGGGGTCGCCCAGGACGGTGCCTCCGCCATAGGCCTTGGCGTAGTAGAGGATGTCGTTGACGTACCAGTCGGCGTGGTTGTAGGCGAAGATCGCGCGCCGGACACCGCCGTCGCCGCCGCGGCTGACGCCGGCTTGGGTGAGGTAGTTCGCGGCCGACATGATGGAGTCGGCGTCGTTGCGGATGTCGACGACGCCGTCGCTGTTGCCGTCGACGCCGTAGGTGGCGAAGGTGGCTGGCATGAACTGCATCAGCCCTTGGGCACCGGCCGAGCTGGCGGTGTTGTTGCGGCCTTGCCCGGTCTCTTCCATGCCGATCGCGGCAAGCAGGGTCCACGGCACCTTGTACCGGTCGGCGGCGGCGACATAGCCGGCCTTGACTGCGACGGGGATGGGCAGGGCGGGGTTGCGCAGGGAGTCCTGGCGTGGGGTGCCCGGAGGTGGCAGCGGAAAGCCGATCCCGCCCTCGACGCCCGGGTTTGCGGTGGTTGTGCCCGGTGGTGTGGAGGGGGCGACCGCTTGGCCGTTCAGCGGTGCGCCGTGCTCGAGCATGAACGGCGCAGGATTGATGGGCGAGTCGTTGAGCCGGACTTCGAAGTGCAGGTGGTCACCGGTGCTCGCCCCCGTGGACCCTTCGACGCCAAGCTGCTGCCCCGCCCAGACGGGCGCGCCCGGCGTGATCGCGGCCGTGATGCTGGCGAGGTGACCGTAGAGCGTCGAGACGCCGCCGCCGTGGTCGACGATCACGGCGTTGCCGTACCCGCCCACGACTCCGGCCCCGGTGATCTTCCCTGCCGCGGCGGCGACGACGGGGCCTGGGCCTGGCTTCGAGACGAGGTCCTGGCCGGTGTGTTGGCGCCACTGGTGGTTGATCGGGTGGAACCGCATCCCGAACCCGCTGGTAAGCGCGTACGCCTGCTGGAGCGGTGGCCGCCATGACCCGGTGGCGGGGATCCCTGCGGTGGAGCACTGGACGGCGCGGATCTCCTCGGCTATCGCCGGGGTCGCCCCGGTGGCCAGGAACGCTGCGAGGAACAGCGGGACGGCGATCAGCATCATGACGATGCCGGCGGGCAGGGCGATCTTCTTCATGGCTGTCGCTGCCTTCTCAGGCGGCACCCTTGATGGCTTCATTTGTCCAGGTCAGACGCTGCTCGGTGGGGTGCAGCACGGTCTGCACCTTGTAGGTGCGGTCACCGACGCACCACAGCGCACGGCCCTTGCCCTGCATACCCCACCCGGTGAGGAGGTCCCGGCCGAGTGGGCCGAGGCCCAGGAGGGTGTCGAACTCGTCGGCGACAGCGTCTTGCTGGCCGTGGAGCACCTTCACATCGGCCAGGTGCATGAGGTCCTTGGCGATGTTGGCCGCTTGGGAGCCGGCGGCGCCGACGGTTTGCATGTCGGAGGGCTTGTGGGCGTTGGCCCATTGGATGTCACCGCCGCGGCCAGCGGCGCCGCGGGACATGCGCAGGTCTTCGTCGAAGGACTTGACGGCCTCGACACCTAGGCGCATCACCTTCCACACCTCGTCGCGCATGACCACCCGCAGATCCCCGGGGGCAGCCATTTCCCGCATCCCTCGACCCCAACTGTTCAGGCAGACCAAGGCGATGCCGACTGCCTCGTCGCCCAGTGGTGCAAGCCTGGACAGGGACAGGGACTGGATGGGGGCGTTCCAGTCAACGGTGATGTTGGTGTGGTCATCGAACAGCCCGGCCAGTGCTCCGGTGACGAGCTGTCCGAGGGCGTCACGCAGCAGCCGTGTCTCGTCGAGGAAGTGGCGAGTGGAGGCGTACCGGACCTTGTCCACCAGGTCATCGGTGGGGTTGGACAGCAGGTGCCACAGCTGCGGGATGGTGGTCTCGCGCAGCTGGCTATTGGCGTTGCCGTACCCGGTGAGGTCCTCCAGGGCGGTCTTGACGACGGCCTCCTCGGACGGGCCGAACGGCACCCGGTTCTCCCCGATGCGTTGGCTCCCGACCAGTGCCCGCACGAGGGTAAGCCAGCGGCCGAAGATGAGCCCGGCCCGGCCGCGCGCCTCCTGCGGGGCGAGCGTGTCCCAGCCTTGGATGAGCGGTCCGAAGTCCAGCGGATTAATCCGGGCACTCATCCCGGGCCCGACGACGAATGGCTCGACACCGAAGAACCGGCACAGGTCCTCGTATTCGTCCTTCACGTCACCGAGGATGAGGATGCGGTAGCCGAAGTCGGTCATTCGCAGGCAGAACGCCTTGCCGGTGGCCGACTTCCCGGTGCCGGGCTTGCCGAAGCAGAACACGTTGGGGTTGGTGACCGGGATGTCATCACGCAGGACCCAACCGAGCGGATCGGCGTAGAAGGCGCTGCCGGACAGGACGTCGATTCCCATCTGTGCACCGGTGGGCGGGAGACCGGGGGTGGCGATGAACGGCCAGAACACCGGGGCCTGATCCGAGGACATCCGATACGACAGGACGGGGGCTTTGCCGGGCGCCCACCCGCGGCCCGGGCGGCGCGGTCCGCTGCGGGGCACGTGCCGGAACAGCTTCGGCCCCTTACCTGGCCGCCCGAGGATGGGCACATCCGGCAGTTCGTGGCCGAAGTCGGACAACAGCTGGGACATGTTGCGTCCACTGGTCGGCTTGCTCACGCGTCCCCCTTGCGGGTCAGGCTTATCCCGAGCGGGACGGTGGTCGCAGCGAACGCGGTGTCTTGACTCAGGTCCAGGCGCAGCTGGGCGAAGCCAGATCGGCGCACCGCGCTGTCCAGCAGCCGGCCGGCTTCGGCGACGCGGGCGGTCTTGGGCACGGTGACCGTGCACACCGCGTAAGGGCGTGTCAGGGAGTTGCCGCGGGCGAGTTTGGCTTCCAACGCCCGGACCTTTCCGGCCTCGTCGAGGGCCTTGGTGCCTTGCTTGACCTTCGCCTTGGCGCGCAGCGCACCGCCCAGGTCGGCCATCCACTCCCCCGTCGCTGACTGGCGGGCGGCGGTGGACTGTTTCAGGATCGGGTAGGCAACCAGGTAACTACGGCGCTCACCGGGCTCGGTGGGAGTCAGCACGGGGGCCAGCGCACCCATGACGGCTCCCTTGATGGGCAGCTTGATCGTGCAGGAGATCGAGTTCCACGCGTCGTGGCTGTAGTGGCGGGCTGCGGGGTCGGCGCCAGAGGGGCCGGCCATCGCCCACGGGATGTCGGCGTTGACCTGCGGGTTGGACCCACGCTCGACCAAGGCGTCGATGATGCCGGCGCGGTCGCCGGGGGCGAACCCGGTGCGGCAGGCCAGCGCGAGCTCGGGGCTGGTGAGCCAGTTCACCGCGGTCATGCCCATCGCCCCCTTCAGTTGGGCTTCCACCTCGGCGATGACCCCATAGAGGACCCGGGCACGGCCTTCGAATCCACCGCCGGATTCCTTGGCTTCCTTGCCGACCCGGCTCTCGGGCACCACGACGGTCACGAAGGCCTCGGTGCGGACCGAGGCCCGAGTAAGCCGCGCCTGGAGCTCGTCGTTGATGGTCCGGGCCTGAGCCGGTCCCTCAGGGCGGCGGTGGCGGGTGAGCCACTGGTCGCGTTCGGCGCCGTCTTCGGGCACGGTGCGCACCAGGAAAAGGATCTCGTCGATGAGCTCTGTGCGGCTGGCTTGGTCGATCAGCTCGGCCAGCCCCTTGCCTTGGCGGATCCGCTCATCAGCCTCGCGCAGCCCGATACCGGGGTGCACGATCGCCGCGGTGATGGCCCACGTCTTGTCTGCGTGGTTCTGGATGATCGCCACCCGGGCCCCGACGATGCCGACCGGTGGCCCGTCGTGGATCTCAATGCCCGCCAAGGCGCCGGGTAGGTCGACGTCGGTCAGGGAGTCGGTCTTGCCGCCCGCAGCCCGGGCTCGGAACCGGGACCAGCCGGCCAGTCCGCCTGCGGCGAAGGTCACCGAGGCAGCGATCCACCCCACCGCGGAGCGGCCGCGGACGGGCACAACCGTAACCAGGGCGACGAGCACCCAGATTCCGAGGAACATCGCCGCTGACGCCCAGGCGGTCTGCTGCACCGACCAGAACATGGGAAGGCTGGAGAGGGCGACGACGGCCAGCTGCCACCCGGACAGGCCGAAGAACCAGCCGATCCGGTCCCTGGAGTAGTCGCTGTAGATGACGCTCATGCTGGGTTGCTCCTTGTCCTAGACGGGCACGATCGGGATGGCTGCGGCTTCAGCCCCACCTGCTGCGGCGCCGCCTCCAGCGCCACCTCCGGATGCCCCCGCTGCGCCACCTGGGGCGCCGGGGGCGGTCGGGCCAGTTCCCCCGGGGGTTGGCGGGCCCGCAGGCATGGGCATGGTGGGCGGCGTCGGGGCCTGGCCGCTGCCGATGGGTGCTTCGGGGGTGGCCCCGGCGCCGGAGCCGTTGATGTCGGGGTTGTCGTCGTCGCGGGGGCCTTGCGCTGAGCCGTTCGAGCTGTTCTTGGTGGCGCTGAAGTCGGGGACGTAGCTGTTGTGCCCGACGCCCATTTGATTGGTCACGTCGGCGCCGAGGGCCGCTCCCTTGGCCCCGAGGGTCTGCATGGCGCCAAGGCCGACGGCTGCGGCCTGGCCGACGGGTCCGAGGGCGCCCATCAAACCGCCGGCCTGGCTGGTGAATCGGCCGGTGGTGTCGGCTTCGGCGGAGGCCTCGCCTTGGGAACGGCCGTGCTCGTCGGTACTCGAGGCGGCGCCCGAGGCCGCTCCGGCGCCTCCGCGCATGACTCCCTGGATGCCGCCCTGGGCAGCCATGCCGGCGCGCAGCGCGGCACCGGAACTAGTGCCGGGGTCGACAAAGGCGAGCAGTTTGAACAGGGCCAGCGGGGCGAACGCTCCGATCGCGATCAGCATCACGCCGGGGATGGCTGTGCCCACTGCGGATTCAAGTGAGTTGGTCAGTCCGAGGGCGACGCCGGAGGTCATCCGGACCCCGGTGCCCAGGACGAGGATCATCAGCAGCGGGCTGAACGCGGCCGCGATGAACCAGCGCAGCGTCTTCCAGAACCAGCCGCGCCCGGTCTCTGACACCAGGCCCGCGGCGGAGATGGGCGCAGTGGCGGACAGAACGATGAGTGCACCACCGCGAGCAAGCATGACCAGGCCGTGGCCGATCGCCCCGAAGACCAGGAACAGGCCCATGACGCCCAGAACGGTGGCGATCGTGCCGTCGGAGATGTCCGCGGTGCTGAACCCGGTCCACGGCTGCCAGGCGGCCAGGCTGTCAGCGCCGAGCAGGGCCTGCATCAGCGCCTTGGTGAGGCCGCCGGCGCCGGCGAGGACGGCCACCGCCAGAACCAACCAGGTGGCCAGCACCAGGACGTACTGCCCGGCGCCGATCACCGCACGGGCCAGGGCCTGGCCGTCGCGGCGGAAGACCGCAATCGCGAGCTGGATCATGAGCATGATGACGACCAGTGCCCCGGCGAGCCAGAACGTGTACGGGTAAACCTGCCCGCCGGGCCCGTTCTGGCTCAGGTCGGGGGTGAGGAAGGCGTCCTCGATGGTGAGGACCAGTTTGAGCAGCCACAGGCCGGCGTTCCAGATGCCGAGCATGGCCACTGTCCAGGCGTCGGCGACGACTTTCCCGGCCGCGTCGCCGAGGTACGTGAAGGGGTTCAGGACGTCCCACCAGTTCATGTCAGCCTCATTCCGGCCCGGCCGGGGTCCAGGTTCGCCAGCCGGCTTGCCGCGCAAGGTCGGTGCCTGGCCAGGTGGACGGTGCGCGGGCCGGGGCCGGGCCGGGGCCGATGAGCCAGCGACCCGCGGCCCACTGCATCCGTTCGCAGTGCCCGTAGCCGATCCGTGCCTCGGTGGCCACCACGGCGCGGACGTCGAGCAGCACACAGGCCAGGACCCAGTCGTCGCCGTCGGCGCCTTTGACGAGGCCCGCGGCGGGGGTGGCGGTGATCACCGTGGTGATCGCCTTGGCCTGCCCGCCACTGCGACTGCCGAGGAAGGCTTGGACGGCACCAGTGAGTTCCCACTGGGGTGCACCGACCCCGCCGGGCATCGCCCAGGCGCCGTAAACCTCGGTGGCTTGGGCTATCGACATGGCTTGCAGGACGGCTGTTTCGATAGCCGCGAGCTGGCCGACGGCACCCTCGGATGTGTGCGGGAACCCGGTCGACACCTGCACGGGACCGGCCTGGGTCGCCGGCGGGATGGTGATGGTGGGAAGCGGCGCTGCGGCCGGGGTGCCTTGCCGGCTGTCGTCGGGGCTGACCCGCAGCATCGTGGCCGCCGAGACCGTGTCGCGGTGGGCTTGACCGCGCACCGGTGTGTCGAGGGGTATGGCGCCGACTGCGGGCCCGGCGGCGTTACCGGTGGCGGCGGCGGTGACCGTGGAGGTCACGGCGCTGTACATGGCGTAGCCGAGGCCGACCGCAAGAAGGGCGGCCGTCAGCCCGGCGCTGACCAGGATCACCAGCAGGCGCCGGCGATCCCAGGCACCCTCGCTGTCCGCGGCGACGACGCTCATCCCACACAGCCCGCCCCGGTGATGCCGCTGACCATTCCCGGCAGGACCATGTAGCCGACCGCGGCCATGAACACGACGACGACACCGACAACCCCGGCCTTCGAGGCGTGCGGCATGGAGAAGACCCGGCCGGCGACGATCGCACCGATACCGACGACGATGCCGACCAGGAACAGGATGAGGACACCCCACAGGACGTAGCCGGTGAGCTTGTCGGCGTAGGCCTGGGCTCCGGGTGGGGCGACCGGGCAGATCGCCGCGACCACCTGCGTACTGAGGGTGCTGAGCTTGTTCATGGTGATCCCTTCGGGTTTGTTCCGTCGCCGACCTGACGCAGGAGGGTGCCCGCTGCGGACAGCAGCGGGGGTGGCAGGGGCGTGGAGTCCAGGCCTCGGGCTGCCAGCTGCTTGTCGGCCGGGATCTGCACGAGGTCGCCGCGGTCGTCGAGGCCGCGTACCAGCGGACCCATCCCGCCTTGGATGCTTCGCGGCCATCGGCGACGTCGGGGGCCGACGACCGCGGCCACGACATGGACGGTGTCGAGCAGGGCCAGCGCGCCCTCGAGGCGGCGAATGCCGGGGACGGTCGCCGTGGTCACGACCACGACGTGCTGGGCGGACAGCAGTTGTTCGCCGACCCAGCTGGGGGTGGCCAACGCCTGCCCGATCTCCCAGCCGATGTCCAGCACGGTGAGGGTGATGTGCGGGTCGGCCGGTTCGGGGACTGGGATTTCCCCGAGGCTGACCAGCACGTCGACGGTCCGGGCGATCAGGACCGTGTCACGCCGGCCGAGAGCCCACCCGGACCCGGACCCAAGTTCGGCGAAGGAGGCGGGCGCCAGCCCGGACGCGGTGAGGGTGCAGCACTCGATCACTCGGGCGGGGCCAGCAGCGGTGGCGATCGCCAGGGCGGTCGTGGAGGTTCCGGCGGATCCGTGGCAGCCGATGACGGGCAGCACCGGTTCGGTCGGCACCCAGCGCCCGCGGGTCGCGGGCCGGGGGTCTGCTCGGGTCGCTGGGGCGGGGTGCGTCCGACCCCGGAACTGGCCGTCCTGGACGGCGCGCCAGGCGCGCCGCAGCTCATCGACGCTGACCGGTCGCGGTGGGGTGTGCACGCTCACAGCCGCTCCTCTCCCAGGGCTTGGCGGCGCATGCTGAGTGCCGCGCGCAGGTCTGCAGAGGTCAGCTGGGCCAGGGCCACCTTGGCGTCGCGGGAGTCGTGTAGCCGGGTCACACACCCTTCCAAGGCGTCCAAGGCCGCCGCTTCGTCGCCGACGGCCGCGAGCAGCCGCGCGATCTGCTGGTCCTTCTCCTGCGGGTTCACTGTCATCACCTCGTTGCCTAAAGCCACGCGGCGGGGCTGGGGGGTCACGGTCATGCCGGGATTCCGGTGCGGGTCCGGGCCTGGCTCAGGGCGTCCAGGGTGCGCTGGGTACGGCGCCGCACGGTGCGAGGTAACAGGCCCCACTGTTCGGCGACCGTTTCGGAGGCCGCCTTGGCCGTCAGGCCCTGCCGGCCCCGGCGAGCACCGCCCGGGCCTGCCTTATCCGCTTCGGCTGCCAGACACATCAGCAGCTGGCAGTCGGCGGCGCCGACGATTCCTTCCCGCACGGCCCAAGCCAGGACCTCCTCAAGCTCGACGATCGCGGCTGGTTCCCGCTCAGGTCGGGAACTCTCGATCACCCGCCACAGATCCGCCGTCGGGGAAAGCACCAGCGCCTTTGCCCACGTTGGGTCCAGGTGGCGTAGGAGCTCTCCGACACCCAGGTCGCGCAGCACACCCTTGCGGGTGTTCATCAGGACGTTGGCGGCGACCTTGCGGCCTCGCTCCCACGGGAAGGACCTGGCCTCGACCCACAGCTGGGCTGCGACCACTTCGTCGATGCGGTGGGTCAGGTTGCGTAGCCGGTTGGCCAGCAGGCTGGCTCCGGGCAGCAGCAGCCAGACCAGTGCGCCAGAGGCGGCGATGTCGTCGCCTCCCCTGGGGGAAGCCAGCCGGGCCAGAGTGTGCAAGACCTGGTCGCCATGGTCCTTCTCGGCGCTGGCCAACCAGCCCGGCAGGTCGAGCAGGTCGTCGACCACACGCAGGGCCGGGTGTTGCCCGGTCCACTGTGGCCAACGTTGCCGGGCCAGCCCCAGCAGGTCGCTGTCCGGGTCGGCAAGGCCGAGTTGGTTTGCCACGCTCATCGCGAGTTCCTTTCGCCGTGTTGACACGGCATGAACCTCGCGAAGAGACGTCCCCGTTCTCGTCCCCGCCCGGGCTACTCAGGGCATCTGAGCCGGGGGGACGAAACAACGTTCAGGTCTCTGACCTGCGCAAATAGGCTCGTCCCCCAACGTCCCCCAACGTCCCCCAAGTCAGGGGTAGACGTCGGGCAAAAGCGTGCTTCGTCCTGAGCAGATAGGGTCCCGGCTCTCTGGTCAGAGCCGGCCCACCCTGAACTGGTCGGCACACCGGGAACCCTCACCGGAGGCGACCTGAGAGGGTCCCGGCGCGGACGCGGGACCCTCTCAGGAATTCAGCCGGCCCTGACGCCGAGCCAGTCCTTGGCTTGCAGAATCTGCTCGGTGCGCTCAGGAAGCTCTGGGGGTGCTCCCTCGTCGTCACTGCGGTTGCACACCTCGTCCCGCAGGATCCGTTCGGCCTCGCTGTGGTGTCCCTCGGCGTCGGCGACGGCGGCTAGGTCCAGCCGCGGGATCTCCTCATACGGGGCCGCCAGGGCGGCCGTCTCCGCCGCGATGCGAGCCAGTCGCAGGTTGCCTGCCTTGAGGCTGTGCGTGGTGACGAGGTGCGCGACGTCGACGACCGCGCACACCATGTGCTCGTCGAGGCGGTCGCCCTCCAACAGCCAACCCCAGCCTCCCCGGCGCAGCCGGTCGAAGGGCCGGCCCTGCACGAGGCGAAGCGCCGTGCGCAGGTCATTGATGCCGTCGCCGCCGCGCGCCTCCCCGCGCACGCGCAGCCGCCGGAACAGGTCGACGTCGACCAGGACGTTCAGGACCTGGTAGACCCCGACCCCGCGGTCGATGGCGGCTGGGGCGTGTCTGGCGTCAGGCAGGTGCCGGTCGCCAGTCAGGGGGTCGGTGCCGAGCCATTCCCGCACACTGCGGGCGTACTCACGGGCCTTGCCCGCGGTGATGTTGAAGGTGTCGGCGAGTTCGCCGGTTGTGACCCCACCCGGGCGGGTGGCCAGGTAAGCGAGGATCTCAGTCATGTAGGGCTTCCCCTTGGTCAGGGGCGTGCCTCGGGTGCGTGCCCGAACTGGGCCGAGCAGGCTCAGCCGCGGCAGGGGGCAGTTGTCGGAGAACCACGCGGCCACGTCCGCGTCGAGCGTGAGGTCGGCATCCTCGACCTGCTGGCGTACCGAGGAGGTCACCCGTGGGGCGAGCGTGGCGAGGTCCTCGGAGGTGGTCGCGGCCACCTCCACGTAGGCCTCATCTTCGTCCTCGAGCAGGCTGCTGACCTCCTGCGTGGGGTCGGTGTCCTCGCCGTCACGCGGCAGCGTGTGCTCCGGACGCAGCGACCCGGCGTTGTTGGACCAGGCGCGCCACCCGTCGGTGGCGTCGGGGTCAGCAGGGATCGCTGCGTCGTGCAGGTCCTCGCTCTGGGCCAGCAGCGAGGCGCAGCCCTGAGCCTCATCGCTGGTCAGCCCGGCGGCGATCAGGTCCAGGCCGGCTTCGCGCATGCACAGGCGCCCGTCGCCGGTGACGTGCAGGGTGACGCCGGGAGTGTCGGGTCGAGACCCAGCGACGACCACTGAGGTGCCGGTGCGGCCAGCATGCTCGTGGACCAAGGTCAGCAGCTGGGACAGGGCCGCAGGGTCGTTGCCGGCATCGATGAGCAGCAGCCGTGCTGGCCAGGTGTCCGCGCCGGCTTGGCTGGCCCGGGCGGTGACGACGTCGAGGTCGAGGCTTCGGGTGCGGTCGATGGTGGCGACCGCGTCGGTGAGGGCTTCGGCGACGACCTCCGCGCCGTGGACGCGAATGCGGTCCGGGTGCATCGGGGCGACCTCTTCGCCGACACCGACACAGTCGACGCGCACTCCGGCCGACCAGGGATTGCAGGCAATCTCGGCGGCGAGGTGGCGGGCGACGTCGCGGCCATAGGTGGGGTCGCCGGTGATCGTGACGTCGAGATCTTCGAGGTTGAGCAGCCAGACATGGTCTTGGTCGCTGACACCGATGACGACTAGCAGTGGGTATGGCGCGGGTTGGTCGGGGTTTGCTGGCCCCACCGTCTGGAGGCCCTCAGCAGCAGGGATGCTCCAGTGCATCTGGTCGGAGCTGCCTGACCAGGGTGCGGGCAGCTGGGCGGGTTTGCTCAGGTGCAGGACGATGGTGCCGGCGGTGAGTTCGACGGCGCCCAGCTCGGGCATCGCCGTGCCGTCCCGTCCGGCGCGGGCAGCGAGCCGGCGCAGCAACTGGTCCATGTGCTCCACTGTGGGCGCGGTCGTGGTCCCTACCGCGGTGAGTGTCTTCTCCACTGGCGCCAACAACATCTGTGGTGCGGCGATGGTGCGCCCGGGCCGTCGGGAACGGAACTGGTTGCGTCGGCGGCGGCGCAGCAGCAGGAACATCGACCCGGCGAGCATGGCCCCTGCCCCGGTGAGACCGGCGAGCATCCAGGCTGCCTGCTGGTGCTCGCCCTGCTCGTCGGTGGCGATTTGGGTGGCAGACGCCCGGGCCAGCGCGTGTGCCTGGCTGGTCGAGTCAGTCGAGCCCGGCTCGACGTCACGGTCGGGTCGGTGGCTGCTTGGGATCTGCGCACTTCTCCCGCTGGGCTGGCCCGCGGCCGCTGGAGGCGTCGGGCTGACCGGGACAGATGGAGCTGACGCCGGCGGTGTGACTGTCGCGGCAGGGATGGTGAGGGTCCATCCGACGTCGATCACGTCCGGGTCGCGCAGGTGGGCACCGCCGGGCTGGAGCGTGTCGGTGCTTGCTTGGAAGATCGCCGGGTAGGCGTCGGCGCCACCGAGCTCTCGTTGGGCGATGCCGCTGAGGGTGTCGCCCTTGTGCACGGTGTAGGCGTGTCCAGCGCCGGCGCTGGCGCCGGTCGCCGCGGGCATGGCCAGGACGGTCCCGGAGTAGATCAGGTCCGGGTGGCCCTTCAGATCTGGGTTAAGGGCGAGGATCGCGCTCCAGCGCTCCGGGTCCCCGAGGTAGTGGCCGGCGATAGAACGCAGGCTGTCCCCCGTCTTGACGGTGTACGTGGCCGTCGCCCCTCGCGACAAAGTGTGCGCGGCGGCGACGCCGGCCGACCGGGCAGCGCCGGTCGCGCGGTCAGGGCCGGCTGAGGTCGCGGCGACAGATGCGGTGTGCGGTGCCGGGGTGGTTGCCGTCGCAGACTGGACGCCGGCGGGTGCCACCACGAACAGCAACACGGCAGCGCTGATGAGTTGCCGTGCAGCCAGTTGGGGCACCCGCAAACCGGGCAGGTGTGGGGTACGGACGCCACGAATCCGGGAGGCGATCTCAAACAGGATGCTGGCTGCCAGGAAAGCCCACGCCGACCAGGCGATGATCTTGATGGCGCCCAGGGCCAGCGTGCCGTCGTCGGGAGTAGTCAAGGCGGTGCGGATCTGCTCGAGAGTGGGCAAGGCGTGCGAGATCGGGTTGGCGCCGAGGGCAAGCAGGGCGGCCGGCAGGCCGACCAGGAGACCGAGTAGCAGCAGGGTGGCCAGCAGGCCGACCATACGGGCACGGAATTTCATCGTGCGACACCTCCCACGGCGCGGGTGATCTGGACTCGTGCGTGGCCACTGACCGTCAGCGAACCGATCCCGATGATGCTCAGGAACTTCGGCTCGTATGTGCTGGTGGTGTTAACGGTGATGGTGTTGCCGCCGCTGACGGATGCCGTGCCGGTGACGTCGGAGGTGCCGGCGAGGTAGTTCCTCGCAGCCGCGATGGCTTGGCCCGGGTCGGCAACCGCGCCCTGTCCGCGGACCGCTGCCGGTGCTTGCAACTGCTGGCCGCCCGCACGGGCGGCTTCGACGGCGATGTCCTGGGCGCGTTGCTTGGCGTGAACCTGGCCGCCGACGTCGACGGCCAGGCCGGCGAGCAGGATCATCGCAGTGGCCGAGGTGATCATCCAGATCGTGACCGATCCGCGTTCACGGTCGAGGCGACGCAGACGGTGCGGGGTCGCGCGGGGCATGAGAATTCACCGCTCTCGGTAGGTGTCCAGCGGGGAACTCGCTGTGGCTGTGATGCTGCGGCTTCCCGGCAGACCGGGCAGGGCCAGATCGGACAGGTTCACCACGCAGGTAACGGTTGCCCCGACCGAGGCGGGGGTGCCGGCCGGGGCCGCGAAACCGGAGGTGTCCACGCGCACTTGGGTGGTGAGGCAGTTGACGCTTTGGTTGCGCAGGCTGGTTGTCGCTCCGGCGCTGGCTGCGCTTTGGGCTTGACCTTGGGTCCGGGAGATGGAGGCGGCCCGGGCGGCCGCAGCGGCGGCGGACTCGACGGCTTGGTGGGCGATCGTCACCCGGCCGCCGAGGATGATCAGGACGAGAAACAGGCCGAACGCGGGGATCCCGATGACAGCCTCGATGACTGCTGAGCCGCGTTCACGGTTGCGCCTGCTCATCCTCATCGGCTGAGTCTTTCGACGGGCACTGTGGCGCTTTGGGTGATGCGCGGGCTCCATCCGGGCACGACACTCAGCGCTGCACCGGAGATGGTGACAGTGGCGGTGACAGCGCCGCGGTTGCCGGTGGCGCTGACCCCGCGCAGCACGTCGCCGCCGCCAGCTGAGGCCACGAAGGCGGCCGCGGCCGCGGTTCCACCGGAGACGCTGCCGCCCTGGGCACCCGCGGCCCGGGCACCCTCCTCGGCGGCCGCGATCGCGATGGTTCGGGCGTGGTAGATCAGCGCGGCCTGCATGCCCATGAACATGAGCGCGAAGAGAGCGGGCATCAACACCACCATCTGGATGGAGGTTGATCCGCGCTGACAGTGTCTGTCCGCCTCCACCTGCAGGTGGAGGCGGCGGGGCACTGAGCGGGACGCACGCATGGCAGGGACGTGACCTACTTGATCAGGGCAGCTTGATTGCTGACGTAGGTCCGGATGGCTGCGACGACGATGCCGGCGATGGCGATCGCGAACACGGACCAGAGGACCTCCTGGATGGTGACCGAGCCCCGGTCCCGCCCGGTGGTGGTCGCTGCGGTGGCGCGGTCACGCAGGTGCACGCCAAGGGTGTGCAGAGTGGCTGGGAGGTAATGCATGTCAGATGTTCCTTCCCTGTGTGTGGTGCGATGCGATAGGTCTTGTGGCCGTGCCCTTGTCGTACGTGCGTCTATGGCCGAGGTGGGTCCAGTGTCGTTGTCCACGGGTCAAGGCGATGGCTAGGTGGCTTCCCTTCTGTGCCGTGGTGGGCGGGGCTAGTTGGCGCCGGAGAACAGGCGCAGGATCGAGGGGGCGATGAGCAGGCCGAGGAAGACGACGCCGAGGAAGGACGCTGGGATGTACATCCGCTCCTCGACGACATTGGCTTGGGTCAGCTCCGCGCTGAGCATGGCGCTGCGCATCGAGGCGCTTCGGGCGCGCAGCTGCTTGTAGACCTTGGAGTCCTCGTCGCCGGCAATGCGCATGATGTCGGCGAAGTCCCCCAGTTCGGGCAGGCCCAGCTCGTCGCCGAGGCCAGCGAGCCCGTCCCAGGGTCCGTGGCCTCCGTACCTGGACCGGGCGAGTTCCTCGCCGATGCGCCGGAAAACCCACGAGTCGCCGACCGCGGCCGCGTTCTCCATCGCCTGTCGTGCGCCGGAGCCGCTGTTGCGTTCCAGCGCACACAGGTCGATGTAGGCACTCAACGCGCGGCTGAACTCGACGCGTGCCTTCTTGGCGTCGTCGCGGGCGTTGTAGTCGGGCAGGAAGAACAACAGGGTCGCCATGGCGACGGTGGCTGCGGCCGGGACGACGGCCGGGAAGGTCAAACCCAGCAGGGCAAAAAACCCGGTGAGCACGGGCGGGATGACCAGGCCCGCAACGGCGAAGAGGACTTTCTCCCCGTAGAACTGGGCTTCGCTCTTGCGCAGGATCGCCAGCTCCCGGGTGGGGGTGCGCACCCACGTGGCCCGCGGGAGGGTCTTGAGCGCCCACACCCCAAGCCGTTCCTCGTTGCTGGGCATGGCCGCCACTGCGGGTGTGCCCGCGCGTCGCCTGGCAGGGGGTGAGAGCCGGTCGAGAGTGTCGATGAGGTCTGGTTGGGCGGGCACCAGTTGCCAGATGACCAAGGCGACACCGCCGCCCAGGAGTGCGCCGGAAAGCAGGGCCAGTTGCAGGCCGGTCATCGGGCACCTGCCTTGGCGGTGGCCCCGATGAACCTGGGCAGCGGCTTGCCTTGGGCCATCCGCCGCATCCATACCAGGGCGCCAATGTAGGCGGTCAACAGGATGCCGAGCGTCACCTGCCCGACCGGGGTGCCGTAGGGCTCGATGTAGCCGCCGGTCAACGCCAGGATGCCGAGCACGCCGACAGTGATGAGGGTGACAAGCCGTGCGGTGCCTCTCGGCTTGGCCCGGCCGGACTCGATCCGGCGACGGGAGGCGACGTCGTCGGCGACGGACTCAGCGACCCCTTCCAGGACGCTGGCCAGGCTGCGGTTGCGTCGGCGTGCGGCGAGCAGGAGGTTGGCGGAGACTAGGTCGCCGGTGGCGTCGTTGAGGTCGTCGGCGAAGGCACGCAGGGCAGCTTCGGTGTCCCAGCGGGCTCGCAGGCGCGCCACCAGTTGGGTGACTTCCGGCTTGATCGCCGCCGGGGTGGACCGCAGTGTCGCGGTGAGTGCCTGCTCGAGGCCAACCCCGCCGCCGAGGACGCCTGCGAGGCTGCGGGTCCATTCCTCCATGGCCTCGACCCGGTTGATCTGCCCGCCCGTTGGGGGCTTGGAGAGCAACAGCGGCAGACCGGCGATGGCAGCGGGAACCAGAACGATCGCGATCAGCCAGCCGGTGAACAGTGCGGTGACCACGCCTGCGACGCAGCCTGCCAGGAGGAGCTTGCGGGACCGTGGGCTGATCGCGCGCAGGCGGCCTGCCAACGGCAGCGGCCGGCGCGGTGCGGTCGGTCGGTCGGGGGTGGGGCGCAACGCGATGGCCATGCCGATCAGGCCAGCGACGGTCAGTGCGCCGAACAGAGCCGGTAGCAGGCCGTTCACGATGCCCGCCCCTCGCTCTCGGCCTGGTAGGTGGCCAGGTCGAACCCGTGGTCGATGAGGTCCTGGAAGGCCGCTGGCAGGATGCCGGTCGCTTCGGCTGGCCCGTCGGTGGAGGGTCCGAACACGTGGGTGATCGCGTAGCCCTTCTCCTTCTCACCGGGCTCGACGACGACGATCTCGGAGACCCACCGGCGCAGGATCTGGGTGCCGTCCGGGCTGCGGACCACCTTGCGGCTGACCTGCACGATGATGTCCAGGCATTCGGACAGTTTGGTGGTGGCCAGCTCGTGGGTGACATGGGGTCCGGCTTCCATGGCGCAGGTGACGAGCTTGCGGATGCAGGCCTCGGCGTTTGCGGCGTGGGTGGTCGAGATGGATCCGGTGCCGGATTCCATTGCCTTGATCATGGTCCAGACCTCACGGCCGCGGATCTCGCCGATGATCTGGCGGGCCAGGGCGAACCTGAAGGAGTCCTTCAGTGCCTCGTCGAGGTCGAAGGCGCCCGCGGGGCGACCGTCTGGGCCGATCTCCCCGATGCCTGGACGGGCTTCCCAGGCCACGACGATCTCGTGGTTGCCGGACTGATCCAGGAACAGCTCGTACTCGGTCTCGAAGGTGCCGATGGCTTCGTCGGCGGGGATCTCGGCGCACAGCGCCCGGGTCAGGGTCGTCTTGCCGGCCGACATGGGACCGGAGACGACGACGCTGCACGCGGCCTGCACGGCGGCGGACAGAAATGAAGCGCCGGCCGCGCTCAGACAACCCATGTCGACCCAATCCTGGAGGCTGACGATCTGGAGGCGGTGGCGGCGGATGACGATGGTCGGGACGGTGACCACCCAGGCGGTGGCTGCCAGGCGGGAACCGCCGTCGAGCTTCATGTGCAGCTTGGGGGTGGATTCGGAGAAGGGTCGCGGGTTGGATTCGGAACGGCTGGCCAGGAAACGCAGAAAGTCGATGAGCTCCTCGTCGGTATCCGCGACGGGCGGCCCTGGGATCCGCCGGCCGTCGGTGAGCTCGAGGAGGACTTTCTTACAGCCGATGATGTAGATGTTCTCGATTCGGTCGTCGTCGACCAGGGGTTGCAGCCGGCCGAGCCGGAACACGGCGTTGAAGATCGCGTCGGACAGGGTGGCCTGCTCGCCCGCGGTCCACGTGCTGCTCCCGGCGGTGACGGCGTCGGCGGTGTGCTCCTCGAGCAGGTCGTTGATGACTGCCCGCCCGTAGGTCTCCTGGGAGACTTTGTCCATCGTCGGTCGCGGGATCGCCGAAGTGGTGGTGTCGTCGCTGTCGGCTTCACGCCAGTCACGGCCGAGGGCTTGGGCGATGCGGTCGGACACGAGCGTGCGGAACGCGCCGACCAGGCCCCAATCGACGTCGGCGTGCTGCCCTGCGGTCGCGGGCGCAGGCTGCGCGCGGCGGCTGCGCGCCGCCGACAGGGGCACCGGTTCCGATGAGGGGCGCATGGAGAACCCGCCCCGCACGCGGCCAGGGCGCGGTGGTGGTGCCGCGAACAGCGGCAGCGCCGCCGGGTCGGTGGGGTCCTGCGGCCGGTCTGGGACGACGGGTTCGGTGCTCACGTTTGTCTCCCGGCCGGGGCGGCCTGTAGGTGGTCACGGTTGGTGGCGATGGTGGCCTGGACCGCGGTCCGGGCGGCCCGCACGCTGCGCAGTAGAGCCGAGTCGTCGAACGGGTTTCGGTCTGCGAGTCGTTGCAGTGCGCTGGGTCGGGGTGGTTCGGCACCCTTGGCGAGCACTGCCGCCGCCTCCGGGTCCCAGGCCAGGGACGCCACGACCGGCACCTGGAGCAACTTGGCGACCTCACGGGTGCGGTACGGCTCCCCCTCCCCCACCAGGAGCACTCCCAGCGAGGGGCAGGCACCGATCCGCTCGAACCGCCCGCGCAGGGTCTCGGCCCACGAGCGGGCGCCGGACAGTGACACCAAGTCCGTTCGGGTCACCAGCAAGGTCAGGTCGGCGCCGTACACCAACGGCTCGGGCCACCCGTAAAGGCCCAACCGGCCGGCGTCGACGATCACGTCCTGCCCGGTGCGCTCGAGCGACTTCAACGCCCCCGTCAATGGCTCCCACAGCCCGAGCAGGCTGCGGGCCTGTTCGTGCGAACGGGTGCCGGGCAGCAGCGTCACCGAGGAGCCCGGCAGGGTCATGGTCACCTGCGGCAGCGCCGCGAGCAGACCTCCCTCGCGATGGGCCAGCGCCAGGTCGATCAGCGAGTCCGGCGGGGTGGTGGCCCCACGCAGGTAGCCAGCGCACACGGCCGAACCGCCGGTGGGGTCGGCCTCGACGAGCATCACCGGACGAGACCAGGTCAACGCCAGTCCCAGCGCGGTCGCCGTGACCCCGGGCGACCCCGATGCCGAGGTGAGGACGATAAGACTCATCAGGTCACCGTTCCCGTGAGTCCAGGACGATCGCGATCTTGCCCGTGGCCGCCATCGCCGCCAGCCCGGCCGCGTCCGAGTCCGGAACCGAGACCGTGATGATCGTCAGGCTTCCCTGTCCGTTGTCGGTACTTGTGGCCGTGCTGACCACGCTCGCGGCAATGCTTGGCGGGGCACCGGGTGTTGCTTCACCCTGCGCTCCGGGCGTGGCGACCACCCGGATCTGATCCCCCGCGACGAGCGGGATGCCGGGCAGAAGCGTCGCCGGGACCGCGACACCGACCACGGACTTGCCGCGGGCGGGGATGACCTTGTCGGTAACCTCGTCGCCGGTCAGCAGGGACCCTGCTGCGATATCCAGTGCAGCTCGTTTGCCGACCAGGGTCTCCAGCTGAGAGGCCGGGACCGGGTGCAGTGCCGGGTCGACACCGATCTGCACGGTGACCAGATCGGCACGGTTGATGATCTGTCCCCGGGCAATCGTCGAGCGTGCGGCCACGACCGGCGAAGCATTCGTTGTGGCTTGGTGCAGCCATACGTTGCCCAGCGCACCCAGGCAGACGACGGCGGCCATCGCGGCGAACACCCCCCACCGACGCCGCAACCGCGGCGGGGTCGGGACCCGGCGGTCCGGTTCGCCGCCGGAGCCGTTGCGACCCCAGCGGCCGCGAGCGGGTGGTGCGGCGTCCTGCGCCGGACGTTCCACGGTCGTTGTCATCTTCTCGTCCCTCTCCCTGCCCAAGGTCATTGCCTCAACACCTGCGCCTCACCGATCGTGAGGGGCGCGGTGTTGGTGAGGTCCATCGTGATCGTTCCGGTCTGTCCGATTCCGGCCCAGGTGATGACCCAATGCGAGGTCGCACGCACCGTGTAGGCGCCCTGGCGTGTGTAGGTGTGCCCGCAGTCGGGTGACTGCTGCTTGCCGTAGCTGTCCTGGTAGCGGGTGCCCGGCCCGTTACAGACGACCACCTGACCGTCGCCCATGTTCCATGTCACCTTCGATACCTTCGCCGTAGCGGTGACCGTCCAGCCCGCGGCGGACGCGCCGCGGGTGAGCGGGCCCCAAGTGTTGGCAGTGGGGTTGGTAACCCACATCCAGTTCGGCATACCGACCAGGCCCACACCACTCGGGTCGGGGACAATGCCGACCGTGATCGCCTTCAGCCGCATCAACGAGAGTGCCTGCTGTGCAAGCTGGGCCGGGTCTGGTGGCGCGACTGGTCCGGCGGGTGGGGTGGCAGACCAGAGGGGGTACGTACGCGTCCCGCTGATGAGGTCCGGCGTGTAGCAGTCGTAGATCGCCCCATCAGTGTGCAGGTTCCACAGGGAATCGCTTTTGGGTGGCTGCGGATGCGTGAGGCTGATGTAACACCCAAGGGCGTTGGAGTACCAGCTGTCACCGTCCCGGCAAGGGACTTCCTTCCCCGAGTACGGCGACACACACTTCTGAGGCGATGCCGGAGCGCCAGACGTGACGGGCGTGACGGGCGTGCCCGGCGTCGCGGGGACTCCGGGCGTCGTAACGATAAGTACGCAGACACCGCTGTTGGGTTCCGCCTTCTGCCCTGGAGGGCACTGAACTGACCCGTTAGCGGCATGTGCTGGTCCGCCGAATAACAGCACCGCGAGCACGGTCAAGGTCACGCAGGTAAGCGGCAGCCGCTTCAACATGGCTTCCCCTGCAGAGTGTCCTTGGTCACGAAGAACCCCGAAGGGATCTTCGCGACCTTGTACGTGTACTGCACGCGGGGAAGCCGACCCGCGGCCACCACAGACTTCCCGTTCTTGTCCACCACGTTGACCTTGCTCACGTCAATGCAGGCCGTGACATCGAAGGTATTTGCGCTAGTCGCCTTCGCCTCCGATGAGACGATCGTGGCCCTGCCTATCTGCTTCAACTGCTTGACGCGATTACCGGTCAGAATGCTGCGCCACTGATATATGGCCTGATCACTCGCGACCTCAGCCAACTTGCCGAGGCTCAGGTACGGGTCCGACGCCAACTCGGCCGTCACCGACCAGAGCTTGCTGACAGCATCGTTGGCGGACTTGAGGTCCTTCTCCGCTGGCGAGAGTGTCTGTGTCGGGATCGAGGTCGGTGAGGTTGTGGTCGAGCTCGACGTGGTGGGCCGCGTAACCGGAAGGCTCTGGCTGTTGTCACAGGCCGTGACGATGAGCAGCCCGCCTACTGCGAAACCTGCTGCCAGAGCCCGGGTACGGGTAGTCATGTCGTGCTCCTCTGATCTCACTTGTTCTAAGGCCGGTGGATGGGGTCCCAGTGGTCACCCTAGACCGAAGTCGACCCCTCAACACTAGTGCTAGTGGTATCAAAATCACGACAGGCACGCGGAGGGCTGTGGTTATGAGAGCACGGGTCGCAATCCCCTTGTCTCGCCGACGTCGGGGCCACACACAAGTCCCACGAGGGGCCGGTCCGTGCACTTCCCGCACGTATCACACCACACTCTGCCCGTCACTGCCCGAGGGACGCGACCTGTTGTGGATCCAGGCCGCGTGGCGCTCAGGGGCGCAGAGATGCCTTCTTCATGCTGCGGGTCATGGCCTGGCGCACGGCGGGGACGGTCACGCCGAGAGCACCCGCCAGGGCCTTAAGGGTGCCCGAGACGGGTAACCGTTCGAGGTGCCCGGCCTCCCACCGCTTGAGCGTGACCTTTGAGAGGTGGATCGCTTCGGCCAGTTCGGCGCTGCTGAGCCCGGCCAGGAACCGCAACCGGCGCAGATCTGAACCGATGAGGTCGGGGACAAGTAGATCTGCGGGCGTGAGTCCGAGCGCCGCGGCCAACGGTGGCAGCAACTCGGGCCGCGGCTGAGAGGCCCCCCGCTCCCACATGGAGACCCGTTCCCCCCCGGCCACCCCAACTCTGCGGGCGAGTTCGTGCTGGGTCAGGCCCGCCCGTTCGCGGGCACGCCGCAGCGCCTCTTGGTCGAATGTGGGTCCGGTGTCCATCGCGACACCCACATTAGAGCCCGGCCCGCGTCATACCGGCGCCGCGCGCGCAGGAAGAGGCAGTCTCCGGTGCGGTAAACATTCCGTCCGTCCCGCGTCGGGATCGGTGACCGGTCAGCGATCAGCTTGGCTGACACCAGAACTCTGGGCCGGGGCGAAACCCTCCGGGCCGGGGCGGCGATGGTGTGGAGCATGCCTTCTCACCACGCGATGAAGCGCCAGCGCCCCGGCCCGGTCACGGCCTCGGACTTCCGGCGGCCGGGCTGTCGAGATGACGCCACCTCAAGAGCGTGTTGGACTCCTACTATGAGGCGCTCCGCAGGTCTGTTCTCGGCATTCGTGGTGCTCGTCGCTGGGTGTAGTTCGCCATCAACGCCCAAGGCGTCGACATCCGCACCGTCATCGATGTTCGTCGTGCAGGGTTCCGCCTTCATCAACGGTGTGGGCAGCGCGGACCCGACAGACCTCACCGCTGATTACAGCTACCTCGACCCGGGCAGCAGTTGCTACGGCATCAATGACTTCCAGGACATCGACGGCAACGCCTCGATCGTCGTCAGCGACAACTCGGGCCACACAGTTGCTATCGGCCGGTTCAGTGACAGTAAGGACAGCAATAGCACGGTCTGCACGCTGAACTTCACCGTCAAGGACGTGCCGTCCGGCCTCAAGTTCTACAGCGTGACGGTGGCTCACAGGCCGTCCCAAAAGTTCACAGAAGCCGAACTGCACCAGCCGTTGACGATTCCGTTCGGCTAGTACGAACCTGGACCACGGCTTCACCTACACCGTTTTCTAGACTCGGCCGGTCGTTCTCGGTTGAGGATCGGCTTGTGATACTTCGGATGGCCACCTTGCGGTGGTCCTCAAGGAGATCGAGTATGGGTGCACTATGGACATTAGGGCGGGGGCTTCGACGATGAGCTGCAGAATCCACGCACTGCTGCGCGTTCATCACCTGCAACATGGCTGAGCGCACGGATCGATGACTGGCGAAGACCTCTTCGTGTTCGCGGAGCAACCCGCGAACACCCACTGAAGATGACACCCACTGAAGACGATGGAGACTGACGAACAACGATGAAGTATGTGAAACTCGGCAACACCGGCCTCGATATCTCCCCGATTTCCCTTGGTTGCATGACCTTCGGAGATCCGAACCGCGGCAACCACTCGTGGAGTCTG
>DASVKO010000105.1:0-43570 GCA_036385355.1 Dermatophilaceae bacterium
GTGTCCGGAGGGGGACTTGAACCCCCACGCCCGTTAGGGCACTAGCACCTCAAGCTAGCGCGTCTGCCATTCCGCCACCCGGACAGGGTGATGTACAAGCACTTGTGAGAGCACCTGCAACGAGGGGGAACGATAGCACGCACGGGGACCCGGCTCCGAACCGCCAACTAGGGTTGCGCCCATGAAGGACACCCTGACTCCCGAGGCCGAAGTCGTCCGTATCTGCCGCGATCTGATCCGGATCGACTCGAGCAACTATGGCGACGGCTCCGGCCCCGGCGAGCGAGCCTGCGCGGAGTACGTCATGGGGGAGCTCACAGAGGTCGGGCTGGACCCGTTGTATGTCGAGAGCGCGCCCGGGCGTGCCAATGTCTTTGTCCGCATTGCGGGTTCGGACCGCAGCCGTCCGGGACTGGCCGTCCACGGACACCTGGATGTCGTGCCTGCCAATGCCGCCGACTGGCAGCTGGATCCGTTCGCCGCGGAGATCAGGGATGGCTGCATCTGGGGGAGGGGCGCCATCGACATGAAGGATATGGACGCCATGGTCCTGGCCAATGTGCGTCACCTCGCGCGGTCCGGCGTGAAACCACCGCGCGACCTGGTGTTCGGCTTCTTCGCCGACGAGGAGGCCGGGGGGCTGTATGGCAGCCACTGGGTCGTGGACAACCACCCGGAGGTCTTCGAGGGGGTCAGCGAGGCGATCAGCGAGGTGGGCGGGTTCAGCGTCACCGTGCCGTCCCGGGGCACCGGGGAACCGACCCGCGCATACCTCCTGCAGACCGCCGAGAAGGGGATGGCGTGGCTGCGGCTTACTGCCCACGGCCGGGCGGGGCACGGGTCGGTGCCCAACGACGAGAACGCGGTCGTGCGGCTCGCGGCGGCGATCGGTCGCATCGACGCGCACGTGTGGCCCCGCGAATACATCGGCTCGGTGCGCGAGCTGCTGGACGGGCTCAGCGAGATCACCGGCACCCCGTATGACGACGACTCACCAGAGCGGATTCTGGACCATGTCGCAGGTGTCCGGGGGTTCGTGCTCGGCACCCTGCGGGACACCGCATCGCTGACGATGCTCCAGGCCGGCTACAAGCACAACGTCATACCGCAGAGCGCCTCGGCGTCCCTGGACTGCCGATTCCTGCCGGGTCATGAGGACGATCTGATGAGCACCATCCGGGAGCTGGCGGGGGAGCATGTCGCCGTCGAGGTGCTCCATCGCGACGTCGCGCTGGACGTCCCCTTCAGCGGGGACCTGGTCGACAGGATGAAGCAGGCCCTGCTGGCTGAGGACCCCGGCGCCTCGATCCTTCCGTACTGCCTGTCCGGGGGAACGGACAACAAGGCGTTGAGCACTCTGGGCGTCACCGGCTATGGGTTCGCTCCGCTGCGCCTGCCGGCGGACCTCGACTTCGCCCCCATGTTTCACGGCATCGACGAGCGGGTTCCGGTTGATTCCCTGGAGTTCGGGGCCCGGGTCCTGCAGCGGCTGTTCGCCGCCTGCTGACCGTCGGTCACCCCTGCTGGCCGTCAGTCACCCCTGCTGACCGTCGGTCACCCCTGCTGGCCGTCGGTCAGCCCTGCTGGGCGAGCGTTCCCTGTGGGGCGGTGCGCTCAACCCGGATGATCTGGCGCCGCAACCAGACCTTGCGCGCGCCCCCGAGATAGAGACGCAGCCGGGAGAGCTCCCAGTGGCCGTACTCGGCCTCCTGAGTGACCGCACGACAAAGGTCCCCGGGGGAGACACCGCTCGGGAATACCATCACGCGGTACTGATACTCGATCATCGCTGCCCATTCTGTCCCAAGAGGCGGTACCTTCAAGGCATGAACGCCGACCCGCGTGCCGCGCTGGCCAACCTGACCGCTTCTCTCGAGAGGCACCTTGAAGCCTCAGCCTCACGCCGGGGTGAGAATGACCCCACGGTCGTTGCCGCCTACCAGGCGGTCGCAGAAGCCTTCGACCTCTATGACGATGCCCTGTTGGAGGCCTACGGCGAGGTCACCCCGCTGGAGATCTACAGCGGCGACGGTGATGAAGACGACGATGACGATGACGATGACGATGACGACGTCGCGGTGCTGGACGACCACGACGACGAAGAGGGCGACAGCAGCGTCTACCTAGGGCTCGATGACAGCGATTACGACGAAGAGCCCTCTCACACCAAGAAGTAGCCCGGCCCTGTAGCCAGACCGGGGGTTGCTGCCGGAGGTCAGTCGGAGACGTCGTTCAGCGCCTGCACCAGTTCTGCGGGCAGCTCGAGGTCCTCACTGGCCAGGGCCGCCTGCATCTGCGCGGCCGTGCGAATACCCACGATCGGTGCGACTACCCCGGGTCGGTCCCGCACCCAGGCCAGCGCGATCTCAGCCGGGCTCACGTTCATCCCCCGGGCCGCGATGGCCACGGCGTCCACGATCTGCGCCGACTCCTCGGTGAGGTTGAGGCCGGCCAGCCCGATCCGCTCGCCGGGGGCGGCCCGAGGCGCATCGGGAATGCCGTTTCGGTACTTCCCTGTGAGCACACCCCGGCCCAGGGGTGACCACGGCAGCAGCCCGAACCCCAGTGCGTCCCCGGCCGAGACCAGCTCGTCCTCGGGGATCCGGTTCAGCAGGGAGTACTCGACCTCGTTGGCCACCATGGGGACTCGCTGGCCGGCCAGTAGCGTCGAGGCATGCGCCGCCTGCCAGCCCGAGTAGTTCGAGACCCCGACGTATCGCGCCCGGCCGCTGGTCACCGCCCACTCGAGAGCCGACAGCGTCTCCTCCACGGGGGTCTCGTCGCTCCAGGCGTGAACCAGCCAGAGATCGACGTAGGGCGTGCCCAGGCGCTGCAGAGAGGTCTCCAGCTGGGCCATGAGGGTGCGACGTGAGGTGTCGACCACCCGTTCCCCGCTCCGCCGGGAGATGCCGGCATTGGTGCAGATGACGAGCCGGTCGCGGGGGACGAGGTCGCCGAGCATCGCGCCCAGTGCCTCTTCGGAGGCTCCGTTGGCGTATCCGTGGGCGGTGTCGACAAAGTCCCCGCCGGCTGCCAGGTAGGCCTTGAGCTGGTCGCGGGCATCGTCGATCGAGGTCCGAGCGCCCCAGCCCATGGTCCCCAGCCCGAGCCGGGACACCGAGAGTCCTGATCGTCCCATTCGCCTGTGTCGCATGTCTCGGAAGGTTAGCGACTTTCGGCGCTCGCATGGCGGTGGCCCGCCCGATATCCTCACCGACATGAAACTTGGGTTGAATCTTGGCTACTGGGGCGCAGGCAACAGCGCGGACAACATCGCCTTGGCGCAAGAGGCTGATCGGATCGGCTACTCCGTGGTCTGGGCCGCCGAAGCCTATGGGTCGGACACGGCGACGGTCCTGTCGTGGGTGGGTGCGTTGACCAGCAACGTCGACCTTGGCTCTGCCGTGATGCAGATCCCGGCCCGGACCCCGGCAATGACGGCGATGACCGCCGCGACGCTCGACACCCTGTCGGGCGGGCGATTCCGGCTTGGCCTGGGCGTCTCCGGACCCCAGGTGAGCGAGGGATGGCACGGGGTGAAGTTCGACGCGCCCCTGGGCCGGACCCGCGAGTACGTCGACATCGTCAGGATGGCGCTTCGGCGAGAGACCGTTGCCTACCAGGGCAAGCACTGGACGCTGCCGCTTCCGGACGGCCCCGGCAAGGCCCTGAGGATGACCATCCATCCGGTGCGCGACGATCTGCCGATCTACCTCGCCGCTGTCGGTCCCAAGAACCTCGAGCTTGCCGGCGAGATCGCGGACGGCTGGCTCGCGGTCTTCTTCAGCCCGGAGCACTCCGGCGACCTGATGGCCTCGCTGACGGCCGGACGGGTCAAGGCCGACCGCGGCACCGAGGATGACCGTCTCGCCGGGTTCGACGTCGTGCCAACGGTTCCTGTCATCCTCAACGATGACGTGGAGGCGGCGGCCGCGCCCTTGCGCGCCTACTCCGCGCTCTACCTCGGCGGGATGGGGTCGCGGGAGAAGAACTTCTACAACGCCCTGGCCGTGCGGATGGGCTTCGCCGAAGGGGCCGCAAAGGTCCAGGACCTGTTCCTGGCCAGGGCACACCGCGAGGCCGCAGCCGCCGTACCGCTGGATTTCATCGACCAGACCTCCCTGATCGGCCCGCGCGCGCGCATCCGGGACAGGATGAGCCGCTACGCTGCATCAGGCGTCACGACGCTGACGATCGCCGCCGAGGGCGCCTCGCTGGACGAGCGACTTCATGTGGTGCGCACGATGGCCGAGCTTCTGGATGAGTCCGGGCTGGGTGACTGACCAACCGACCGACCGGACGACACGAAAGAAGTGCAGTGGATCCTCTGACCTACTTTGACGCCATCATCCTGGGCATCGTCGAGGGCCTCACCGAGTTCCTTCCCATCTCGTCGACCGGTCACCTGACCATCGTCGAGAGCATGCTCGGTCTGACTGTGGACGACAAGTCCATCACGGCCTACACGGCGATCATCCAGTTGGGCGCCATCGCTGCCACGGTGGTCTATTTCTTCAAGGACATCGTCAGGCTGCTCGGCGCTTGGTTCCGCGGTCTGCGCAACGCGGAGGAACGCACCCACCACGACTACCAGCTCGCCTGGGCCGTCATCATCGGGTCGATCCCGGTGGGCGTGGTCGGCTTCCTGGGCAGGGGTGCGATCAAGGGCGGTCTGCGCAGTCTGTGGGTGGTCGTGGCAGCCCTCATCCTGTGGAGCGTGGTGATGTGGGTGGCCGAGCGCCGCCATACCGTTCTCGAGAAGAACGACCAGGTACGCGGCGAGGGGCAGGTCACCATGCGTGACGGCCTGATCATCGGCCTGGTGCAGTGCTTCTCGCTGATTCCCGGCGTCTCCCGCTCCGGTGCGACGATCTCGGCCGGCCTGATCAAGGGTCTCGACCGGGTCACCGCCACCCGGCTCTCCTTCTTCATGGCGATACCCGCGCTGACCGCCGCCGGGCTGTATGAGGGCAAGGACGTCAACGCGGCGGTGACCCCCTACGGCCAGATGGCTGTGGGCGTCGTCATCGCCTTCATCGTGGCTTACGCGAGCATCGCCTGGCTGTTGAAGTTCGTCGCCCACCACCCGATCACGATCTTCATCTGGTATCGGGTTCCGCTCGGCATTGCCATAGCAGTCGCTCTCGGCATGGGCTGGCTCAGCGCAGTCTGAGCAGGTCTGCGACTGTCTGAGCGGGTCTGCGACCCGGGATCGTCGGGGCTCGAGCCCGGCTAGAGCCAGCCGGACTTGCGGAACCCCCGGTACAGGCCGAACACGACAGCGCCCATGGCACCCAGGACGAAGAAGTATCCCCAGCGGTAGTGGAGCTCGGGAATGTTGTCGAAGTTCATCCCATAGATCCCGGCCACCATCGTGGGCACGGCGGCCATTGCGACCCATGCTGAGATCTTCCGCATATCGTTGTTCTGTTCCACCGAGATCTGCGCGAGGTGGGCGTGCAGGACGTCGGTGAGCAGCCGGTCATAAGACTCGACGTGGTCGATCACGCGCAGCACATGGTCGGAGATGTCCCCGAAGAACGGACGCGCGTGCTCGTCAATCATGGGGATGTCTTCGGATCGCAGCCGGCGCAGCGGCATGCCGAGCGGTGTCACCGCCCGCCTGACCTCGAGGACCTCACGCTTGAGCCGGTATATGTCAGTGGCGTCGACGCCGCGCGCCCCCGAGAAGACCTGCTGCTCGATCAGATCGAGGTCCTCTCCGAGCTCGACGTCGATGAGCGTGTAGTTGTCGACGACGGAGTCCATCACCGAGTACAGGACGGCGCTGGGCCCGTGAGCCAGGTGCTCCGGTGCATGCTCCAGCCGGGCGCGAACCTCTGAGAGAGGGTTGGCCTCACCTCGCCGGACGGTCACCACGAACCGGTCACCGACGAAGATCATCACCTCGCCGGTCTCGACGTCCGAGGTCGCATCGATGTAGTGCAGGGTCTTGAGCACCACGAACATCGTGTCGTCGTAGACATCGAGCTTGGGGCGCTGGTTGCCCTTGACCGCGTCCTCGACGGCCAGGGGGTGGAGCTTGAGCTCCTCGTTCACCAGGGCGAACTCGGCGTCGGTGGGATCCTTGAGCCCGATCCAGATGAACCCGTGCTCTTCGCGGCGGAGCACCTCGAGCTCCTCGCTCAGGTCTCCGCACGGTATCCGGCGTCCGTCCCGATAGACGGCCTGGTCAACGATCACATCGCTCATGGGACCACGATTTCGGGATTCGTGCATCCAGGCGTCGTACAGTGTCGTTCGTGCCGACCTGCCTGATGATCCGCCACGGACGCACCACCTCCAACGCCAACGGGACGCTGGCGGGGTGGACCGAGGGCGTTGGCCTTGACGACGTCGGGCGCGGCCAGGCGGCGGATCTGGCCGAGCGGCTGCGGGGGATGCCGATCGTGGCAGTCGTCTCCAGCCCCCTGCAACGATGTCTGGAGACCGCACAGATCGTCGTGGGCTCCCTTGGTGACGTCACGGTGAGCAGCGATGAGCGGCTCGGCGAATGTCGTTATGGCGCCTGGACCGGCGGCTATCTGGAGGAGCTGGCCAAGGAGCCCCTGTGGCGGACCGTGCAGGACCATCCGAGCGCGGCGCGGTTCCCCGACGGCGAGCACTTCGCGGGGGAGTCCATCGCGCAGATGCAGGCCCGCGCCCTGCTGGCTGTTCGCGAGATGGACGCTGCTGTCAGCGCCGAACACGGACCAGGGGCGATGTGGGCTCTGGTCTCTCACGGCGACGTCATCAAGTCGATCCTGGCCGATGCGGCCGGCGCACATCTGGACCACTTCCAGCGGATCGTTGTGGGGCCCGCCACGCTGTCGGTCGTGAGCTACACCGAACGGCGGCCCTTCCTGGTCCGGCTCAACGACGGCGGGAGTGACCTGTCCGCTCTCGTGCCTCCCCTGCCAGATCATGGCGACGCGCCGGTCGGCGGGGGCGCGGGCAGCTCCGACGCCGTGGCCACCGACGCTGTGGCCACCGACGCCGTGCCCACCAACTACAGTCGACCGTATGCCGGTTCTTGAGTTCGACCCACCCGATCGGTTCGTCGCGGGGACCGTGGGGCCACCCGGGCAACGCACTTTCTTCCTGCAGGCCAGCGACGGCCCGCGGCTGGCCAGCGTGTCACTGGAGAAGGAGCAGCTGAGTACCCTGGCTGACCGGGTCAACGACCTCCTGGACGACTTCGCCGCGGGTGATGCGGGGGACCTCCTGGCCGAGGCCCTCGAGGACGTCGAGCCTCTGGCGACACCCATCGAGGACGAGTTCCGGGTCGGCGCGATGAGTCTCGGGTGGGACGCCGAGCGGCGCGTCGTCATCGTGGAGTGCCATGACGGGCAGGCCGAGCTCGAGGTCGACGAGGAGGGCGAGCCGACGGTGGTTCCCGAGCAGGCCGGGGACCTCGAAACGGTCCTGCGCGTGGTGATCGAGCCTGCCTCGGCACGGGCGTTCGCGCGTCGATGCACCAAGGTCATCGCCGCCGGCCGGCCCCCGTGCCCCTTCTGTGGTGGCCCCCTGGACCCGAGCGGGCACATCTGCCCTCGCGCCAACGGGTACAAGCGCTGAGCGCTGGTTGGACATGATGAATCTGCTCGCTCCCTCGACCCAGGAAGAGGTTGCCCGAGTCCTGGACGTCCTGACCTTCGGCGAGATCGAGATCGAGGGCCGTCTGGTCGATGCCAGCAACCTGGCTCTCCTCGGGCAGCTCGAGCTGGGTGACGTCCGGACGCAGGTGATCTACAAGCCGGTGCAGGGGGAGCGCTCGCTCTGGGACTTCCCCGACGGGACCCTGGCCGCCCGTGAGGCCGCGGCGTTCGTGGTCTCGGCTGTGGGCGGCTGGAATCTTGTCCCGCCGACGGTGCTGAGGGATGGTCCGCTCGGAACCGGCTCGGTCCAGCTGTGGGTTGATGCCGTCCAGAGCGACATGGCGACCCTGATCGACGTGGTGACCCCGGCCGAGCTGGCGTCGGGCTGGCTGCCGGTGCTCCAGGCGCAGCTGGCGGACGGTACCGAGGTCGTCGTGGCCCACGCGGATCGGCCCGAGCTCGCCTCAGCCGCGGTGTACGACGTGGTCATCAACAATGCTGACCGCAAGGGCTCCCATCTGGTGCTGGACCAGTCCGGCTCGCTGTGGGGGTTCGACCACGGGGTCAGCTGCCACGTCGAGCCCAAGCTGCGGACCGTGCTGTGGGGATGGGTGGGCCAGCCCCTGCCAGATGCCGAGCTGGCCAGGCTGGAGGCGCTGTCGGGATGGTTGGGCAACCTGATGAGTCCCGTCTCCAGGACCCTGGCGGGACTGCTCTCACCTGCTGAGGTTGACGCTCTCGGTCGGCGCATCTCGGGTCTGCTCACCACCGGGCTGTTTCCCGGGCCCAACGGCCGGGGGCCGGCTGTGCCCTGGCCTCCGCTCTAGACATCTGCCCCGTTAGGCTCGGGTAGTGAAATCCTGGCCGTCCCCGTTCATTCCCGCTGTTCCCGGCACCGGGCTGCCGGTTCGTGTCTTCGACACCGCATCCGGAGCCGTGCGTCCCCTGACCCCTGGTCCCACGGCGCGGATGTACGTCTGCGGGATCACTCCCTACGACGCCACGCACATCGGCCACGCCGCCACCTACGTGACCTTTGACCTGCTGGGTCGGGTCCTGCGCGACGCAGGCCATGAGGTGCTCTACGTCCAGAACGTGACGGACGTGGACGAGCCGTTGCTCGAGCGCGCCCATCGGGACGGCGTCTCGTGGCACGCTCTGGCAGCCACCGAGATCGCCCTGTTCCGCGAGGACATGACAGCGCTCGCCGTGATCGCCCCGGACCACTACATCGGTGCTGTCGAGGGTGTGCCGTCAGTCGTCAAGGCAGTGACCGACCTGCTGTCCGCGGGCACGGCATACCGCGTCGATGTTCCCGAGGGTGAGGCGGTCGCCGGAGCCTGCGACATCTACTTCGACCTCTCGTCCGCGACGGCATCCGCGGCGTTTGGCTCGGTCTCCTCGTGGGACCGGGACCAGATGATGGCGGTCTATGCCGAGCGTGGGGGAGACCCCGACCGCCCGGGCAAGCGCGATGAGCTGGACCCCCTGTTGTGGCGGGCTGCACGCGCCGGCGAACCGTCCTGGCCCGGCGGTGACCTGGGTGACGGCCGACCGGGCTGGCACATCGAGTGCACGACCATCGCGCTGGACTACCTCGGGATGACGTTCGACGTGCAGGGGGGCGGCACGGACTTGATCTTCCCGCACCACGAGATGAGTGCGGTGCAGGCCTGCGGCATCACCGGCGCCTCGCCGTTCGCTCGCGCCTACGTACACCAGGCCATGGTCGGGCTCGACGGCGAGAAGATGAGCAAGTCCAAGGGCAACCTGGTGCTCGTGTCCACGCTGCGACAGTGCGGCATCGACCCGATGGCCATCCGGCTGGCCGTCCTGGCACATCACTACCGCACACCCTGGGAGTGGAACGGCGAGATCCTGCTGGATGCCCAGGAACGGCTGGCTACCTGGCGGGCAGGTCTGTCCGGCAACGGTGGCCCGTCGGCCGACTCGGCTGTCGCACGAATCCGGGAGTGTCTCGCCAACGACCTCGACGCGCCGGGTGCCCTGGCCGCGGTGGACGAGTGGGTCAGGCAGAGCCTGGCCGAGGGCGGCACCGAGGCCGGTTCGCCGGGGCTGCTCGGGCGTGCGGTGGACGCGCTCCTCGGCATCCGGCTCTAGCCGGTGGGCGGTCCCTCGCCGCGACGACGCAGGTAGCGCTCGAACTCGCGCGCGATCGCGTCACCGCTGGCCTCGGGGAGGTCCACGGTGTCCTGGGCCTGCTCGAGCGAGTGGATGTACTCCGCCACCTCTTCATCGGACTCGGCCAGCTCATCCACCCCGTGCTCCCAGGCCCGTGACTGGTCGGGCAGGTCCCCACGCGGGATGGACAGGTCGAGGAGCTCCTCCAGCTTGGCGATGAGCCCCAGGGTGGCCTTGGGTGACGGCGTGCCTCCCGCATAGTGCGGAACGGCGGCCCAGCAGGACAGCGCGGGCAGGTCTGACTGGCTGGCGGCGTCGGCCAGGACCCCCACGATGCCGGTGGCGCCCTCGTACTTGCTGGGCTCGAGATCGAAACGGTGGGCGACGTCCTCATGCTCCGAGGTGGCGGAGACGGGAAGGGGCCGGGTGTGCGGCACGTCCGCCAGCAGAGCGCCCAGGGTCACGAACGTGGTGACCCCCATCTGCTGGGCGAACTCGAGCAGCTCGACGGTGAACGAACGCCAGCGCATCGACGGCTCGATACCCTGGACGAGGAAGATGTCGCGGTCCAGCGAGGTCGAGGTGGCCAGCAGGATACGGGTCGTCGGCCAGCTGATCCGGCGCTTGCCGTCATCCAGGACGACCCGCGGGCGGCTGACCTGGAAGTCGTAGTAGTCCTCGGGGTCGATCGCCGCCACGGGCTCGGCTTTCCACACCTCGGTGAGGTGCTCGATGGCGGCAGTGGCCGCCTCGCCCGCATCGTTCCAGCCCTCGAAGGCAGCGATCATGATCGGATCCCGCAGTTCGGGCACATCCGCGAGCTCAATCACCAGGAGCCTCCGATTGCTGCGAGATTGTTCTGAGATGGACCAGACTACGGAACGACGGTTGGGCGGCCCACCAACCCGCCGGTAGACTTCCGTCGATCCAACCACAGAGAAGACGGGACTACCTTGAGCAGCCGCTCTGACCTTTTCCGCACTGCTCTTGCTGAGCGCGTTCTGGTGGCCGATGGCGCGATGGGCACCATGCTGCAGGCCGCCGATCCGTCCATGGCCGATTTTCAGGGCTATGAGGGCTGCAACGAGATCCTCAACATCACCCGCCCGGACATCGTGCGAGGCGTTCATGACGCCTACTTCGCCGTGGGGGTCGACGCAGTCGAGACCAACACCTTCGGCGCTAACCTGGCCAACCTCGGCGAGTACGACATCTCCGATCGCATCTACGAGCTCGCCGAGGCCGGTGCGCGAATAGCGGCCGAGGCCGCGGCGCAGTGGTCGACTCCCGAGCGTCCGCGCTTCGTGATCGGCTCCATGGGCCCCGGGACGAAGCTGCCCTCGCTGGGCCACGTCGACTTTGCGACCCTGCGTGACGCCTACGCGGAGCAGGCCCGCGGGCTGATCGACGGCGGGGTCGACGTCCTGCTGATCGAGACGTCCCAGGACCTGTTGCAGGCCAAGGCCGCCGTGATCGGTTCCAAGCGTGCACTGACCGCAGCCGGCGAGAACCTGCCGGTTATCGTCCACGTCACGGTCGAGACGACCGGCACCATGCTGATGGGCTCCGAGATCGGCGCGGCGCTGACCGCGCTGGAACCGCTCGGGATCGACGCCATCGGGCTCAACTGCGCGACCGGCCCGGCCGAGATGAGCGAGCACCTGCGCCATCTGTCGCGGCACTCCACGATCCCGATCAGCTGCATGCCCAACGCGGGGCTGCCCATGCTGACCAAGGAGGGGGCGGCATACCCGCTCACTCCTCAGCAGCTCGGGGAGGCGCACACCCAGTTCGTCAAGGAGTTCGGGCTCTCCCTGGTCGGAGGCTGCTGCGGTACGACGCCAGCTCACCTCGCCGAGGTCGTCAAGGCTGTTGGCGGGTCGCCGATCAAGCCGCGCCGGCCCCGGCCAGAGCATGGGGTCGCCTCGCTGTACTCCGCGGTGCCCTTCCGTCAGGACACGTCGTTCCTGTCGATCGGCGAAAGGACGAACGCCAATGGTTCCAAGGCGTTCAAGGAGGCGATGCTGGACTCCCGCTGGGACGAGTGCGTCGAGATCGCACGCAACCAGACCAAGGACGGCGCCCACCTGCTCGACGTCTGTATCGACTATGTCGGCAGGGACGGCGTGCGGGACATGCGTGAGGTCGTCAGCCGGTTCGCCACGGCCAGCACCCTCCCGCTGGTGCTGGACTCCACCGAGCCGGCCGTGGTCGAGGCAGGCCTGGAGCTGCTCGGCGGCCGTGCGGTCGTCAACTCCGTCAACTACGAGGACGGCGAGGGCGAGGGCTCGCGGTTCGCGCGGATCATGCCCGTGGTCAGGGAGCACGGCGCCGCCGTCATCGCGCTGACGATCGACGAGACCGGTCAGGCCCGAACCACCGAGCACAAAGTGGCTGTGGCTACCCGCCTTATCACGGCGCTGACCGGTGAGTGGGGCATGAACGTGCAGGACATCATCGTCGACACGCTGACCTTCCCGATCGCCACCGGTCAGGAGGAGACCCGCCGCGACGGTCTGGAGACCATCGAGGCCATCCGCGAGCTCAAACGTCTCCACCCCGACGTTCAGACGACCCTGGGCGTCTCGAACGTGTCGTTCGGTCTCAAACCGGCCGTCCGTCAGGTCCTCAACTCGGTGTTCCTGCACGAGTGCGTCAAGGCCGGGCTCGACTCGGCGATCGTGCACGCGGCCAGGATCGTGCCGATCGCGCGGATCCCGGAGGAGCAGCGGCAGGTCGCCCTGGACCTCGTCTACGACCGGCGCGAATGGGCCGGCGAGCCGGGGGACAGCGAGCTGACCTATGACCCCCTGGGCCGTCTGCTCGAGATGTTCGAAGGCGTGGACTCGGCCTCCCTGAAGGAGGCCCGGGCCGACGAGCTCGCCGCCCTGCCGCTCAACGAGCGGCTGGGCCGGCGGATCATCGACGGTGAGCGCCAGGGCCTCGAGGTGGACCTGCAGGCGGCACTGGACAAGGGCGACAGCGCTCTGGACATCATCAACGACAACCTGCTGGACGGGATGCGGACGGTCGGCGAGCTGTTCGGCAAGGGCGAGATGCAGCTGCCTTTCGTGCTGCAGTCCGCCGAGGTCATGAAGGCGGCGGTCGCCTATCTCGAGCCGTTCATCGAGGGCAATGCTGACGGCTCCGCGCGCGAGGCCAAAGCACGCATCGTGCTGGCCACGGTGCGCGGTGACGTCCACGACATCGGCAAGAACCTCGTGGACATCATCTTGTCCAACAACGGGTACGACGTCGTCAACATCGGCATCAAGCAGCCGATCGCCGAGATCATCCGCGCGGCCGAGGAGAACAACGCGGACGCCATCGGCATGAGCGGCCTCCTGGTGAAGTCGACGGTCGTCATGAAGGAGAACCTCGAGGAGCTCAACTCCCGGGGGTTCGCGACGCGCTGGCCCATACTGCTCGGTGGCGCCGCCCTGACCCGCGCCTACGTCGAGAACGACCTGGCCGAGGTCTACGAGGGCGAGGTCCGTTATGCCAGAGACGCTTTCGAGGGCTTGCGCCTGATGGACGCCGTCGCGGCGGCCCGGGCCAACCCGGAGCTGAACGTCGCGGACACCCTGCCAGAGCTGCGCAAGCGCCGGGTTCGCGCTGTGCCGGCCGCGGTCGACCAGGACGCGCCACCGGACACCACGCGCTCGGACGTTGCCCAGGACAACAGCATCCCCACGCCGCCATTCTGGGGCAGCCGCGTCGTCAAGGGCATCGCCCTGGCCGACTACGCCTCGTACCTCGACGAGCGGGCGACCTTCCTGGGGCAGTGGGGGCTCAAGGGCTCCCGCGGCGAGGACGCAGCCTCCTACGAGGACCTGGTCGAGACCGAGGGCCGGCCGCGGCTGCGCATGTGGCTGGAGCGGATCAAGACCGAGGTCCTGCTCGAGGCCGCGGTCGTGTACGGCTACTTCCCTTGCTACAGCGACGGGAACGACCTCGTGGTGCTCCATCACGAAGAGGGTGCAGACGGGGCGAAGGCCGGCAGCGAGCGGGCGCGTTTCACCTTCCCGCGCCAGCGTCGGGACCGGCGGCTGTGCCTGGCTGACTACTTCAAGAGCAGGGAACGCTATGAGGCCGACGGCGAGCCTGACGTCATTGGCTTCCACCTGGTCACCATGGGCGCCCAGGTGGCCAAGGCGACCGCGGAGCTGTTCGGTCGCAACGCCTATCGCGAGTACCTCGAGCTTCATGGCCTGTCCGTGCAGCTGACCGAGGCGCTGGCCGAGATGTGGCATGCGCGGGTGCGAGACGAGCTCGGGTTCGGCGCCCAGGACGACGACGACCTCGACGCCATCCTGCGTCAGGGGTATCGCGGGTCCCGGTACTCGTTCGGGTATCCGGCCTGTCCGGACCTGGCCGACCGTGCGGTGCTGGTCGGGCTTCTCGACCCGTCGCGGATCGGGGTCACGCTCTCGGAGGAGCTGCAGCTCCACCCGGAGCAGTCCACCGACGCTCTGGTGGTGCACCACCCCGAGGCCAAGTATTTCAATGCGAAATAGCCTTCAGTGCGAATTGGTGCAGTGCGAATTGGTGCAGTGCGAAACAGGCGTCGGTGAGAGATGACGGCAATGCACCCTGACGGTCGACAGAAGCTGCCGGCGGCTGTGCTGTGGGACATGGACGGCACCCTCGTGGACACCGAGCCCTACTGGATCGCCGAAGAGCGCGCGCTGGTGGAGAAGCACGGCGGGGTGTGGACCGACGAGCACGCACACCAGCTCGTCGGCAACGACCTGATGGTGTCCGCCGAGTACATCCTGGCTCATTCGCCGATCGAGCTGACGCCGATCGAGGTCGTCCACGAGCTGCTGGGCGGCGTCGTCGCCAGGGTCACCCACCATGTGCCGTGGCGTCCGGGCGCCCGGGAGCTGCTGGCGGACTGCGTGGCCCAGGGCGTCCCCTGTGCGCTGGTCACGATGTCGTGGGAGTCGCTGGCGACCGCCGTGGTGAGCAGCCTGCCGAAGGGCAGCTTCACCGCGGTCATCACCGGAGATGCGGTGAGCCACGGCAAGCCCCACCCCGAGCCGTATCTGGCAGCCGCCCGCCTGCTCGGGGTCTCCCTCGGAGCGTGTATCGCGATCGAGGACTCCCCGCCCGGTGTGGCCTCCGCGGTGGCTGCCGGCATACCGACGATCGCCGTGCCGCATCATGTCGAGGTGCCGCAGACCGTTGGCGCCGTTCAGATCTCGACCCTGGCCGGCCTCCAGCCGAAGGATCTCCTGAGCTTGTTCGGCTGAGCTTGTCCGGCTGAGCTTGTCGGGCTGTGCTGTCTCCGAGCTTGTCTGTAGGGGTTCGCCCGGCTGAGCCTGAGCAGGTTGCGGTCTGCCGTCTGAGCCTTGGTCAGCGACCGCGCGAGGCCCAGGAGCTGGTGTTCGCCGCGGCCGCCAGGATCTCTGCCAGCGCCTCGTGGCCGTCAGCCACCAGGCCGACCGTCACCCGCACGTGGCCACCCCCGCCCAGCAGGACGTCGAACGGTGTTCCGGGTGTGACGCCCACTCCCTGGTTGGCCAGCCGGACGATGGCGGCGGACTCGTCATGCACGGGCAGCCAGAGGTTCAGCCCGTCGCCGCTGGCCACGTCCACCCCACGCGAGGTCAGCGCCGTGACCAGGGCAACACGCCGGCGGGTGTACTCGTCACGGGCACGGTCGACGTCGGCGATGGCGGCCGGGTCGGTGAGCAGGCTGAGCAGCACGCGCTGCAGCAGCCTGCTGCTCCAGCCCTGGCCCAGCTGGCGGCGGTGGATGATCTCGCGGAGCAGTCCGCCTGGTCCGCCCATGGCAGCCAGACGCAGGTCGGGACCATGGGACTTGGAGAAGCTGCGGATGTGGATCACCTGGTCCGGGATCCACTGACCAAGGCTGATCGGCGCCGTGGCCGCGACGGCACCGGCCGAGTCGTCCTCGATGACCGGGATACCGGCCCGGGCAAGGATGGGCGCCAGCTCACTGGCGCGCTGCCCGCTCATCGACGCCCCCGTCGGGTTCTGCGCCCGCGGCTGAAGGAAGACGGCGGAGGTATCGCTCCCGCGACTGCCCAGCGCCGTGGCCAGCGGCTCGGGGCACAGTCCGGCCTCATCGACCGGCACCCCCACGACCTCGACACCGATGGACTCGAGCAGGTCCAGCAGGGGAGGGAAGCCCGGGTGCTCCACGACCACCCGGTCCCCAAAGCGCAGCAGCGATCGCGAGGCCAGGTCCAGGGCGTCCATGGCGCCGTCCACGACCGTGAGCTCCTCGGGCGGGTAGGGCCACTGGGCTCTCAGGACCTCCAGCAGCCCGGGCAGGACGGGGTCATCCAGATAGCTGCCGGGGATGCCGGCTGTGGTGAGCTCGCCCAGGGCCGGCCCGAGGTTCGGCAGCAGAGCAGGGTCGGGGGTTCCGGTGGACAGGTCCAGGGCGAAGTCGACCTGTCGTTCGAGAGCCCGGCGGTAGCGGCCGGGCGCGGGGTCCTGTAGGTCGGCGACGGTCGTGCCGCGGCGACCGTCGGTGCGAATGGCGCCGGAGCGGGCGAGCAGTGCCCAGCCGGCGCTGACGGTGGTGGGGGAGAGGCCGAGCCTGCTGGCCAGCGCCCGGATCGGGGGGAGCTTCGTGCCGGGCTGCAGGGCGCCATCCCGAACGGCACGGCTGACGGCCTGGGCGAGACCTTTCGCGCTGGGGTCTTCGAGCCGTTCCTCGATGGCTGCCAGGATGGTCGGCACGGTCGTCATGTTTGTAACATAGCAATAGCAACATTGTGTTATCAAATAGGTGGCACGTAGTGTGTCGCTCATGACACAGCCGACACAGCGAATCTCACACTGGATCGACGGTCGCAGGACCCCAGGGACCTCCGGCCGGACATCACCCGTGTACAACCCGGCCACGGGTCAGCGCAGCGCCGAGGTGGAGCTCGCCAGTGCCGCTGAGGTCGATGCGGCGGTCGCCAGGGCCGTGGTCGCTGCGAAGGAGTGGCGGCACGCTTCCCTCTCCCAGCGGTCGGGTGTGCTCTTCGCCTTCCGCCAGCTGTTGCACGAACGCACCGACGAGCTCTCGGCGATCGTCACGGCCGAGCACGGCAAGGTCCTGTCCGACGCAGCCGGTGAGATCGCCCGCGGCCTGGAGAACGTCGAGTTCGCCGCCGGTGTGCCCGGGCTGCTCAAGGGCGGGTTCTCCGAGCAGGCCTCCACCGGGGTGGACGTCTACTCGATCCGCCAGCCGCTGGGCGTGGTGGCCGGCATCACCCCCTTCAACTTCCCGGTGATGGTCCCGCTGTGGATGTGCGCCAACGCCATCGCCTGCGGCAACGCCTTCATCCTCAAGCCGAGCGAGAAGGACCCCTCGGCATCGCTGTTCCTGGCACAGATGTGGAAGGACGCCGGTCTGCCGGACGGTGTCTTCACGGTCCTCCAGGGCGACAAGGAGGCCGTCGACGCGCTGCTGACCCATGCCGACGTCGCCGCCGTGAGCTTCGTGGGCTCGACGCCGATCGCCAGGTACATCTACGAGACGGGGACCGCCCATGGCAAGCGGGTCCAGGCTCTCGGCGGTGCCAAGAACCACGCTCTGGTGCTGCCCGACGCCGACGTCGAGATGGCCGCCGACGCCGTGGTCTCGGCGGCGTACGGCTCGGCAGGCGAGCGCTGTATGGCGTTGTCCGTCGCCGTGGCGGTGGGTGATGTCGCAGACCGGCTGGTCGACGCGCTGGCTGCCCGGCTGCCCAAGCTCACCATCGGCGACGGCACCCACCCGAACACCGACATCGGTCCGCTGATCACGGCGGAGCACCGCGACAAGGTGGCCGGCTACATCGGCGCCGGCGCGCGGCAGGGTGCCACCCTGGTCGTTGACGGGCGTGACCAGGACGTACCCGCCGGGGGCTTCTTCCTCGGGACGACCCTGATGGACCACGTCACCCCCGAGATGACCGTCTACACCGACGAGATCTTCGGACCGGTGCTCTGCGTCGTCCGGGCCGGCACCTACGAGGAGGGCGTGGCCCTGATCAACGACAACCCCTACGCGAACGGGACGGCGATCTTCACGCGCGACGGTGGCGCCGCCCGGCAGTTCCAGTACGACGTCGAGGTCGGCATGGTCGGTATCAACGTCCCCGTCCCCGTGCCGGTGGCCTACTACTCCTTCGGCGGCTGGAAGGCCTCACTCTTCGGCGACACCCACATGTACGGCGCTGAGGGCATGAGCTTCTACACCCGTGGCAAGGTCGTCACCTCTCGCTGGCCCGACCCGGCCACCTCTGCCGTCGACCTCGGCTTCCCCCGCACCAGATAGGACTCCCGATGGCCCAGACACCGATACAGCCAGCACCGTCCCAGCCCCGGGGCGCAGCACAGTCGCCACCCCCCTCCGACGAGGCCCGGGTTCGGGCAGACGACCGCGCGCACGTCTTCCACTCCTGGTCCGCCCAGGCCCAGATCGACCCGATGCCGATCGCCTCAGCCTCCGGGTCGTACTTCACCGACTATGCCGGAAAGCGGTACCTCGACTTCTCCTCACAGCTGGTGAACGTCAACATCGGGTACCAGCACCCGAAGCTCGTCTCGGCGATTCAGGAGCAGGCCGCCAGGCTCTGCACCATCTCGCCGGCCTTCGCCAACGATGCCCGCAGCGAGGCCGCCCGCCTCATCTCGGAGATCGCGCCCGGCGACCTCAACACCGTCTTCTTCACCAACGGCGGGGCGGACGCCAACGAGAACGCGATCCGGATGGCTCGGCTGCACACCGGGCGTCACAAGGTCCTGGCTGCCTACCGCAGCTACCACGGTGCGACCGCCGGGGCCATTGCGCTCACTGGTGACCCTCGCCGGTGGGCCTCCGAACCGGGAGAGCCCGGGATCATCCACTACTGGGGCCCGTACGCCTACCGCTCCCCGTTCCACTCGACGACCGAGCAGGAGGAGTCCGATCGCGCCCTGGCGCACCTGCGGGACCTCCTGATGGTCGAGGGATCACACACGGTGGCCGCGATCATCCTGGAGACCGTGGTCGGCACCAACGGGATCCTGGTCCCGCCTCCGGGGTATCTCGCCGGGGTCCGGGCGCTCTGCGACGAGTTCGGGATCCTGATGATCGCCGACGAGGTGATGGCCGGCTTCGGCCGGTGCGGCGAGTGGTTCGCGGTGGACCACTGGGGCGTGACACCGGATCTGATCACGTTCGCCAAGGGGGTCAACTCCGGGTACGTGCCGCTGGGTGGCGTGATCATCTCGGATCCGGTCGCCGCGACCTTCGCGGACCGGGCCTTCCCGGGCGGGCTGACGTACTCCGGTCACCCCCTCGGCTGCGCGGCCGCGGTGGCTTCGATCAACATCTTCCGCGAGGAGGGCATCATCGAGCATGCCCGTTCGCTGGGGACCGACGTCATCGGTCCGGAGCTGCGGGCGCTGGCCGAGCGACACCCGTGCGTCGGCGAGGTTCGCGGGCTCGGCGTCTTCTGGGCACTGGAGCTGGTTCGTGACCGGGACACCCGCGAGCCGCTCGTGCCGTTCAACGCCAGTGGTGCGCAGGCCAGGCCGATGGCCGAGTTCGCCGCAGCGTGCAAGGACCGCGGGCTGTGGCCCTTCGTCCACTTCAACCGCACCCACGTCGTCCCGCCGTGCACGACGTCCGTGGAGGAGGTCAGGGAAGGCATCGCCATTCTGGACGAGGCACTGAAGGTGGCCGACACGTACTACCAGGGCAGCTGAGGTCGGGCCACCAGGGGCCGGGTGAGCCGGGTCGGTTGACGCTCGTGTACACGCGCGTGTGCGCGACGCTAGGGTGAGCGACCTCCACCCACGAGAGCCCGGTCGGCGCACCACTTTCCGCTGCGGCTCCCATCGAGCTACTCGAGCACAGCGAAAGGCCCGACCACGATGAGACTGATCAAATATGCGGCCGCACTTTCCGGAGTCTCGATGCTGGCCGGCAGCCTGTGTGCCGGACCGGCAGGTGCGACCACCGCAGGCACCAAGAGCGCTGCAGCAGTCGTCTCGGCAGCCGGCTCCTGTGGGATGGGCATCCGCTCCGTCACGGCCGCCGGAGACCTTGGCGGTGCCACAGTCCGCGCCTCCACGCCACCCACGAGAGTGGCGATCCCTCTGACTGGCTTGCACGTCTTTCCCGCTGGCTCGGCGAGGCTGAGCACGACCTGGGAGATCTCCCGAGGCGTCGGCAGCGACTTTCTGGAATACGGCAACGTCGTCGGGGGACCGTCGCTCTACAACGCTGCCGCCTTCTTCGACGGCATCGCCTGGCACTCCAGCACGGCCGTCGTCGGCGGCGGCTGGGGCAGCTACACAGCGATCGCTTCGTCGAACTACAGCCGGCTCGCTGATCCTGCCTTCGGGCGGCACTATCTGTACGGCCTGCGCAACGACGGCGTCCTCTTCCGCTGGACAACTCAGGGTGTCGACATCCGCTGGGACGACCCGGTTGGCTCCAACTTCGGCGCGCGCCGCCTCGGCTCGTACCCCGGCTTCTCCTCGGTGAAGGCGATGACGCTGATCAGCCAGACCGCGACCTATGACACCTTCCTGGCCAACCTCAGAGGCGGCGGGCTCTACACGATCCGGATCCCGGTCAGCTCCCCCATGAAGGTCGTCGTCAAGCGGGTCCGCACCAGCACCTGGCAGGTCTTCGAGTCCCTGGTCGCCGAACAGTGCGGCAGCCAGAGCACCTTGCTCACCGGTATCGACAAGGACACCGGCTCCGCCTACCTGTACGCCGTCAGCCACGCCACGGGCGCCACCACCGTCATCCAGTCCCGCGGCAAGATCCCGGGCACCTTCACCGACCCCGTCTACTTCCTCCGCCACCCCGAGCTGAACAACCTGAACGGCGAGTAGCCAGCAACCAGAACGGCGGGTATCCAGCAACCTGAACGGCGAGTACCCAGCAACCTGAACGGCGGGCATCCAGCAACCTGAACGGCGAGTACCCAGCAACCTGAACGGCGAGTACCCTCACGCCGCTCGTCCGACGCGCCCCCACCTGCCTTGCCCCCGTCCGAGACCCGGCGGGGAGTATCGGCGACTATTCGCTTTCGCTTCACCCAGGCCGTGAAGCCGGCTGGGTGAGGCGGGTCGGTGAGACGGCCGACGTCACGCCCCGGTCGGCGGGACCTGCATGTCATAGGTGACCCACATGGTTCGCTCGGCCCCCTGGTCGTACTTGCTCCGGGCGCGGTAGTTGTCGTCCGCGGTGACCCAGCGGATCTTGCTCCAGCCACGCTGGCGCGCGATGGCCCGCAATGCCTCCAGGAGGGCGTCAACGGCGCCCGTGCCTCGTGCGGCCGGCACCACGAAGAGGTCATCGAGGTGGCCGGCGACCGCAGCGGCCAGCGGCCGGAAGTACGGCCGGTAGTGGGCCAGGCCGACCGCGGTACCTGCCGAGTCCCGAACCAGCAGCGCTGCGACGTCGTGGTGGGGATCGGTGATCCAGGACCACGTGAGATCCAGCTGCGCGTCCGTGACTGCCTCGAGGTAGAAGTCGGCGTACGCCCGATACAGCTCTCTCCACACCTCGCGATCGTCAGGGCTGGGCGGACTGATGGTGTAGGCGATCGGTTCGGAGGTCATAGCTCGAATCTTGTCATCTGCCCACGTTCTCTGCCTCCGTTCCCGCTCTAGTCCTCCGCGGGAACGATGGCGGCCGTTGCGTGCGGGTCGAGGGCAAGGACGGCGGCGCCCTCGGGCAGGGGCGGGGGAGTGCCACCCCACTCCGGGCAGAGGCTGCGATGGTCGCACCAGTCGCAGAGCCTGGACTTGTGCGGTCGCCAGTCACCGCTCTGGGCGGCCGTCTCGATGGCGCTCCACAAAGCCTTGAGCTTGCGTTCGACCGCGAGCAGGTCGGCCTCGTCGGGGGAGTAGCGCACGATCTCGGGGTTGTCCCCGCCGAGATAGACGAGCTGCAGCAGCCGTGGCACCTCGCCGCGCAACCTCCACAGCACCAGTGCGTAGAACTTCATCTGGAACAACGCCTTGCCCTCGAAGAGCTCTGAGGGCGATCGGCCGGTCTTGTAGTCGACGACCCTGATCTCGCCGGTGGGTGCGACGTCAAGCCGGTCGACGTAGCCGCGGAGTGTCAGCCCGTCCAGGTCGGTCTCGACGTAGAGCTCCCGCTCGGCCGGCTCCAGCCTGGTCGGGTCCTCCAGGGTGAACCATCGCTCGATGAGTGAGACGGCGTCGCCGAACCAGCTCGCCAGCGCGGCCGGGTCACCCTCCTCCACCAGGTCGGCCAGCTCGGGCCTGCCCTCGAGGAGCACCCGCCACTGCGGCTCGACCAGTGCTGCGGCGGCCTCGATGGTCCGTCCGGCCGACGGGAGGTCGAAGAGTCGTTCCAGCACCGCGTGCACCAGGGTGCCCCGCGCCGCGGCGGCATTCGGCGGCGACGGGAGCTTGTCGATCACCCGGAAGCGGTAGAGCAGCGGGCACTGCATGAAGTCAGCGGCTCGGCTCGGGGACAGTGCGGCAACCATGCAAGGCACTGTAGAGGGGGGCACTGACACCGGGGCATCAGCGCCCTGTTGAGGGGCCGTGTCCCTGAGGGACCTGTCCGCGACCGCCCTGTCCGCGACCGCCCTGTCCCTGAGGGCACTGGCCTGATGCGCATTGGCCCTGAGCGCCTTGACATAGGCTCAGGTCATGGCCGCCAGTACCGAGGACTCGACACTCCGGGCCCCAGGCATGCGCCTGGCCACGATCGGCGGGGTGCCGGTCTACATCGGCAAGTCCTGGCCGGTCATCGCCCTGATCATCGTGGCCACCTTCGGCCCGAATGTCGCAAACAGCCGTCCGGACCTCGGGCTCGGCGCCTATGTCGTCGCCCTGGTGTTCGCCGTTCTGCTGCTGATCTCCGTGCTCGCTCACGAAGCGGCTCACGCAGTGGTGGCCACGCTGGTGGGATATCGCGTGAACCGGGTCGTGGCAGACCTCTGGGGCGGGCACACGGCCTACGACTCATCGTCGGCCCGGCCCGGAGCAAGCGCGCTGGTCGCCGTCGCCGGTCCGGCAGCGAATGCCCTGCTTGCTCTGGTCGGCTGGCTGGCCATGCCCGCAGTCCCGTCCGGTGGCATCACCTCTCTGCTCGTCGGGGCGATGGTCTGGACCAATGCCTTCGTCGCCGGGTTCAACCTGCTGCCCGGCCTACCCCTGGACGGCGGCTTCCTGGTGGACGCCCTGGTGTGGCGAGTCACCGGAAGCCGCGAGAGCGGGCTGATCGCTGCGGGCTGGTGTGGTCGGATCGTCACCGTCCTGGTCGTGCTGTGGTTTGTTGGTCAGCCACTGTTGAACGGCCAGCCACCGGATCTGTTCAACATCGTCTGGGCGCTGTTCATCGGGTCCTTCCTCTGGATGGGCGCCACCAATGCGATCCGGGCCGGGCGCGGCGGCCGCCTGCTGGCCGGCATACGGATCGACTCGGTATGGCGTCGCGCGGCGTCCCTGCCTGCCCGGGCGAGTGCCGCGCAGGCGGTTGCCCTGCGCGACAGCGAACCGGGTGGACCCGGCGGCACGGTCGTGGTGATCGAGGATGACGCGCGCAACGCGCTCGGGCTGCTGGACGACGAGGCCCTGCGGGCGATCCCCGGGCAGTCCCTCGGCGGCGTCGCGGTCACCAGCGTGATGCGCCGGCAGCCCGAAGGGTGGGTCGTCCAGGCGGTCCCGGACCAGTCGATCGCCACGGTGGTGACGGTCATGCAGCAGCTCGGGATCGGCGCCGTGCCGGTGCGTGCCCCCGACGGGCGGATCGTCGGCATCGTCCTGGCCGGCGACCTGGAGGCGGCGCTGTCCTGAGGGCTGCTGCACCGACCTAGACTTGTCCGTCATGAGCCCGCACAGTTCCGACACCACCCCAGGTGCCATCGGCGCCCACCTTCGCCGCGGACTGTTCGCCGAGGGCGAGCGCGTGCAGCTGACCGACCCCAAAGGCAAGCTGCACACGATCACCCTGGAGCCCGGCAAGGAGTTCCACACCCACCGCGGCCGGCTGGCGCACAGCGACCTCATCGGCGCCCCCGACGGGTCGACCATCAAGAACACCGCCGGAGTCGAGTACCTCGCCGTCCGACCACTGCTCTGCGACTACGTGCTGTCGATGCCGCGCGGCGCCGCAGTGGTCTATCCCAAGGATGCGGCCCAGATCGTGGCCATGGCCGACATCTTTCCGGGCGCCCGGGTGGTCGAGGCCGGGGTCGGGTCGGGTGCTCTGAGCATGTCCCTTCTCCGGGCCGTGGGAGACCTCGGTCACCTTCACTCCTTCGAACGTCGTGAGGACTTCGCCGATATCGCGCGGGGAAACGTCGAGGGGTTCTTCGGTGGTCCACATCCGGCCTGGCAGGTCACCGTCGGCGACCTCGTGGCGACCCTGCCGACCGCGGTCGAGCCGGGCACCATCGATCGGGTGGTGCTGGACATGCTGGCCCCCTGGGAGTGCCTGGACGTCGTGGCGGACGCCCTGGCTCCAGGCGGAGTGCTCATCTGCTACCTCGCCACGGTGACCCAGCTCTCCAGGGTGGCCGAGGCCGCGCGTGACCATGGCGGCTTCACCGAGCCCTCGGCCTGGGAGTCGCTGGTCCGGGGGTGGCACCTCGAAGGGCTGGCCGTCCGGCCGCAGCACCGTATGCATGGTCACACCGGCTTCCTGATCACGACCAGGCGGCTCGCCCCGGGGGTCACGCCCCCGCTGCGCAAGCGCCGCCCGGCCAAGGGTGCCATCGACGGTGACACCGAGCTGCCCAGCGGCGACTGGTCGCTCGAGGACATCGGGGAGCGGGCAACCTCGGAGAAGAAGATTCGACGCGTTCGCCGATCTTTGACGGATACACCCACTACTTAGTCCGGTGTCGGGTTAGGGTCGAATTGTCGGTTCCCAACGAGGCCGACAACGACCGCGAGGAGGTTCCAATCATGTCCGAGAACTCCCCCCAGCATGAGGATCAGCAGGGGCCTGCGGTCGAGCCGATTGACCCGGCGGAGGCTCTGCGCCAGCAGTCCCTCCTGTCCGAGGAGGTCGCGGGCCTGCGGCGCCGGCTCGCGGACTCGCCGACCCGTTCGCGCGACCTGGAGAACCGCGTGCTGCAGCTGCAGACTGCGTTGTCCACCCTGTCGTCCCAGAACGAACGCCTGGTGCGGACTCTGCGGGAGGCCCGCGAGCAGATCGTCACCCTCAAGGGCGAGGTCGACCGGCTGGCCCAGCCACCGTCGGCCTACGGCCTGATCATCGAGTCCTACGACGACGCCACCGTCGACATCCTCACCAGCGGTCGCAAGATGCGGGTCGCAGTCTCGCCCTCGGTCGACCCGAGTGAGCTGTCCGCCGGGCGCGAGGTCATGCTCAACGAGGCCCTCAACGTCGTGGCAACCTGCGGCTTCGAGCGCATCGGCGAGATCGTGATGCTCAAGGAGCTCCTGGACGACGACCGGGTCCTGGTGGTCGCGCACGCCGACGAGGAGCGCGTCTGCCGGAAGGCAGAGAGCCTGGACGGCCAGCCGATCCGGGTCGGCGACGCCCTGCTGCTGGACTCCCGTTCGGGTTTCGTCTACGAGCGGATTCCCAAGGCAGAGGTCGAGGATCTCGTCCTCGAAGAGGTGCCGGACATCGACTACAGCGACATCGGCGGCCTGTCCGGTCAGATCGAGGCGATCCGCGATGCCGTCGAGCTGCCCTACCTGTACCCGGACCTGTTCCTGGAGCACAAGCTGAAGCCACCCAAGGGTGTTCTGCTCTACGGCCCTCCCGGTTGCGGGAAGACGCTGATCGCCAAGGCCGTTGCCGCGTCCCTGGCCAGGAAGGTCGCAGCCAAGGAGGGCAAGCCCATCGGCAAGTCCTTCTTCCTGAACATCAAGGGCCCCGAGCTGCTGAACAAGTACGTCGGCGAGACCGAGCGGCACATCCGGCTGATCTTCCAGCGGGCCCGTGAGAAGGCGTCGGACGGCACGCCAGTGGTGGTCTTCTTCGACGAGATGGACGCGCTGTTCCGCACTCGCGGCTCCGGTGTCTCCTCCGATGTCGAGACGACGATCGTGCCGCAGCTGCTGTCCGAGATCGACGGCGTCGAACGACTGGAGAACGTCATCGTCATCGGCGCCTCCAACCGCGAGGACATGATCGACCCCGCGATCCTGCGGCCCGGCCGCCTCGACGTGAAGATCAAGATCGAGCGTCCCGACGCGGAGAGCGCCCGCGACATCTTCAGCAAGTACCTCACCGCGGACCTGCCGCTGCACGAGGTCGACCTCGCCGAGCACGGTGACTCTGCCCAGCGGACGGTCGAGGCGATGATCCAGTCGGCGGTCGAGCGGATGTACTCCGAGATCGACGCCAACCGGTTCCTGGAGGTCACCTACGCCAACAGTGACAAGGAGGTCCTCTACTTCAAGGACTTCAACTCCGGGGCGATGATCCAGAACATCGTGGACCGGGCCAAGAAGATGGCGATCAAGGACTTCCTGACGACCGAGCAGAAGGGCATCCGGATCGAGCATCTGCTGGCCTCATGCGTGGACGAGTTCAAGGAGAACGAGGACCTGCCCAACACGACCAACCCGGACGACTGGGCGCGCATCTCGGGCAAGAAGGGCGAGCGCATCGTCTACATCCGCACCCTGGTCACCGGCAAGGACGGCACCGAGCCAGGTCGCTCAATAGAAGCGGTAGCCAACACCGGCCAGTACCTCTAGACCCGCCAACCGCCCGGCCGCCCCTCGGCTTGTTGCCGTGAAACCACCGAATCAGGCTCTCGCGCGGCCGGATTCGGTGGTTTCGGGGCAGCAAGCGGGTTATGTCAGGTCAGGCGCTGACGTCAGGTCAGGCGGAGCTGGTAGGTCTTGGTGGTGAGGTAGGTGCCGAACTTGTGGCCCACCTCGTCCAGGGTGCCGGCTTCGGTGAAACCCAGCTTGCGGTGGAGGGCCTCGCTGGCCGGGTTTGGCTGGGTGACTATGGCTACGACCAGATGCACCCCGTCGTGGCGGAGCAGGTCCAGCAGTGCGCTGTACAGGCGGGTGCCCAGACCGCTGCCCATCGCGTCGGGTTCGAGGTACACGGACGTCTCGCGGGTATGGCGGTAGGCAGGGCGGCTTCTGAACGAGCACGAGTAGGCGTACCCGAGCAACCGGTCGTCGTCGCCGGCCACCAAAGCGTGAGAGTCCGGACCGTGTCCGGCCAGACCGTGTCCGGCCGAACCCGGTCCGGCCGGACCGGGTTCGGCCACCCTGTGGGCAACCAGGAAATGGTCGCCCGGGGCAGTGCTGTCGAGCTTGGCCTGCCAGGCGGACATGGGTGGCTCTTCGGTGTCGAAGGTGGCCGTGCTGGTCAGGACGTTGTGGGCGTAGATGGCAGCCACGGCAGCGAGGTCGTCGGAGGTGGCGGGCCGAAACGCGACCTCGGTCATACGCGCTGCCGGGTTGGGAGGGCGGCGAGTGCCCGCGAGCCCAGCAGCCCGGCTCCGAGGAAGACGGTGGCCACCACGATGAACGAGAATGCCGTGCCTGCACCGGTCAGGCTGCGCAGGACCATCCCGATCGCCACGGTGCCCAGCCACAGCGGGATCCCGTCGCGCACGGACAGGGGAGCGCGGTGGAAGGCGGCCAGCGAGATGAGCCAGCCGGCCGCCATACCGGCAAGGAAGGGCCAGGCGGTGCCGGCCACCGCGAGCAGGGCGCTGGTCTCCCCGTGGTTGCTCCGCCCGATGGCTGCGAAGAGGCAGATGAGGGCGGTGTCGAGGGCCAGGCCGAGAGCTATGCGCACGAGGCGACCTTAACAAGGGTCATGCCGCCCACCCACGGCTGCCGTTCTGTCAGGGGTGAAGGTAGCGACGCAGCTGACCGGCCAGCTCGGCGCGATGCTGCCGGCCGATGGTCGTTGCCCCGGGGAAGCTGGCGAACCCGTGGGGCGCACCGACGTAGTTCGTGTGGCGCACGGGCACGCCGGCGGCAGCCAGCCGCTCGGCATACCGCGTGCCTTCGTCCCGCAGCGGGTCGAGATCCGCCGTCTGGACCAGCGCAGGTGGAAGACCCGCGTGGCTCGTGGCCCACAGGGGAGAGACCAGGGGGTCGCCGGCGGAGAGCCCCAGGGGACCGAGGTAGTGCTCGAGGAACACGTTGATCTTGGCCCGGGTGAGTATCGGCGCATCAGCGTGCTCGGCGATGGACGGCTGGCTCATCGTCGCATCGGTGGCGGGGTACATCAGCGCCTGGTGCGCGATGGCCGGCCCGCCTTCGTCCCGGATGACCTGGCAGACGACCGCCGACAGGTTTCCTCCTGCGCTGTCACCGGACACGGCCAGGCGTGAACCGTTGCCGCCCCACGACTGCGCGTGCTCCGCGATCCAGCGAACGGAGTCGACGCAGTCCTGTACCGCCGTCGGCGCGCGGTGCTCCGGCGCGAGGCGGTAGTCGACGCTGACCACGACCGCCCCGACGTCATGAGCGAGGAACGTGCACAAGGGGTCGTACATCCGGGTGCTGCCCAGAACCCACCCCCCGCCGTGGAAGAACACGACCACCGGAAGCGGCTGGCCCGACCGGGCCGGCCGATAGACGCGCAGTGGCACCTCACGTCCGTCCCGGGCGGGGAAACTCGTGTCCTCGCGCCGGACGTCCCGGAGCACCGGGCCGGTGATCCAGGTGAACGGGGGTACCGCCGGGGCGACCTTGGCGCGGTTCCTGCGGATGCCCGGCAGGTCGAGGCCGACGATCGGCTGGCCGTCGAAACGATCGAGGGCCGCGCAGAAGAGCCTGGTACGCAGGGGCATGCGACGGGTGTCTACGGCACGTGGCGTGTTCACTCGCCCATCATGGGCCCGCAGGGGGTCGATTCGCCTAGGCTGACGGCATGACGGTGCGTCGAGTGATGGGAATCGAGACGGAATACGGCATCTCGGTGCCCGGCGATCCGACGGCGAACCCCATGCTGCTGTCCGGGTACGTCGTCAATGCCTATGCCAGCGCGCGGGGCTCGCGGGCGGGCCGGGCCAGCTGGGACTACGAGGACGAGATGCCGCTGCGTGATGCGCGCGGGTTCGAGGTCCCCAGACAGCAGGCCGACGCGAGCCAGCTGACCGACGAGGAGGACCCCACGCTCGCGAATGTGGTGCTCACCAACGGTGCCAGGCTGTATGTCGACCACGCCCATCCGGAGTACAGCTCGCCGGAGGTGACCTCACCGCGGGCAGCCCTGTGCTGGGACCGGGCGGGGGAGCAGATCATGCTCGAGTCGGTCCGGCGCCTGTCGTCGATGCCGGGGACCGCCGGGGTGAACCTCTACAAGAACAACACCGATGGCAAGGGCGCGTCCTACGGGACGCACGAGAACTACCTCATGCGTCGCGAGACGCCGTTCTCGGACATCACCCGGAACCTGATCCCGTTCTTCGTGGCCCGACAGGTGATGTGTGGCGCGGGCAGGGTTGGTATCGGCCAGGACTCGGCCGAGGCCGGGTTCCAGATAGCCCAGCGGTCGGACTTCTTCGAGGTGGAGATCGGCCTCGAGACGACCCTGAAACGCCCCATCATCAACACCCGCGACGAGCCGCACGCGGTGGCCGCGCTGTATCGGCGACTGCACGTGATCATCGGTGACGCGAACCAGTGTGACGTGGCCGGACTGCTCAAGATGGGCACGACCAGCCTGGTCCTGGCGATGATCGAGGACCAGGCCCTCGATGTCGACCTGAGCGTCCGCAAGCCGGTGGCCACGCTGCACGCGGTCTCTCACGACCCCGGCCTGCAACAGCTGATCGAGCTGCGGGACGGGCGCAAGATGACGGCGATCCAGCTGCTCTGGATCTACTTCGAACAGGCTGATCGCTACCTGCAGGCGCGCAGCCCCGGTTCCGTCGACGAGGACACCTCGGAGGTCATGTCTCGCTGGTCCTCGGTTCTCACCAGGCTCGACCGTGACCCCATGGAGTGCGTGCGGGAGATCGACTGGGTCGCCAAGCTCTCCCTCCTGCAGGGTTACCGGGACCGGGACGGGCTGGAGTGGTCCGATCACCGGCTCGCGGCGATCGACATCCAGTGGTCCGACATCCGCCCCGAGAAGGGCCTCTTCCAGCGTCTGGCCCAACGCGGTCGCATCGAGTCGCTGACCGAGGATGCGGCGGTCAAGTCGGCCATCACCAATCCGCCAGAGGACACCCGGGCCTACTTCCGGGGTCGCTGTCTGGAGAAGTACTCCACCGAGATCGCGGCTGCCTCCTGGGACTCAGTGATCTTCGACGTGCCGGGCCAGACGGCCTTGCAGCGGGTCCCCATGCTCGAACCCCTGCGTGGCACTCGCGAGGGTGTCGGCGACCTGATCGACCGAAGTCCCGATGCCTCAGCACTTTTGCGGGAATTGGCTGCCGCCAACGGTTGACGGCGGGCTAGGCTGCAAATGACGAAGGTTGTCCGGCGTACAGCCGGTCCCGATCAACGCCCGTGGAGGACAGATGCCAAGCCAGGAGCACAGCCGACCCCAGCGTCGCGACGACACCCCGGACGAGGCGCCCGGGCCTGAAGCGGCCACGCCTGAGGCAGCGGCTCGCAAGGAGGCGCTCGACGACGACATTGACAGCGTGCTGGACGAGATCGACGGTGTTCTCGAAGCCAACGCTGAAGAGTTCGTGCGCGGTTTCGTGCAGAAGGGCGGCCAGTGAGCCTCGGCTCTGGGGGCGGCGGACGGCTGCCCGCGGCGTTCATGACGACCGGCTCCTCGTCCTTCACCGAGTTCATCGGCGCCCATTCTCCGGAGCTGCTGCCGTCCCGCCGCCTGCTGCCGGTCGGGGGCACGTTCGAGGCTCCGCATGGCACGACGATCGTGGCGCTCACCTATGACGGCGGAGTCGTCATGGCGGGTGACCGTCGAGCCACCATGGGCAACCTGATAGCCAACCGCGACATGGACAAGGTCTTCGCCGCCGACGAGTACTCCGCGGTCGGGATCGCCGGCACCGCGGGTCTCGCCATCGAGATCGTGAAGCTGTTCCAGGTCGAGCTCGAGCACTACGAGAAGATCGAGGGCACCCTGCTCTCGCTCGATGGCAAGGCCAACCGGCTGGCAACCATGATCCGGTCGAACCTTGCGATGGCGATGCAGGGACTGGCTGTGGTTCCCATGTTCGCCGGCTTCGACCTCCCCTCCGGGGCCAGCCGGATCTTCTCCTACGACGTTTCGGGCGGCTGCTACGAGGAGCACGACCACCACAGCGTCGGCTCGGGCTCGTTGTTCGCCCGAGGTGCGATGAAGAAGCTCTGGCACCCCGGGATGAACTCCGCCGCCGCGATACGGGTGGCCGTGGAGGCCCTCTACGACGCTGCCGACGATGACTCGGCCACAGGTGGCCCCGACCTGAGCCGTCGTATCTGGCCGACCCTGGCCGTGGTGGATTCCGAGGGACTGCGATTCCTGGGCGATGACGCTCTCGCCGCGGTTGTCGAGCAGATCGTCGCCGACCGCCGTGGCAACCCCGGAGGTGCCCGATGACCATGCCGTTCTACGTCTCGCCCGAGCAGCTCATGAAGGACCGTGCGGACTACGCCCGCAAGGGGATCGCCCGAGGCCGGTCCGTCGTGGTCCTGGGCTATGACCGGGGCATCGCCTTCGTCGCCGAGAACCCCTCCCGCACCCTGCACAAGGTCTCCGAGATCTACGACCGCATCGCCTTCGCCGCCGCCGGCAAGTACAACGAGTTCGAGAACCTGCGCGTGGCCGGCGTTCGTTACGCCGATCTGCGGGGCTACTCCTACGACCGTAGCGACGTGACCGCACGAGGGCTGGCCAACGCCTACGCGCAGACCCTGGGCACGGTATTCACCCAGGAGTCCAAGCCCTACGAGGTCGAGATCGTGGTCGCCGAGGTCGGCGCGAACTCAGACCAGGACCAGATCTATCGGCTGACCTATGACGGCTCGGTGGCCGACGAGCAGGGTTTCATCGCCATGGGCGGTGCCGGGGAGCAGATCACCGCCGGCCTGCAGGAGCGGTGGCGACCCGCCATGGGTCTGGGCGAGGCTCTTGAGCTGGCCGTCGACCTGCTGAGGCAGGATCCGGCAGGCGGGCCCGCGCGCACGCTGAGCGCGGCCCAGCTCGAGGTGGCCGTGCTCGACCGGGCGCGCCCCCGGCGTACCTTCCGGCGACTGGCGGGGCCGCTGCTCGAGGCGTTGCTGAGCAGTGAGGACCCCACGATGGACCTTCCTGCCGAGGATGACCCGGCGCCGGGTCGGCACGACACCCTGACCGGGTCCGGCGACCCCGACGAACGGCCCGACCCGGATCCGTCGTGACCATCGCGGTCACCGGTTCCACCGGCGATCTCGGCGGCCGGGTCGCCCGTGAGCTGGCGGCGCGAGGTGTGCCGCAGCGGCTGATCGTTCGCAGTCCCTCGTCGGCCCCGCAGCTGCCCGGCGCGGAGGTCGCCGTCGCGGCGTACGAGGACACGGAGGCGATGGCCGCGGCCCTGGACGGCATGGGCACCCTCCTGCTGGTGTCCGGGCACGAAAGCCCGCAGCGGGTCGCACTGCACCGCACAGCGATCGACGGTGCGCGCCTGGCCGGGGTGGAGCGCATCGTCTACACCTCGTTCATGGGAGCCGCGCCCAACGCGACGTTCCCCTATGCGCGTGATCACGGTGCCACCGAGCTGGCGATCCGCGAGGCGGGGATCAGCCTGACGTCGATGCGCAACTCGTTGTATGCCGACGTGGCGCCCGGGTTCGTCGGTGCGGACGGGGTGATTCGCGCTCCGGCCGGACATGGTCGCGTGGCCTGGGTGGCCCGGGCCGACGTGGCACGGCTGGCGGCGGTGCTGCTCATCGAGCCCGGCCATGAAGGACAGATCTACGACGTGTCCGGACCTCATGCCATCGACCTGCACGAGACCGCGCGCATTCTGACCAAGGCCACGCGCCGGGCCATCACCTACCATGCAGAGACCCTCGAAGAGGCAAGATCGTCGCGCGCAGGTCATCCCGACTGGCTCGTCGAGGGTTGGATCGGCTCCTACCTGATGCTGGACACCGGCGAGGGGTCGGTGACCAGCCACACCATCGAGCACCTCACCGGTCAGCGCCCGATGACCCTGGCAGAGCTGCTCGCCGCAGAACCTGCTTCCCTCGCCCACCTGACGGGCTGATCGCGCTCAGTCCCTGGCCCAGACGCTCCGTCCTTGGCCCAGATGCTCAGTCCTTGGCCCGGTCCCCGGGCTCAGCCGCCCTGCTGATCCTCTTCGGGGTCCGTCAGCTCGAGGTCTGCGGGGTAATCGCCGGAGCCAGAAAGCAGTACCGGGTTGAACCTGGTGACACCGCCCAGCGCTGCGAGGTCCCGACGGGCGCTGCTGAGCTGGGCGTTGATGTTGTCCCGACGCGCGGTTGCGGCGGCGAGCTCGCGCTCGGAGTTGCCGCGGATGTGATCAGCCTTGGTCTTGGCCTCAGCCACCAGTGCGTGTGCGTTCGCCGTGGCCTGCTCGAGCACCTGCGCGGTCTTCGCCTCTGCCTCCCGCTGCGCCTGCTCGCTGCCGTGGCGAGCCTGCTCCGACCTCAGTCGGACATCGGCCAGCTGTTGCTCGGCGGCCGTGACCTGGGCAGCGAACTCCAGCGCCGACGCGTCCCGGCGGGCGGCAAGGGTGGTCTCGAAGTCGACTGCCGCGGACGCTGACGTGGCGCGCGCCCGCTCGTAGACGGCTTCGGCTTCTTCTCGCAAGGCGATTGCCCGGCGGTCGGCGTCCTGCCGTGCCATTGTCTGGCGCTCAGCCTCGTCCAGGAGGCTGTCCGCGCGCTGTCTGGCGTCGTCCAGCACGATCTGCGCGCGTTGTCCGGCGTCGTCCAGGAGGCTGTCCGCCTGTTGTCCGGCCTCCGCCAGGATCCGGGCGACCTCGTCGTCGTGGGTGATGCGCGTATTGGTGGCATAGTCGTCCGCGTCCTGACGAGTCGCCAGAGCGCTCTCCTCGGCCAGTGCGAGCTCGTTGGCAGCATCTGTCTGAGCTCGTGTCCGCAGCTCGCGAGCCTCCTTCTCTGCCGTGGTCAGGATGGAGATGACGCGTGCGCCGAGACCCTCGTAGCTGGGTGTCTCGAACTCCAGGCGTGCCTCTTCGAGCGCACGGGCGCGCTGGGTCTGACGTTCGACCTCGCCCCGGAGCTGGCTGTTGGCGTCCGTCAGCTGGCTGACCTGGAGGGTGCGTTCGGCGGCCTCCTGCCAGACTGCCGCAGACGCCTGAGCCAGCTGATTGACGTGCTGGTCCACCTGGGCGCGGTTGTATCCGCGGAGCGCGTTGCGGAACTGGATGTTTGATTCAGCCATGGGGTCCCCGTCCCTGGTGAGCTGGTGAGAAGCGGTGCGGCCTCTCAGAACGACACAGTTACTTGTCCTGGTCCCGAGAGTAGGTCACCTGCCGCCTCGCCACCACGCCAAAACGCGGCTGGCGGTCCGTGATGGACCGGCCAGCCGCGTTGGCGTGCTCAGGAGGATCCCGCCCTCAGGGCTCAGCCCCAGGCTGCACCCTCAAGGCCTCAGTTCTTCGCGACCACCTTGTGGTTGTAGTCGGCCTTCTTGTCGTCGACCTTCCTGGCGCCAGCCGGCTTGGCCCTGTCCGCGTCGCCCTTGGCGTCGAGGACAAGCGTCGGCTCCAGGGCAGGAGCAGGGGGTGCCACGGCAGGCACGGCGGCGGCGGTGGCGGTGGGCTGGTCGGCGGCCGGCGCTGCCGGCTCTGCCGGCTCTGGGACGGCCAGGGGGTTGGCAATCGCCACACCGCCGAGTGCTGCCAGCATCTGGCGGACGTTGCTGAGCTGGGCGTTGATGCTGTCGCGGCGCGCGGTTGCGGCAGCGAGCTCGCGCTCGGAGTCGCCCCTGATGCGCTCTGCCTTGGTCTTGGCCTCGGACACGAGCGCGTGTGCCTGCGACGTGGCCTGCTCGAGCTGCTGTGCCGATCGTGTCGAAGCTTCCTGCTGCGCCTGCTCGGACTCGATGTGGGTCTGCTCCGCCTGCAACCGGACAGTGGCCAGCTGCTGCTCGGCGGCCGTGACCTCGGCAGCGAACTCCAGCGCCGAGGAGTCCCTGCGCGCGGCCAGGGTGGTCTCGAAGTCGACCGCTGCGGTCGCGGACTTGGCCCGCGCCCGCTCGTACACGGCTTCGGCCTCTTCACATCGTGCCATTGCCTGGCGGTCGGCGTCGTTCAGGACGCTGTCGGCCTGCTGCTTGGCGTCCTCCATGAACCGGGCGGCCTCGGCTTCGGCCGCGCTGTGCATCTCCGCTGCGTAGCGGTCCGCGTCCTGCCGGGTCGCGAGAGCGCTCTCGTCGGCGAGGGCATGGTGGTTCGCCGCGTCCGCCTGAGCGCGTACCCGCATCTCGCCGGCTTCCTCGTCTGCGAGTGTCAGGATTGAGCCGATGCGCTCGCCGAGAGTGGCATACGTGGGCGCCGACGCCTTCCTCTGCTCCTCTTCGAGGGCCCGGGCCCTCTGGACGTGACGTTCGACCTCGCTCCTGAGCTGGTCCTGGGCGGCCTCGAGCTTGCTGACCTGGATGGTGCGCTCGGCGGCCTCCTGCCGGGCTGCCTTGGCGGCCTGTGCCAGCTCGTGCACCTGCTGGTCGACCTGGGCGGGGTCGTATCCGCGCAGCACGCTTCGGAAGTGGTTGGTGGAATCGGTCATCGGGTTCCTGTCATAGCGTTGGTGTTGCGGGCGAGATGTGGTGGTTCGTCTTCGGGGAGGGACTCAGCGCTGTCCGCTGGCGGCCTCGGGGGACCGGCCCCGGCCGGAGAGCGTTCGGGTACGGCGAGGGCCTCGATCACGCCGGAGAGGTTGCCGAGCTGTGCGGTGATGTTGTCGCGTCTCTCGGCCAGGACCGCCACCTCTGCGCGTGCCTGGATGAGGAGATCGCGGGCCTGCGCCCGGCTGGCGTTCGCATCGGCCCGGGCAGCTGCCAGGGTCGTCGTCGCCTCCTCGCGGACGGCCCGGCGGTGCTCGTGGGCTTCGGTCTGGAGCCGGGACACCTCGGTTGCGGCACGTTCACGCAGTACCCGGGCTCCGGCGTCGGCCTCGTCCAGTCGCCGCTGCCCGCGCTCCAGCGCCGCCTGCGCCGTGAGGTCTGCCTCTGAGATGACCCTCTCCGCGTGGGCCAGGCCGTGACTGCGCGTGGCGATGGTGTCCTTCTCGGCTGCATCAAGGACGGCGTCTGCCTGGGCGCGCAGCCGTTTGGCCTCTGACTCGGCCTCGGCCAGGGTTGTTCGGGTACGCAGGGCGACCCGCGCGATGATGTCGCGCAGCTGTCGTCGGCGGCTGGCGAGATGGTCCGAACTCGTTTCGTGGTCAGCCAGCCGCAACCGTCTGGCCTCGGCCGCAGCCGTCGACAGGAGGGACTGGATGGTGTCCTGGGTCCAGTGCATGTGGTCGGCCGCATCAGCCAGGACGCGGTCGGCTTCGGCCGTCGCGGCGTCGCGGGTGGCGGCGATCTCGGCGGCGGCGGTCGACCTGAGCTCGGCGGTCTTCGCCCGAGCCTGGTCGAGCTCCTGCGCAGCCATGGCACGCGTCGCCACGGCCCCGGTGTCGGCCTGTGAGATCGCCTCGTGGGAGAGCTCCTCGGCAGCGGCCCGGACCGACGTGGCGTGCTGGGTGGCCTCCTCGCGCAGCTGCCTCAGTTCGGCGGTGACCTGCGCCTGCTGTGACGCGATGCTCGCCGTCGCCTCGGACAGCATCGCCGTGGTCTTGTCGCGTGCCTGGTCGAGCTCGGTGGTCGCCACGCTCCTCAGCCGCAGGTCCTCCGATCTTGCGGTGCGCAGGATCTCGTCGGCCTCAGCCTGCGTGCTGCCCAGAAGGGTCTCGGTGGTCCGTTCGGCGGCGGCTGCGACCAACGCGGCCTGGTCTGCGGCGTCCCCGACAAGCTGGGCCGCTTCCTGTTGCGCCTCTCTCAGCCGGGCCTGAGCCGAACGCTGGAGGCTGAGGGCGTCGTCGTGGACGCTGGTGGCGTCGACGAGCAGTCGCTTCGCCTCGACGTGTGCCGAGCTGTCTTCGGCCCGCAGCGCCGCCACCTCTGCCTCGGCGGTCGTGCGAAGGTGATCGGCCACGGCCTGTGCCCGGGACAACAGCCCGAAGGCGGCCGCGCCAGCCTCCTCGGGGAGGTCAGCCGCATCCCCTGATGCCTGGCTCGGGGATCCTGGTGGCGCGGTCACGCGACTAATGATCCCATGCGATCGGGCATCAGAAGTCCAGCGATCAGATGGCCACCGGCCTCGCCCCGGTCCACCGTCTGCCGGTCCTGCATGGTTCGTCGCAGTGCCAGAGTCACAGCCCCCGAGAAGGGCTGCGCCGGGGACTTACCAAGGTTGTTCGCGACTCCATAGAGTGAGGCCATGGACCGCCGCATCTTCGGTATCGAGAACGAGTACGGAGTGACCTGCACGTTTGACGGTCAACGCCGCCTGACTCCCGATGAGGTGGCGCGCTACCTGTTCCGCAAGGTCGTGTCGTGGGGTCGTTCCTCAAACGTCTTCCTCGGCAACGGCTCCCGGCTCTATCTCGATGTGGGCAGTCACCCCGAGTACGCCACACCCGAGTGCGACGACGTCCGGCAGCTGGTCACCCACGACAAGGCCGGCGAGCGCATTGTCGAGGGGCTGGTCGCCGACGCCCAGCAGCGGATTGCCGACGAGGGGATCGCGGGCGAGATCTATGTCTTCAAGAACAACACCGACTCGGCGGGCAACTCCTATGGCTGTCACGAGAACTACCTGGTCGGTCGCGCCGGGGAGTTTCAGAAGTTGTCCGACATCCTGATTCCCTTCCTCGTCAGCCGCCAGATCACCTGCGGGGCCGGCAAGGTCACGACGACCTCCCGCGGAGCGACGTACTGCGTCAGCCAGCGGGCTGACCACATCTGGGAGGGCGTCTCCAGCGCCACCACGCGCTCGCGTCCCATCATCAACACCAGGGACGAGCCACACGCTGACGCCGAGAAGTACCGCCGGCTCCATGTCATCGTCGGTGACTCCAACATGAGCGAGACGACCACGATGCTCAAGGTCGGGTCGGTTGACCTGGTGCTGCGGATGATCGAGGCCGGGGTGAACATGCGGGACATGACGCTCGAGAACCCGATCAGGGCCATCCGTGAGATCAGTCACGACATGACCGGGGTCAAGAAGGTCAGGCTGGCGAACGGTCGAGAGCTGAGCGCACTGGAGATCCAGGGCGAGTACTTCGAACGGGCCACGGAGTTCGTCGAACGCGAGGGGCTGGACGACCCAATCCACAAAGCCGTCCTGGACCTGTGGCAGCGAACGCTCCTCGCGGTCAGTACGGGGGACCTGGCCATGGTGGGTACCGAGATCGACTGGGTGATCAAGTACCTGCTCATCTCGCGCTACGCGGCCAAACACGATCTGAGCATGTCCAGCCCCCGGATCGCCCAGATTGACCTCGCCTACCACGACATCAATCGTCAGCGCGGACTGTTCTACCTGTTGCAGAGCCATGGCAACGCTGCTCGTGTCTGCTCTGACTCTGAGATCTTCGAGGCCAAGACCGTGCCGCCGCAGACCACCAGGGCGAAGCTGCGCGGCGACTTCATCCGTGCAGCGCAGGAGCACAAGCGGGACTTCACCGTCGACTGGGTCCACCTCAAGCTCAACGACCAGGCGCAACGGACGGTGCTGTGCAAGGACCCCTTCGCTGCCGTTGATGCCCGGGTCGAGCGGCTGATCGAGGGCATGTGATCACCTAACTCACAGCGAGTGTTTGGCAAGCACACAGACTGTGGCGTTATGGTGGTCGGAATCCCTGTACCAACGATCAAAGGTTCTCGCGTGCGCCTGTCCCGTTTACGAGTTGTGTCCGCCGCTGTCATACCTCTGGTTTTCCTGGCCGCCTGCGGTAGCGAGACCAAAAAGCCGGCCAGCGCTCTTGACGTCGTCACGGTGGGTGGTACGGCCAAGGCGCCGACGGTGACGTTCAAGACCAAGCCACTCACTGTCAAGGCGACGACCACCAAGGTTGTCACCGAGGGCAAAGGCGCCAAGCTGACCAAGGCCAACGCGATCACGTTCAACTACGTGCTCGTGAACGGCAAGGACGCCAAGCAGATCGAGTCGAGCTTCGGCAAGCAGACGGCTGGCATGGACCTTTCGTCCGCTTCGCTGCTGCCGGGGCTGAGCAAGGGCCTGACCGGACAGAAGGTCGGCTCCCGGCTGCTGGTGGCGATCCCGCCCGCGGATGCTTTCGGTGCCCAGGGCAACGCTCAGGCTGGCTTCGGTCCCACTGACACCGTTCTCTTCCTGATCGACCTGGTCGCGGCCAGCACGCCTTTGACAACAGCCAAGGGCGTGGCGGTCCCGCCCAAGGCTGGTCTGCCGACCGCCACGGTGGTCGGCGCCAAGCCCGCGACGATCGTGGTCCCCAAGACCGCGGCACCGACGAAGCTGATCGTCCAGCCGTTGATCAGGGGCGCCGGTCCGGTCGTCAAGACCGGCCAGAACATCAAGGTCGCCTACACGGGCGTGCTGTGGAAGAACGGCAAGAAGTTCGACGCCTCTGCCGACCATGGCTCAGCGTTCGACACCCAGATCGGGGCCGGCAAGGTCATCACCGGCTGGGACAAGGGCCTGGTCGGACAGACCGTTGGCAGCCGCATCCTGCTGGTCGTGCCGCCGGCTGAGGGCTACGGCGCCAAGGGATCCCCGCCGCTGATCGGCGCCAAGGACACCCTGGTGTTCGTCGTCGACATCCTGGCAATCGTCTGATCCAGGCAATCATCTGATCCAGGCAATCATCTGACCCTCGACCCTCGACTGAAAGGCCGGACCACCATGGGTTTTGACCCCAGCACGACCAAGCCGGAGATCGACTTCCCGGGCGACCTCGCACCCACCGAGCTCGTGATTGAGGACCTGGTGGTCGGCGACGGCGCCGAGGCCAAGGCCGGCGACTCGATCAGCGCCCACTATGTCGGTGTGGCGCACTCGACCGGCGAGGAGTTCGACGCCTCGTGGAACCGCGGCTCGCCGCTGGACTTTCGTCTGGGCGTGGGCCAGGTCATCAAGGGATGGGATGACGGCATCGTCGGCATGCGGGTCGGTGGCCGGCGCAAGCTGATCATCCCGGCGGCCCTTGCCTACGGCGATCGCGGGGCCGGTGGCGCGATCAAACCGGGCGAGGCCCTCATCTTCGTCGTGGATCTGGTCGACTCGCACTGAGCTGATCCCGGGTGGCGAGGGCTGTGTGGTCTGGTCGGTAACACGACCAGCTCCACGCAGCCTTCGCCGTTTCCGTGCAACGTTCGCCGTGCGGGTCTGGATCCTTCAGGGGTTCAGCAGGCTTGCGGCGAACCGGCCAGCCGCCGCGGCGGTCACGAAGGAGGCCCGGTCCTGGTTGAGGCCGCGACCCATGGTCGACAGCCGCACCGGGCACGACGACAGGGCGTCGACCAGCCCCGAGACGTCGATCTCGCGGAGCTGAAGCCGGCCCGCGCTGTCGGCAGCGAGGTGCCGCGCCTGCTCCAGGACCCGGTCTCCGAACTCCCCGCCCAGCAGCGGGACGGGCAGGTCCGCGGGAGCCATGGCCACCAGTCCGTATGACGTCAGGCTGTGGTGTGAGATGCCGCGGTGGCGTTCGCGCTCGTCGGCCTGCGAGACGCGCAGCGACGCGACGGCCCGGCCGCCGAGCACCGCGGTGGCGTTGATCGCCTCACCGCTGGCCACGCCGGAGAAACCCCAGGGTGAGTCGGTGCCCAGATTGCCCGGGCCCTGGGCGACGACTGCCACGTCCGCGTGCAGGACATGGGCGGCGGCCAGCAGGCCGGTGTGGACGTTGACGGCTTCCAGGTCACCGCCGAAGGCCTGGCCCACGGTGATGGTCCCGGCCAGCCAACCGGCATCGCAGAGCCCTGCGACGGTTCTCGAGAACGCCATGGGCAGCGCGCCGCCATCTGTCATCACATAGGCCGCCCGGACCTGCGGGTCAGCCTCCCGCAGTCCTGCCAGGACGGCGGGGACGGCAGAGTGCAGGTCGGCCACGATGACGGGCATGCCGTCGAGCCCGGCGGCGCTTCGCAGCACCTCATGGTGCGGGCTCTCCTGCTCGTCGACGCCGAGAACCACCGTCTGCAGGGGCGTGTACCGGGCCTTCACGATGTGGCCGGGGCCGGCCGGCCGGTCCGCCGGCAGTCGGTCGGGGACGGCCACGATCAGCGCCAGCCCGCCCGTGCCCAGCCCGCGCTCCAGGGCGCCGACATTGAGCAGGACCCGATCTCCGGGCCGGGGGGCGCCGACCAGGTCTGTGTAGGCCAGGGCCGCGACCGTCCCGGCGGAGGGACCGCGCGGACCACCGGCCAGTGTCACCTCAAACACGGCTGCTCCGGGCCACTCTTCCCGGAGTCGTTCGACGGTTGCCTCGCGCCACTGGATCACGTCACGAAGAGTAGTGCCGCCGGGACCTCACGTGGGGCCCGGCGGTCCGGTAGCGTCGACCCCCATGAGCACAAAGTCCAACACGGCGGACAAGACCGAGCGCCTGCTCAACCTGGTGATCTGCCTGCTCTACACGCGCAAGCCGCTGTCCAAGGCGAAGATCCGCGACGCCGTGCCGCAGTACGGCACGAGTGCGTCCGATGAGGCCTTCGACCGGATGTTCGAGCGTGACAAGGACGAGCTGCGGGACCTCGGCATCCCGCTGGTGACCGAGCCGTTCGACGTGTTCTTCGACGACGAGCCCGGGTACCGGATAGACCGTCGCGAGTACGCCCTGCCGGAGATCTCCTTCGCCGCCGACGAGCTGGCGGTTCTCGGGCTGGCGAGCCGGGCCTGGACGCAGGCCAGCCTTGCGGGCCCCGCAGCCCAGGCCCTGCGCAAGCTCGAGGCGGCCGGCGTCGAACGCGACGACTCCTCGCTGATCGGCATCGTGCCGAGGGTCCGGACGGTTGAGCCCGCCTTCGAAGCGGTGAAGAACGCTGTCCGGCAGCTGACTCCGGTGGCTTTCACCTACCGGACCGCGGGCACCGGGGCGGTGGCGAGCCGTCACGTCCAGCCGTGGGCGATCGCCTACTGGCACGGTCACTGGTACCTCACCGCGTTCGACACCGACCGGAACGCACCGCGGGTATTCCGGCTGGGCAGGATCGAGGGTGATGTCGCCGTCGACGGCAAGCCCGCGTCATACGACGTGCCAGAGGGTCATCAGCCCAAGGAGATGATCAGCACCGTTACCGTTGAGCGCGACCCCCGGCAGGCAGCCCTGCGGGTGCGGGTGGGCGCCGGTCACAGCCTGCGCCGGCAGGCCAGCAGCCAGGCCAGCATCGAGGCGGCCGACAACTCCTGGTCGCTGATCTCCATCGACTTCACCGACACCGAGGCGTTTGCCGAGGAGATCTGCAGCTTCGGCCCCGACGTGGTGGCCGTGGACCCCCCCGAGCTCAGGGAGGCAGTGATCCGAAGGCTGAACGGAGCCCTCGGCCCGATGCCGCCCAGCCAGGAGGCGAGCCGATGAGTGCCGCCGCGAAGACCGGGCAGCAGAGTCGCGGCAAACAGGCAGCCGAGTCGGCCACCACCCGGCTGTCCCGGCTGCTGACGATGGTTCCGTGGCTGCTCACCCGGCAGGGCGTTGAGATCGAGGAGGTGGCGCGCGAGTTCGCCGTGACGCCGGAGCAGGTCGAGGCTGACCTGATGCTGTTGTTCCTGTGCGGGACCCCGGGCGGCTACCACGGTGACCTGATCGAGGCCGACTGGGAGAGCGGGCGGGTCTATCTGGGCAATGCCGACACGATCAACCGGCCCCTGCGCCTGGGCGTTGACGAGGCCCTGGCCCTGATCGTGGGGCTGCGCGCGCTGGCCGCGGTCCCGGGCATCGGCGAGCGTGACGCCGTGGTGCGTGCCCTGGCCAAGCTCGAGGCGGCCACCGGCTCGGCCGCGGCCGGAGTCTCGCGCATCCAGGTGCTGATCGACGAGGGAACCGGCAACCAGACGATGGCCCTGGCGCTGGCCCAGCAGGCCCTGGCCGACCGCCGGCGGGTGCACCTGCGCTATCTGGTCCCGGGCCGCGATGAGACCACTGAACGCGATGTCGACCCCATGCGGGTGATCAGCTTCGACGCCCACTGGTACCTCGAGGGCTGGTGTCACCGGGCGGAGGACGTCCGGCTGTTCCGGCTGGACCGGATCGAGGCCCTGGCGATCCTGGACGAGGACGGCACGCCACCTCCGAGCGCGCAGCCGCGTGATCTGGACTCCGGGGTGTTCACCTCGCGTGCCGAGGACCAGCTGGTCAGGCTTGCCCTCCGACCCGGGGCGCTCTGGGTCAGCGACTACTACCCGACCGAGAGCGTTGAGCCCACTCAGGACGGGGGAGCGGTCATCACCCTGCGAACCGCCGACACGACGTGGTTGCGCCGCCTGATGTGGCGGCTGGGGTCACAGTCCACGGTGCTGGAGCCTGCCGAGCTGGCCCTGGCGGTTCAGCAGGGCGCGCAGGCGGCGCTCCAGGCGTATGCCGCTCCGGCCGGCAGTGCCGGGTCCGCTGAGGCTGGCCGGTCTGCCGGGTCTGAGCCCGGGAACGGATAGAGTCCAGTCCCATGTGGTGGGTGATGATCTGGCTGTTGCTTCTCGTCGGTGCGGGCGTCTACCTGGGCGTGCGCGCCTGGGGTCTGTGGGGCCAGACCAGGGAGCTCGGTTCCGAGCTGGTGATCGCGCAGCGTCGGGTCGATGAGGTGCAGGGTCAGGTGGATCTTCTCGGGGAGCGGATGGCTTCCCTGGACGAGCTGGCGGTCTTCGCGGATCCGGCGACAGCCCGCAAGGAGCGTGACCGTGCCAGAGCCGAGGGTCGTGAGGCGCGTCAACAACGTCGTGCAGCCTCCCGCCCGGTCTGGGCCAAACACGTAGACTGAG
>DASVKO010000106.1:0-4267 GCA_036385355.1 Dermatophilaceae bacterium
GAGGGCTGGCAAGTCGACTCGTCTGCCAAGAGGGACGTCGACTCCATGCCGCCCCTCCCAGACGTCGGGGGGCGGACTGGGCGGGCCCAGAACCCGTCTGGATCTGCCCAGCCTCTGACGCGGTCTCGGGCCGCAACCCCGCCGCTGCTGCCGAGAGTCGGGTGTTCGCCAGGCAGGCCCGAATCCGTCGCGGGGCGGACGTTGTCAAGGCCCTCGGGGTGCTGGTGGCGGCCGCTCTGGGGTGCGTCTCATCCGATCGGATGAGGACAGGTCCAACCGACCGGGCGATGTGACCTCCGGGTTTCGCGGGGAGGCTGAGGGCATCACGTTGAGAATTGTCCAAGGACTCCGATAATCCTACGGACCACGCGAGGTTCTCCACGGAGTAGACCGGACGGTTCGGCTGGCAGGAGATCTAGTGCAAGGAAGCGGTTCTGACCGCCTTCGGACCAGCCCGCCCTGCATCTCGATTGGAGCATGATGACTCACACCTCCCCATTAACACTCGATGAGCAACGCGCAGAGTTCGCGCGCAGCCGATTCCTCGCCATGCCAATCGCTGGCACGATCGCGTGGTCTGTTGTCGGGGTCAGCGCCGTCTTCCTGCCGGTGGATCTGGCCGCCTGGGGACTGTTCATCGGTACCGGCTCGATCTTCGGCATGGCCCTTCTGATCGCTCGCTTGCTCGGCGAGGACCTCGTGGGTAAGACGCGGCCAGGCAACGCATTCGACGCGCTGTTCATGCACACGATGGTGATGTCCTGGTTGGTCTTCGCGATCGCCATTCCGTTCTTCCAAGTCAAGCTAACGTCGCTCCCACTCACTGTTGGGATCCTCCTCGGGCTGATGTGGGTGCCCCTCTCATGGATCATCCAGCATGGGGTAGGGCTCTTCCACGCATTCGCCCGGACGGGGCTGGTGCTTGGGGCGTGGTATCTGTTCCCCGGGGAACGGTTCGTCGCTGTCCCGGCAGTGATCGTGGTGGTCTATCTCGTGACGATCTACGTGCTGCTGAGGCGTTCGCGGCTGTAGTCAGAACCGACAGAAGAGCCTGGGCCAGCGTCGGGAAGAGATGCGCATTCAGTCGGCCAGCCCGAGCGCACGGGGGCGTTGAATCGCGTCCGTGGACATGAAGTCCGTCCTAAGGGGTCCCGAGGTTTGCGCCAGTTCGCAGATCAACCGCTCGCGCCTGACCCGTTGGGAATGCTGCTAGGCGTGCTCCACAACGACGTTCCCGCTTCTATGCAAGCAAGCACTGGCACCCTATGTGGAACGCGCTGGTGCCGCGGCATCTGACCAGGTCCCTCCGGGTGCTGGTCGCGGTCTGGGTGCGTGTCATCCGATCGGATGAGGACAGGTCGAACCGACCGGGGGATGTGACCCCCGGGCTTCGCGGGGAGGCTGAGGGCATGACGTTAATCACTGTCCAAGGGCTCCGGAAATCCTATGGAGCTTGCGAGGTTCTCCACGGAATCGACCTGACGGTCGCCGAGGGGGAGATCGTCGGAATCCTGGGCCCGAACGGGGCCGGCAAGACCACGACCGTCGAGTGCATCGGCGGCCTTCGCATGCCGGATGCCGGGATGATCCGGGTCGCAGGCATCGACCCCACAACCAAAGACTCCGAGCTGCGCCAGATCCTGGGCATGCAGCTGCAGCAGTGCCACCTGCCCCCCAAGATCACTCCGGGCGAGGCGCTCGACTTGTTCGCGGCCTTCTATCCCGACCCACGCAGCGCGACCGAGCTGCTGGAACTCCTCGGGCTCACCAGCCAGGTCGACCAGCGCTTCGAGAAGCTGTCGGGTGGTCAGCAGCAGCGGCTGTCGATCGCGCTGGCGCTGGTTGGGCGGCCCCAGGTTGCGATCCTGGACGAACTGACCACCGGCCTCGACCCGGCTGCTCGCCGCGACATCTGGACCTACCTCCAGGGGCTGGCAGGCGAAGGCATGACGATCGTGCTGGTCACCCACTCGATGGAGGAGGCGTCCTACCTCTGCGACCGCGTGTACATCGTCGACGACGGCCGCATCGTGGCCACCGGTACACCCGATGAGCTCGCCACCTCACCAGGCAGCCAAACGGTCACCTTCGTACCGTCCGCGCCGATCGACCCGGCTGACCTACTCCGCCTGCCCGGCATCACGAGCGCGGCCGTCGACCACGAACGGGTCACGGTCCTCGGGAACGCTGCCGCGCCACAGACCGTACTTGCCGCCCTGATCGCGCGCGGCATCACCGCCAACCAACTACGGGTCACCGGACCCACTCTCGACGACGCCTACCTACGCCTCACCCAGGAGAACTGATCATGAAGGCCACCGCCGCACTCTTCCGCAACGAGTTCCGCCTGCTGCTCCGCAATCCCGCCGTCGTCATCTGGACAATCCTCATCCCGACCGCAGCGATCGTCGTCATGTGCCTGATCCCCGGCGCCCGGCAGCCCCTGCCCAACTTCGGCGGCCTGAGCGTCATCGAGGCCTACCAACCGACGCTGATCGTGTTCGCCGCCACGATGCTGGCCCTGCAGATGATGCCGATGTTCATCGGCCAGTACCGCGAACTGGGCTTTCTGCGGCGCCTCCAAACGACTCCGACTCACCCCCGCGACCTGCTCGCGGCGATCCTGGCCCTCGTCCTAGTGATCAGCCTGGTCGTGGGGCTCGTCCTGCTCACCTTCCCGCTGCTGTTCGGCGTCGGCGTCGCGGGCAGGCTCGCGCTGCAGTCGCTGCTGCTCATACTCGTCGCGGCCTCGTTCCTCGCGGTCGGCTCGATGCTGGCCGCGGTCATCCCGAACCCTCGCGTCGCCAGCGGCGTGGGTGCTGCGGTCGCGGCCATCATGTGGTTCTTCGCCGGCATGTGGTTCCCCCGCGCCCTGTTCCCCGGCTGGTTGGCCACAATCTCCGACTGGACCCCCGGCGGCGCCGCTGCCTCGGTCCTGGGCGGCGCCGCAGCGGGACAGACGATCGGAGCCCAACCGCTGCTCGCCCTGGGTCTGTGGACCCTAGTGGGCTTCGTGATCGCCACCCGCTCGTTCCGCTGGGTGTGAGCACCGGCAAGATGAAGACCGTGCCCCTCACACGCTCCGCCGGATCGGCCCTGAACCCGATCGCCCTGTCCATGCTTCTCGTGAGTCTCGCGGTCTCCCTCACACTTGCAGCGGTCAAGGCGCCCGTGCTCGACACCGGCTGGGCCCCGGTCATGGTCGTGCTCACGCTCGCGGCAGCGGCTTGGCGCGTCTGGCTGATGGTCCGCTCACCCGGCATTCGCGTCCGCCGAATTGGCTTCTGGCTCGGGCTCCTGGCCGGGTGTCTGCTGGTCATGATCTCGCCGGTGTACGGGCTATACGCGTTCCTGGGCTACATCGAAGCGCCAAGCATCGCGCGTGGCGTGCAACGGACCGGCGCCACGGTCATCACGGCCGCAGCCTGCGCCCTCGCGCAGATCGGCGGTACGCGCTCGTCGCTCTGGTCCTGGCCGCTGTACGGGATCCTCTTGGCTGTCAACGCCGGAATCGCCCTGCTGATCATGCTCGTCGAACGCCAGCGCGAGCGGGTGATGCTGGACCTGGAACGCACGGTCACCGAGCTGCGCACCTCCGAGGACCTGAACGTGCGCCTGCAGGATCAGCTCCTGGCCCAGGCCCGCGAGGCTGGCGTCCATGAAGAGCGGGCCCGATTGTCGCGCGAGATCCACGACACCGTCGCCCAGAGCCTCGTCGGGATCATCACCCAACTCGAAGCCGCATCCGACCTCACTGACCGGGACCACACCGCCCGTCTGCAGCGTGCCGGGGCGACCGCCCGGGACGCGCTGGGGGAGGCCCGCCGGGCCGTCCGAGCCCTCGCCTCCCCTCGTCTCGACGAGGACGAGCTACCCACTGCCCTCGCAGGATTCGTCCGTCAGATCGCCGAAGCGACCAGCATCGATGCCACGTTCACCCTGGACGGGGAGCCCGCGCCGACCCCGTACGACGCCGAACTGCTGCGGATCTGTCAGGAGGCACTCACCAACGTCACCAAGCACTCGACCGGGTCTCAAGTCATGGTGACGCTCGGCTATTCGGCCGACGAGGTACGCCTCGACGTCCGCGACAATGGGCGCGGATTCGACGCGGCAGTCGTCCGCTCCGGCCACGGGCTCCCCGGGATCCGGCAGCGGCTCGCCCTCATCGGCGGCATGCTGGAGATCGAGACCTCGGAAGGAGGGGGCTGCACGGTCAGTGCAGCCGTACCGCGATGAGCGACCCGATCCGGATCGTGGTGGTCGA
>DASVKO010000107.1:0-2480 GCA_036385355.1 Dermatophilaceae bacterium
GCCGCCGACCTGTTCCCCGACTGGGCCAACCGACCCATCCTCAACGTCTTCACCTGGCAGAGCTTCACGATCCACGCCCTCATCTTCGGCTACGTGCTGATGCGGCTGGTCGCCGGCGACCTGGTCCCCGACATCCGCAACCTGGGGCGGGTGGCCATCATGGTGGCGATGTTCGCGACCATCGGCTACCTCGCTAACCAGGTGTGGCACACGAACTTCTGGTTCCTCAATGTCGGAGCCCCAGATTCCCCGCTGGAGGGCATCCAGGTGCTCGCCGGCAACCTCTACGTGCCCGTGCTGATCGTCCTGGTCGCGATCCTGTGGGCAGTGATGTACCTGCCGTGGGTGGTGCGCGCCCGGCGCTCACGAGGAGTGCCCGTCGTGCGGGCGCTGTAGGAGCCTCAGGCCACCCGTCCCCCTCCAGCCGGAAGGCAGCCACCTGAGGAACAACCCGGTCATCGGCAAGATCGACCGAGCTGACTGCGGCGGATGTGCGCGTTCGTTGGCTTGCTGTTGACTACCTTGTCCCCATGGCCACCGCCCACACCTCCGACGCGGGACAGACGCTGCACTCGAACGACTGGTGGGAAGACGCCATGGACGCGCTCAAGGCAGCCCAGGCCACCCGCGGACCCGTGGCCGAGACGCGGGCACGCAAGTACGGCGACTCCTACCGAGAGCGACGGGCGGCGATGGTGTTCGACGTCGTCGCCAGTCGGCAACGCGGATACCTCACGAGGGTCCTGCCCATGGTCGAACGCTTTGAACGGCGCAACTTGACTCTCATCGACCTGGCCGAACTGGGGCCGGGCGACGATCACGGTCTCCGGTCCGGCGAAGCCGACACCATGCAGTGCGTCGCCGCCGGCCTTGTTCGGTATTCCAGCGAACATGGCCTCTCTGAGGAGGACGGCGTGAGGGCTTGGGCGGTCGGCGTCGGTGAACTGGAGCACGCACCCGACCTTGATCCGTATGTAGGTGCCGTCAAGGGCATAGGTCCGGCGCTGTTCGCCTACATTCGAATGCGGTGCGGAGCGGACGCCCTCAAGCCCGACCTTCGGGTCTATCGCGCCCTGCGATCGTTCGGGTTCAAGGTCCCACGCGACGAGCACGCCCTGCTCATCGTGAGCGCCGCCGCCGCAGCAGAGCTAGGGATCTCCCGGCTCGTCCTCGACCAGATGCTGTGGTGGGACGAAAGTCCGCCCACCTGACACGCGGGTTCGAGCCACCGGTCGGTGCCGTTGACCATGGCGTCCCGCAAGCGACGTTCCCCTCAGCTCCCCGGTTGACGCCGTGCACACTCGGCCACGAGGCGAATCTGTCCTTGTCACGGGAGACACTCTCCTGAGTGTGTTCTCACGAACAGGAGGCAGGACTCGAGTTGGCAGACCTCCTCGGTCTTTGCAGCGTCCACCGACGGCGTGGGCGGATGATGGGGAACTGCACTACAACTTGAAGTGGTGAGCGAAGGAGGTGATGGGCATGGGCATGGGAGAGCTTGCGTTCGACACCGACGGCAGTCTGACCGTCGAGGGTATGAACCGGCTGCTGCCCTTCATCTACAGGGGCGACACGACCCCCGCGGCGTACATCGAGAAGATGAGCGTCACGGACCCGGGCGAGCAGGAGCAAGTCAGGAGCTTCTGGGCGAACACGCTCGCGTGGATGGCGGCGAACCCGCTCCAACCGGGGCAGTCCTACGACGTCGGGTACGTGTGAGTTGAAGACGATGGGACGGGCGGCAGCCCGGCCGTCCAGCGGCTCTACCTACAGGACTGGCCACGGGCAGCGGCAGAGTCGCGTGCTATGCGTCTGTCCTCATGACTTCGATGGCGCATCGTGGGCCCGTGGCCCTGGCGAGTCGCCTGTCGCCGGTGAGTAGGGGTGCCTGGAGTGCCTCGGCGAGGGCGACGTAGGCGGCGTCGTAGATCGTGAGGTTGTCGCGCAACTCCCAACAGCGGGCCAACAACGGGGTGTGCCCCACACGCTGGATGGGCAGGTCCCGTAGATCGTCCATGGCCTGCCCGACCCGTCGGGCATCAAGGTGGCCACCGCGGGCCAGCCCGCGCCACACCGAGGCCACCTCGAGATCGATCAACGCCGGCGCGGCGAGCTGTTCGCCACGCAGCCGGTGCCGGATCAGGTCCCCGTCCGGGCCATCATCGAGCAACCCGACGGCCAAGACGCTGGCGTCAATGACGAGCACGTTCGAACCGCAACGCGCTCACCGCATCAGCCAACGGCAGCGAGCCGCCCGCACGACCACCGGCCCGATCCAGCACGTCCTCCACCGTCGGCTGCGACGCTTCGGCGATCAGCTTCGAGCGCAGGTACTCCTGCAGCGACTGGTGTGCCGCGCTCGCTCGTTGCCGCAGCACCGCGTGCGTGTCGTCGGGAACGTCCTTGATCTGAATGTTCGGCATGGAGCCATTATGGCGCCATTGGCACGCTTACGGAAGCGCGCTGCATTCGGCAAGATC
>DASVKO010000108.1:0-9142 GCA_036385355.1 Dermatophilaceae bacterium
GCGCAAATCGCTGGTGGCCAGGTGCCGAGCTCCCGAGTTGTCGGACAGGAACAGAGATGTACAAAGTCGTGCTGGTTCTCTCGGTGGTCTTCTGGGCGCTCGTCATCGCCGTGATCGTCAGCTCGCCCACTGATGTGCGTCGGACGGTCCGGCTGCTCGGGGGTACGCGAGGTGGGACCGCCGCGTCGATCCCGTCGTTCGCACCCTCATCGACGGCTGTCGTCGTCACCAGACCTGTTCGCCGGGCGGGTCATCCGGCCCGCTACCAGGTTTCGTCACCCGCGACGCGGGTGCTCGATGTGCCTAGGACGCACCCAGCTTGGCAAGGATCAGCTCACGGGCCCTGGCCGCGTCGGCCTGGCCCCGCATCTCCTTCATGACCTGACCGATCAGGGCGCCGGCCGCCTGCACCTTCCCCTCGCGCACCTTGTCGGCAGCCTGCGGGTTGGCCGCAATGACCGCGTCGATGACTGCCGACAGTGCGCCGTCGTCAACGACCAGCTGCAGGCCGCGCGCATCGGCCACCGCTACCGGCGAGCCTTCGCCGGCCAGGACACCCTCGAGCACCTGGCGGGCCATCGAGTCGTTGAGCCGGCCCGCGCCCACCAATCCGTCCAGCTCGGCGATGTCGGCCGGAGTGACCCCGAAGTCCGCCAGATCACGAGCCTCGGCGCTGGCGCGACGGGCCAGCTCACCCATCCACCACTTGCGCGCCCCCACCGGCGTTGCCCCGGCGGCCACTGTCTCCTCGATCAGGAGGACAGCCCCGGCGTTCATGACGTCACGCATCTCCAGATCGCTGTAGCCCCAGTCGCCCTGAAGCCTGCGACGACGGACATCCGGCGGCTCGGGCATCGTGGCACGCAGCTCTTCGACCCGCTCCCGGGTCGGGGCAACCGGCACCAGGTCGGGCTCGGGGAAGTAGCGGTAGTCGTCAGCGTCGGACTTCACCCGGCCGGAGGTGGTGACGCCGGTGTCCTCGTGCCAGTGCCTGGTCTCCTGCAGGATCGAAGCGCCACTGTCCAGGACTGCGGCGTGACGGGTCATCTCGTACCGCACCGCCCGCTCGACCGACCGCAGCGAGTTGACGTTCTTGGTCTCGGTCCGGGTGCCGAGCGGGACGTCATTCTGAGCGGCAGCATCCTGCGACTTCGGACGCAGCGACAGGTTGACATCACAACGAAGCGAGCCCTGCTCCATCCGGACGTCGCTGACCTTGAGCGCCTTGAGCAGGTCACGCAGCGCCGCAACATAGGCCTTGGCCACCTCGGGTGCCCGCGCCCCGGCACCCAGCAGGGGTCGGGTGACGATCTCCACGAGCGGGATGCCGGCCCGGTTGTAGTCGACGAGGCTGTGGTCCGCGCCGTGAATACGACCAGTGGCACCACCGATGTGCAGGGACTTTCCGGTGTCCTCCTCCATGTGGGCGCGCTCGATCTCGACGCGGTACGTCGACCCGTCCGCCAGCTCGACGTCGAGGTAGCCGTTGAAGTCGATCGGCTCGTCGTACTGGGAGGTCTGGAAGTTCTTGGGCATGTCCGGGTAGAAGTAGTTCTTGCGCGCGAACCGGCACCACGACGCGATCTCGCAGTTGAGCGCCAGGCCGATCCGGATGGCCGACTCCACGGCCGCCTCGTTGACGACCGGCAGTGCCCCGGGCAGTCCCAGGCATACCGGGCAGACCTGGGTGTTCGGGTCTGCGCCGAAGCCGGTCGCGCAGCCACAGAACATCTTGGTGGCGGTGTTGAGCTCGACGTGGACCTCCAGGCCCATCACCGGGTCGTACTTCCGGAGAACCTCGGCGTAGTCGACGACGGGCTCGGCGACGTGGCCGTTGGTGGCGGTACTCATGCGCGGACCTCCCGGCCGTTGGCAGTGTCAGGCAGCGCGGTGGGGCCGGTCGGCAGCTCTGGGGCCTGACCGAGCAGCGGCCCACCCCAGCGATGCACGAGGGCGGCCTCCAGGGCCGCGCCGACGCCATACAGTCGCTCGTCCCTGGTGGCCGGGGCAAGGATCTGTATGCCGGTCGGCAGCCCGTCCTCGTCGGCCAGACCGCTCGGCAGGGAGATGCCCGGGATCCCGGCCAGGTTGGCCGGGATCGTGGCGATGTCGTTGAGGTACATGGCAAGCGGGTCGTCGATCTTCTCGCCGATCTTGAACGCGGTCGTCGGGGTGGTCGGCGAGACCAGGACGTCGGCCTTCTCGAAGGCGGCGGCGAAGTCGCGCTGGATCAGCGTGCGGACCTTCTGGGCCGAGCCGTAGTAGGCGTCGTAGTAGCCGCTGGACAGGGCATAGGTGCCCAGGATGATCCGGCGCTTGACCTCGTCGCCGAAACCCGCGTCGCGAGAGGCAGCCATGACCTGTTCGGCGCTGGGGTCATCCACTCCCTCGGGCAGGACACGCAGGCCGTAGCGCATGGCGTCGAACTTGGCCAGGTTGGAGGACGCCTCACTGGGCAGGATCAGGTAGTAGGCCGCCAGCGCGTAGTCGAAGCTGGGGCACGACACCTCGACGACCTCGGCACCTGCCTCGACAAGCAGCTGCACAGACTCCTCGAAGCGGGCCCGGACGCCGGGCTGGTAGCCCTCGCCGCCGAGCTCCTTGACCACGCCGATCCGCATGCCCTTCACGTCGGCGCGGCGGGCTGCCTCCAGCACCGGCGGCACCGGCGCGTCGATGGAGGTGGAGTCCATCGGGTCGTAGCCTCCGATGACCGAGTGCAGCAGCGCGGCGTCGAGCACCGTGCGCGACACCGGCCCGGCCTGGTCGAGGCTGCTGGCCAGGGCGATCAGGCCGTAGCGCGACACACCGCCGTAGGTCGGCTTGCACCCGACGGTTCCGGTCACCGCGGCCGGCTGACGGATCGACCCCCCGGTGTCGGTGCCGATCGCCAGTGGCGCCATATAGGACGCGACAGCGGCCGAGGAGCCACCACCGGACCCGCCGGGGATGCGCTCGAGGTCCCACGGGTTGTGCGACGGGCCGTAGGCGGAGTGCTCGGTCGAGGAGCCCATCGCGAACTCGTCCATGTTGGTCTTGCCCAGGATCGGCATGCCGGCTGCCTTGAGCCTGGTGACGATCGTGGCGTCATACGGCGGGATCCAGCCCTGCAGGATCTTGGATCCGGCCGTGGTGGGCAAGCCCTTGGTGGTCGCGATGTCCTTCACCGCGATCGGCACCCCGGCCAGGACATGCAGCTCCTCACCGGCCATCCGGCGCTTGTCGATGTCACGGGCGGTCGCGAGCGCTCCCTCGGCGTCGACGTGCAGGAACGCCTTCACCGAGCCGTCCACGGCGTCGATGCGGTCCAGGTGCGCCTGGGTGGCCTCGACCGCACTGACCTCCTTGCGGGACAGGCGATCCGCGAGCTCGGCAGCGCTCGCGCGGGTAATGTCAGAAGTCACAGCTGAACCTTTGTTCGGAGGTACTCGAAGAACAGACTCGGAGCTACCCGAGGGATCGAGAGAGGTGACGGGCGGTCAGTCCTCGTCCAGGATCCGCGGGACGGAGAAGCGCTGCTGCTCAGAGGCAGGCGCGGCGGCGAGCACCTCTTGCGCGGTCAGGCTGGGGCGCACCACGTCGGGCCGGGTCACGTTGGTCATCGGCAGCGGGTGTGAGGTGGGGGGCACGTCGTCAGTGGCCACCTCGTTCACCCGCGCGACGGACTCGAGGATGACGGCAAGCTCGCCGGACATCTTGTCCAGCTCGGCGTCATTGAGATCGATGCGCGCGAGCATGGCGAGATGGGCGACTTCGTCGCGAGAGATTGCGGACATGCCCTGGAGTCTACTGGGCCGCCATCGCGGCATGCCGGATGCTCAGACGCCGTACCGCCCAGCAGTGCTGCGCCCACGCCAGCCCACGGGGAACGGCGTCAGTTCCACTCCATCCCGAAGTGTCCCAGGTCGTCCTCGAACGTGACCTTGACAGTGGAGCCAGGACCTCCCCCGGCCTCGTGACAGACGGTCACCGCGTCGGCGACAACAGCCGGCGTCGCAGGGCAGGAGAAGGACGGGCCACCGGAGCCAGAACCACCCTCGACCCGGGCGAGCTCCTCCTGAAGGAGTCGTCCCGGATATGCCTGACCCGCGACGACCTGAGGGGCAGTCCCGTCCATGGTGGGGGAACCAAAAGGACCGCCCGAGCCCGAGGTCGCGAGCGCGAACACGCCGCCCGCAATCATCGGGAGGACGAACCCGCCCAGACTCAGCAGCAGGGCGAGGCTGGCGATCACGATCGCGGTGATGGCCAGGCCGTTGCCCTGTTTCGATACCGGCGGGGACGGCTGCCAGTACCGTGGGGCGGCGGGCCCGGCTGAGGCTGCTGCGCAGGCGGGGGCGGCTGGTCCTGCCCGGGATCGGCCGAGTTGAACGGCTGGTGCTCAGCTGGACTGCTCATGAGGGGGGAATCCTGTCTGGCTCAGGCAGCTCAGGGCCTCAGTTGTCGGCGATCCTACCCGAGCACCTGCCGACCGCGGGACTGAATGCCCAACCCGACCCACGGCCCGTGGGTAACCTGTCCGACGACAAGCCCAGGTTCGACCGACTACGGGATGAGGATGCCTCGACCGCGCAACCGGCCGGCGTCAAGGTCGTCCATCGCGTCGTTCACCGCGTCCAGCGGGTAGGTGTGGGTCAGCATGGTGACGCGTCCGGCGGCGTTGAGCGCCATGAGCTCGACAAGGTCGTTGTAGCTGCCGACGAGGTTGCCCACGACGTTGCGCTCGGTCGAGATCACGTCGATCGTCGGGATGTCGACGGTGCCGCCATACCCGATCACGAAGTCGCTCCCGGCCCGCCTCGTCATCGCCCAGCTGTCTCGCTCGGCGCCCTTCTCCCCCACGAAGTCCAGCACCACCTCGGCGCCCAGGCCGTTGGTCATCTCCAGGACCCGGTCCACGTGCCTGCCGTCGACCACGACGGTCTCGTCGGCACCCCATCCGCGGGTGAGGGCAAGGGCCTCCTCGTTGGGGTCGAGCACGACGATGCGGGTGGCGCTCATCGCGCGCAGGCACTGGATGCCGAGGTGCCCCAGGCCGCCGGCCCCCATGACGACGCAGGTACTGCCCGGGTACAGCAGCGGCACAGCCTTCTTCACCGCGTGGTAGGCCGTGAGGCCGGCGTCGGCCAGCGCGGCCACCGCGGCGGGTTCGATGCCCGGGGCGAGCTTGACCACCGAACGCGCGGAGGTCTTGATGAAGTCCGCCATCCCGCCGTCGGTGTCGATGCCCGGGAAGCCGCTGGCCTCGCAGTGCACGTCGTCGCCGGCGCGGCAGGCCCGGCAGTAGCCACAGGTCACCAGCGGGTGCAGGATCACCGCGTCGCCCGGATGCAGGTGCTCCACGGCTGCGCCGACCGAGTGGATCCAGCCGGCGTTCTCGTGGCCCAGCGTGTACGGCAGCGCGACGTTGCTCTTGTCTGCCCACTGACCCTCGACGATGTGCAGGTCGGTGCGGCACAGTCCCGCACCTCCCACCCTGACGACGACGTCGAGCGGACCCGTGGCCTGTGGCTCGGGAACATCCTCGACAACCGGGCGCTCCTCATACCGATGCAGCCGAACCGCCTTCATCACGCCTCCCAGACCGAACGCGGACGACCCCGGGTGGTCCTCCTGCCCTGCACCGTAGGGCAAGCAGGGCGAGTGCGCACGGCGTAGCACCGAGACCCTTCCGACAACGGCCGGGTCGGCGTAGCATCCCGAGCCTCACCCCGAGCGAGAGGCACGACAATGACACGCACGCCGGAAGAGGTCTTCGCCCACCACGGACAGGAACTGGGGGCAGGGAACCTCGAAGGGATCGTCGAGGACTACACGGAGGACGCGATCCTCATCGTGAACAAGAAGGTCTACCGGGGCAAGGACGGCGCCCGGGAGGTCTTCACCCAGCTGCTCAGCGACCTCCCTTCAGCCGACTGGCAGCTCGACACGGTGTTCGCCGACGACGTGCTCTACCTGGAGTGGTCGGCGGTCGGAGGCGGCCGCAAGGCAGAGCACGCCGTCGACACGTTCGTCTTCCGTGACGGCATGTGCTGCGTGCAGACGGTCGACTACACCGTCCAGCCGGCCTGAGCCCGACCATCGGTCCCGGTGCACGTTGGTGAGCCGGGGCCGGTGCGGGGCGTAATCCTCCCCACGGGAGCCTGGAACCGATGGTTCTGCGCGGTTCACGGTCTTCTGGTCATCGGTCCCGGCCGGGGGGGGTATACGGTGCCTCCTACCGGCCGCCCAACTGGCAGCCTCGGGGAAAGGCAGCTATGCGTCCCGGATTCAGGCTTCGCGTCCTGGTTTCTGCGGTGGTTATGGCATTGACGGGGACGATCGCGGCTGGTTTCGCGCAGGGGGTGCAGGCTACCGCTGCGACACCCACCGCGCCGCACACACTGTACGTCTCGGTGGCGAACCGGTACCTCACGATGCCTCACCGGGTCGCGGCGGGGCAGTACTACTTCCAGGTGCGCACCAGCGACTCGCGCAGCGTCGTTCAGGTTGTGCGCCCGCCGGCGGGGTACACGCCCCGGCAGTACCTCGCGGCCGCGACGCTCTGGCGCACGCGATATGCGAGCGGAGCCGATCCGAGGGCCGCCTACACGGCGTTTGTACGCAGCGTGACCTCGGTCGGCGGGGCGGTCGTCACCCGCGGGGGTGTCGGTTCGTTCGCGACGGGCCTGACCGCCGGCACGTACTGGCTGTACGAGGACACCTACGACGCCCCGACTCACCTGGCCCGTATCTCGGTACTGACTGTCGTAGGCACTCCCCCTGCCCAGACGCACCCGACCGCCGCCGGCGTTGTCCGGTTCTCCACCACCACCGGGGGACTCACCCTGCCCGCGAACCTGCCCACCTCCGGCTGGCTCCTGGGGATTGGCGGCGCGCCGCTGAACAGCCTGACGGTCGCCAGGCTGGTCCCGGGTGTCACCGAGGCCGACCTCGACACGCGAGGGGTCTGCTTCCCCGCCGGGACCGCGCCCCCGACCAAGGACTGCTTCGTCCGGGGCTCCTCCCTGGATCTGGGTGGCAAGGTTTCGGCCGGGGCATCCGTGTTCTGGCACTACCGCCTGGCCCCCGGGGCCTACGTCACCGGCAACATCGCGCCCAACGCCTACTTTGACCGGCCTTTCTGGGATGGGTGGTACGCGCGCTTCACTGTCTCCTAGCAGAGCCAGTCCACCCCAGCATGCTGGAAGCGCCCTGTGCCGACCTGACTTGGCAGCCCGAGGCTGCGGGCGTTGTTGCCCGGGTAGGGCCACAGGGCTCAATAGGGTCAGAAGTCCTGGGAGTTGCCACGCCGACAAGACCCGTGGGATGCGTCTGCACCTCCGGCTGTGAGTGGAGTGAACGCTCAGCTGCCGCAGAGCCTGGGAGTGTCCGGCGTGCCCACGTCGGGGGACGGGTCGCCCAGCCTCCCGGACAGTGATCTGGCCCAGTCGGCCAACCCCGTGACGTCAATGCCGTATGGCGGTCCGTCGGCGTAGCCCGAGATGCGGTCGGCCCCACGAGTGAGCACCGCGGCCGCTCCGACCCTGTTCCCGCGAAGTGCGTGGGTCAGTCCGACCGCCAGCTGGGCAAGCCCCTGCCACAGGGCGCGTTCGGCATCCGGCGCCGCCTTCCAGCTGGCTTCCAGGACCTCATGGGCCTGGAACGGCCGGCCCGCGTCCAGGAGTCGCTGCGCCTCGATCAGGCTGTCCTGCGGTGACAGGACGAGATCGTCGGGGACGCCGGCGACTCCGGACTCTCCACGAGGAAGGGGCCGGCCGAGCTCGTCGCGCGGGCGGGCGTTGCGCGGCCGGCCGGCCTGGTCACGTTCTCGGTCACTACTCATCGTGCCTCCTCGTCGCTGAGGCTGGTCTCGTCCGGGCTGGCCTCCTGGCTGCTGAGGTCACCGCCGGTCGTCGCCGGTGACTCACCCGACTCGAGCAGCGCACGAAAGCCTGCCTCGTCCAGGATCGTCAGCCCGAGCTCGGCCGCCTTCTCTGCCTTGGTACCGGCGTTCTCCCCCACCACGACGTAGTCGGTCTTCCTGGACACCGATCCGGCGGCCTTCCCGCCGCGGGACAGGATGGCCTCCTTGGCCTCGTCGCGAGAGAAGCCCTCCAGCGAGCCGGTGACCACGATCGTCAGCCCGGCCAGGGTTCTGGGACTCGACTCGTCGACGTCATCGGCCATCCGCACCCCGGCAGCGGCCCACTTGTCGAGAATCACCAGATGCCAGTGCCTGGTCTCCTGATCAGCCGGCTTCTCGGTGAACCACTCCTGAACCGACTCGGCGATCACCGGGCCCACGCCCTCGACGCCGGCGAGCTCTTCGAGCGACGCCGCGCGGATGGCGTCCATCGAGCCGAAGTGCCCGGCCAGCGCGCGGGCCGCGGTGGGACCGACATGCCGGATCGAGAGTGCCACGAGGACACGCCACAGTGGCTGTCGTTTGGCCTCCCTGAGGTTGGCGATCAGCTTGGCCCCGTTGGCGGAGAGCACGCGACCGTCCACGACCGCGTCCGGCGGATCGTTCTTCCTGGCGGCGCGCGTGTAGAGCGGAACCCTGGTCAGCAGCGCCTCGGCCTCCCCGGTGTCGCCGTCGGGTCCTGGTGCCAGCGCGAAGAGATCGCCCTCGTCAGCCAGCACCCTGGCCTCGAGCAGGGCGATGGCGCCCTCCCAGCCCAGCGCCTCGATGTCGAACGCCCCCCGGCCGGCCAGGGCGGACAGCCGCTCCCGAAGCTGGGCCGGGCAGTTCCGTGAGTTGGGGCAGCGGATGTCCTTGTCGCCCTCCTTCTGGGCAGCCAGCCCGGTGCCGCAGTCAGGGCAGCGCGTCGGCATCTCGAAGGCGCGCTCGGACCCGTCGCGCAGGTCAACGACCGGCCCGACGATCTCGGGGATCACGTCACCGGCCTTGCGCAGCACGACGGTGTCCCCGATCAGCACGCCCTTGCGGACGACCTCGAAGGCGTTGTGCAGGGTGGCCATCTCGACGGTGGACCCGGCGACCCTGACCGGCTTCATCACCCCGAAGGGCGTCACCCGCCCGGTCCGGCCGACGTTGACCCGGATGTCCAGGAGCTTGGTGGTGACCTCCTCGGGGGGGTACTTGAAGGCGATGGCCCAGCGCGGCGCCCGCGAGGTCGACCCCAGGCGCCGCTGGGCC
>DASVKO010000109.1:0-16910 GCA_036385355.1 Dermatophilaceae bacterium
TTGCGAGCGTAGATGCCCTTACGGTGCCTCAGCAGGCGGGCAGTGAACTCGAAGTCGTCGTTCCAGATGAAGAAGTCAGCGGTGGGCAGCCCGAACTCCCGGATCGCCCCGGCCTCGATCAGCAAGGACACGAACGACGCGGTGCGAACCGGGCGGCCCCCGGCAGCCAGAGCGGCACGGCGGTCGGCCCGGTAGACCCGCCCGGGATAGCGCGGGATGTTGCGCGGGATGTTGCGCGGCTGGTCCTGGCCATCGATCCAGACCACGCGGCTGGCAACCAGACCAAGGCCCGGCCCGTAGGCGGCGTAGGACTCCAGGAGCTCCGCGAGGGTCGTCTCCGACGGAATGGTGTCGTCGTCCATGACCCACACCAGATCGGCGTGGTGGGCGTCGACAGCCTCAGCCAGGCCTGCACTGAAGCCGCCCGCCCCACCGGTGTTTCGGGTCAACGTCACCAGGTCGACATCAGGGAACTGGGCGCGGATCACGTCGGCGGAGCCGTCGGTGGAGGCGTTGTCCACCACGACCACGACGTCCGGGGGTCGAGTCTGCGAACCGAGCATCGTCAGACACTCGATCAGCAGCTTCACCCGATTCCAGGTGACGACCACAGCAACCACCCTCGGGTGGCCCCGGATCGCCTCGTTAGTCACCGGCCGAGCATACCCAGCCTGATGGCTCCCTCAGAACTTCAACAGCTGACGCGCCATGACGATGCGCTGAATCTGGTTGGTTCCCTCGTAGATCTGGGTGATCTTGGCGTCGCGCATCATCCGCTCGACCGGGTAGTCCTTGACGTACCCGGCACCACCAAGCAGCTGGACCGCGTCGGTGGTGATCTCCATGGCCACGTCCGAGGCGAAACACTTTGCCGCCGCCCCGAAGAAGGACAGGTCCTTGTCTCCGCGCTGGGACTTGGCGGCTGCCACATAGACCATCTGGCGGGCGGCCTCCAGCTTCATGGCCATGTCCGCCAGCATGAACTGCACTCCCTGGAACTCGGCGATGTGCTTGCCGAACTGGGAGCGTTCCTTGACATAACCCACCGCGAAGTCCAGCGCACCCTGGGCGATACCCACAGCCTGTGCGCCGATGGTGACCCGGGTGTGATCCAGTGTCGCCAACGCGAGCTTGAGCCCGTCACCGGGCGCACCCACCATCCGGTCCCCGGGGATCCGGCAGTTCTCGAAGATCAACTCGCGGGTCGGCGAGCCCTTGATGCCCATCTTCCGCTCCAGGTCACCGAAGGTGAAGCCGTCATCTGACTTCTCCACCACGAAGGCCGACACGTTCGACCCCCGCTTGCCGTCGGGGTCGGTGACCGCCAGCACGGTGTAGTACTCGGAGATGCCGGCGTTGGTGATCCACGCCTTCTGACCGTTCAGCACCCAGTCATCGCCATCGGCCCTGGCCCGGCACTTCATCGAGGCGGTGTCGCTGCCGGCCTCTCGCTCGGACAGCCCGTAGGAGAACATGGCCTCACCGCGGGCCATGGGCGGCAGGTACTTCGCCTTCAGCTCCTCTGATCCGGCCAGGATCACCGGCATCGAGCCCAGCTTGTTCACCGCGGGGATCAGCGATGAGGAGGCGCACACCCGGGCGACTTCCTCGATCACGATGCAGGTCGCCAGTGCGTCAGCGCCGACTCCGCCGTACTGCTCCCCGACGTGGGGCGCATGGAAGTCCGAGGCGACCAGCGCGTCATACGCCGCCTTCGGGAAGGTGGCGGTCTCGTCGACCTCCGCGGCATGGGGAGCGATCTTGTCCTCGGCGACGTTACGGACGGCCTGCCTCAGCTCCTCGTGGTCCTCGGAGGTGATGAAGAAGGGGAAGTCGACGCCTTTGTCTGTGGTCACGACAGCCATTATTGGTGATTTGGGGCGTAACCGCACCTCGGAGTCGTGCGGCCCCGGCGCTGCGCGGCGCCGGGAGTCAGCGGAGCTCGGCGATCACCGCGTTCTCGAAGAGATGCATGCCCGAGGTGTCGTACGCCGCCTCGGTGAAGTAGGCGATCGTGTAGCTGAGCCCGAGCGCCTTGAGGGCGCTGAGCCTCTCGACGATCTGCTCCGGGGTGCCCACCCCCACGCCGGCCTTCTCGGCCTCGATCTGCTGGTCGACCCTCGCCTCTGGCACACCCGCTGCGATGTAGTGCTGACGCATCCAGGCCAGGCGTTCCCTGACGTCCTTCTCCGTCTCGCCGATGACCACGTTGATGTTCGCCGACCGGGTGATCTGGGCAAAGTCCCTGCCGACCTCGGCGCAGTGGGCCGCAAGGATCGCGCTCTTGTGCTCGAAGACGTCCGGGGCGAAGTTGGTGTAGTCCGCGTACTGCGCCGCGACGCGAAGGGTCTTCTTCTCGCCACCCCCGGCGATCCACATCGGTATGCCGTTGAGCCTGGACCCGGGCTGAGTCGTCCCCTGCAGCGGACGGGGAGAGCAGATCGCCCCGTCGACCTGATAGTGCCTGCCGTCCAGGGTGGCCGATCCTTTGGTCCACATGTCCCGGAAGATCTGGACGCCTTCCTCGAGCCGCCCGATCCGGTCCCCGGCGGAGGGAAAGTCCCCGCCGTCGATCCCGTAGGCACGCCACTCGTGCTCATACCAGCCGGCGCCGATGCCCATCTCGAGGCGACCCTCGGAGATGATGTCGACCGTCGCCGCAACCTTCGCGAGGTGGGCGGGGTTGCGGTAGCTCATGCAGCTGCACATCTGACCCAGCCGGATCCGGCCGGTGACGGCCGCCAGCGCAGCCATCAGGGTCCACGCCTCGTGAGTGGCCTCCTGCGACGGGATCGGAACCGTGTGGAAATGGTCATAGACCCAGATCGACTCCCACAGGCGGGTCATCTCGGCACGCTCGGCCAGGCCGGCCATCACCCCCCAGTGCTGGTCCGGCTCGATACCGGCGAGATCCATCCGCCAGCCCTGGGGAACGAAGAGACCAAATCGCACTGTACTTCTCCCTCGTCAACGACACGCAGCACTCGACGCGGCAACCCGCGTGCACTCCGAGGTTACTGTGCGGCTATGTCTTCCTCCATCGCAGGTAATGTCTCGGACCCCAACGTCATCCGGAGAGTCCTCACCACCCCCTCGACCTGGGCTGTGGTCGGCCTGTCCGCGAATGCCACCCGGACCGCATACGGCGTTGCCCGGTGGATGTCGGACGCCCTGGGACAGCGCATCATCCCGGTGCACCCCCGGGCCGAGGAGGTGTGGGACGAACCGGGCTACCCAACCCTCAGCCGGGTTCCGGACGGCACCGCGGTGACGGTCGTGGACTGCTTCGTCAACTCGGACCGGGTCGGCGCGGTCGTCGATGAGGCGATCGCGAACAAGGACCGGCTGGGCATCGAGACCATCTGGCTCCAGCTCGGCGTCATCGACCAGGACGCGGCGGGACGCGCTATCAGCGCCGGCCTGGACGTCGTTATGGACGCCTGCCCCATGATCGAGTACCCGAAGCTCTGATCCCGGGCGGCGGTTGGCGCAAGGGTTCGCTCAGTGCTGTCGCGAGTGCTGTCGCGAGTGCTGTCGCGAGTGCTGGTGCCAGGTCAGTCGCGGGGCATCCCGAAGCCGGTCGGGTGAGCACGGCGGGCCCGCAGCCGCTCGCCCTTCGCATGGGCCTCATCCCGGAGCCGGCCCTGGAACTCCACCATCTCCGTGCGCACCCGGGCGGCGTCGCCATCCGACCCGGCGCCGAGTATCCGCACCGCCAGCAGTCCGGCGTTTCGCGCCCCGGCCACCGACACGGTCGCCACGGGCACTCCGGCGGGCATCTGCACGATGGACAACAACGAGTCCATCCCGTCCAGATAGGCCAGCGGCACCGGGACGCCGATGACCGGAAGCGGTGTGACCGAGGCCAGCATCCCGGGCAGGTGGGCTGCACCCCCCGCGCCGGCGATGATCACCCGCAGACCGCGGTCGGCGGCGCCCTGCCCGTACTCGAGCATCTCCGCAGGCATCCGGTGCGCCGAGACGACATCGGCCTCATAGCCGATCCCGAACTCCTCCAGCACTCGTGCGGCTTCTTCCATGACCGGCCAGTCGCTGTCACTGCCCATCACGAGCCCGACAACTGCTGCACGCCCACCGGACCGGCTCTCAGCAACCGGTGCGACAGCTGTCGGTCCCACACCTGTCGGTCCCACAACCGTCGGACGCCCCGGACCCCCCACTGTTCGCGGTTCACTCATTCCGTGATCACTCCCTGCAGAAAGTCGCTCGCATGGATCGCGCGAGCCCTGAGATCCTCGAGGTCTGTTCCGCTGACGGTGACGTGCCCGATCTTGCGCCCGGGCCGGACACCCTTCCCGTACAAGTGAATCTTGAGACCGGGGTCGCGCGCCAGCAGATGACGATAGGTGGGATAGAGCTGTGGGTGGTCACCGCCCAGCACGTTGCTCATGACCGTCCACGGCGCCCGTGCGCTGGTGTCGCCCAGCGGCAGGTCGAGCACGGCGCGCAGATGCTGCTCGAACTGGCTGGTCACCGCGCCGTCGATGCTCCAGTGACCGCTGTTGTGCGGCCGCATCGCCAGCTCGTTGACGAGGTATGCCGGGTCGCCGGTCTGCGGGTCCCTCACCTCGAACATCTCCACCGCCATCACGCCGGTGACGCCGAGCTCACCGGCGATCCGCAGACCCGCTTCGGTGGCCACAGCGGCAAGCCGGGGGTCCAGGTCCGGAGCGGGCGCCAGGACCTGGGTGCAGATGCTCCCGGCCTGGACGGTCTCCACGACCGACCAGGCGGCCGCCTGGCCCGACGGGCTGCGGGCGATCAGCACCGCGAGCTCCCGGACGAAGTCGACCTTCTCCTCGGCGAGCAGCCCGTCGACGAGCAGGCCGCTCCCCTTCGGGTCACCACCGGCATCGCGCGACACGTCTGCGAACCAGTCGGCCACCTCCTGCGGTGAGCCGACGACGCGGACTCCCTTGCCGTCATACCCGCCCCTGGGGGTCTTGACGACCACCGGCCAGCCCAGCTCGTCGCCGAAGGCCTGCAGCGAGGCCGCATCGCGCACCTGGGCCCACGCCGGGCAGGCGATCCCGATGTCAGTGAGCCGTCGGCGCATCGCGAGCTTGTCCTGGGCGAACACGAGCGCAGCCCGCGACGGATGCAGGATGACTCCGTCCTTCTCGAGCGCGACCAGGACCTCCGCGGGCACGTGCTCGTGGTCGAAGGTGACCACGTCGCACTCCCTGGCAAAAGCGAGCACGGCCTCGACGTCGGAGTGGGCGCCCACCGGAGATGAGGGGACGACCAGGGCCGCGGAGGCGTCCGCCGACTCCGCGAGAACCGACAGCGAGATCGACAGACCCACGGCCGGCGGCTGGCACATTCGGGCGAGCTGGCCGCCACCGATGATGCCGACGACGGGGAAGCCTCCTGGCGCGCGCTGGGGTGAAGTCACGCACAGGAGCCTATCGGGGGCAAGTGGCCACCGCCGACGGTTTCCGACGTTAGGCTCGTATTGTGCTCACCTCCGGACTTGCGCTGCTCGATCGTGCCCGCGGGGCGCTCGATGTCCTCGTGCGCGAGATGCTCAAGTTCGGCGTGGTCGGAGCCGTGGCTTTCGTCATCGACCTGGGCGGCTACAACCTCCTGGTGTTCGGGCCTGGCCTTCTGAGCCTCAACGAGAAGCCGCTGACGGCTCGGGTCATCTCGGCAACCGTGGCGACAGTGGTGGCGTGGCTCGGCAACCGGCTCTGGACCTTCCGGCACCGTGGCAACCGGCAGGCCAGCCACGAGCTGGCGTTGTTCATCTTCTTCAACGTCGTCGCCATGGCCATCTCACTCGCCTGCCTGGGCACCTCCCGATACATCTTCGGTCTGGAGAGCCAGCTCGCGGACAACATCACCAACATCTTCGGGATCGCTCTCGGCACGCTGTTCCGATTCTGGTCCTACCGCAAGTTCGTGTTCATCGACACCCTTGCCGACAGCTCGCTGGAGACCACCCACAAGGGCTAGCCGGGATCGGACTCGGACAGGAAGAGCGCAAAGATCGCCGGCTTGGTCTGGATCAGCTCGAGCCGGCCGCCGTTGGCCTCCGCCAGGTCCCGGGCCAGCGCCAGGCCCAGACCGGTGCTCTGCCCCGTGCTGACGGAACGCTCGAAGATGTGCGGCGCGATCGCGGCGGGCACACCGTCGCCCTGGTCACTGACCTCCACCACCACCGAGGGACCGCTGCGTCGGGCCTCCACATCCACGGTGCCGCGACCGTGCGCCAGGGAGTTCTCCAGAAGAGTCGACAACACCTGGGACAACGCCGTCGGCGTGGCGCGCACCGACAGGCCGCGCTGGCCGTGGACGCGGACGCTGCGACGAGCCTGTTCGAAGGCCGGCTGCCACTCCCGCTGAAGTGAGGCGATCACCGAGTCGAGCGAGACGGTCGGCGGCCTCGCGTCCTGACCGCGACGGGTCCGTGAGAGCAGCTCGTCCACCACCGTGGTGAGGCGCTCGACCTGCGTGATCGCGACACTCGCCTCTTCCTGGACGACGGCAAGATCGTCGGTCGCCGCGATCTCCTCGAGGCGCATGAGCAAAGCGGTCAGCGGGGTTCGCAGCTGATGGGACGCGTCCGAGGCGAAGTCACGCTCAGAGGCCAGTGACCGGGTCATCTGGTGCGCGCTGCGCACCAGCACCTCGGCAACCCGGTCGACCTCGGCGATGCCGGTGACCAGCGGCTGCAACCGGCTCTCGCCGGCTCCCAGCCGTTCGGCCCGGTCAACCAGCTGGGTCATCGGCTCCGCGAACCGCGGGGCCTGCAGCCAGGCGACCAGCACTCCGGCCAGCACGGCGATCACCGACAGGCCAACCAGGCACCCCGCCAGCAGAACCGGTGGCAGCGGTGGCTGCGACGACCCGTCCAGCCAACCGCGCAGCCGGCTGAAGTCGTCGACCGCAACCCACCAGCCAAAAGCCCCCAACGGCAGAGCCACTGTCGACACGGAGAGCAGCACGGCGGTGGAGGTAGCCCGCACCAGCTGACGGCGCATGCCCGGGGTCAGCCTCGCTCAGCGCGCTCGAAGCGGAATCCGACACCACGCACGGTCGAGATGAAGCGCGGCTGTGCCGCGTCGTCGCCCAGCTTCCGGCGCAGCACCGAGATATGCATGTCGAGGGTCTTGGTCGACCCGAACCACACTGTCTCCCAGATCTCACGCATCAGCTGCTCACGAGAGACGACCTTGCCCTGCTCACGCACCAGGACTCGCAACAGGTCGAACTCCTTGGCAGTCAGCTGAAGCTCTTCGTCGTTGAAGAAGGCGCGACGTGCATCAGCGTCGACACGGACGACCGCACCGGCCTCTCCGTCCTCGGTGGGCTGCCGGCGCAGGAGCGCGCGGACCCGGGCCAGCAGCTCAGCCAGGCGGAAGGGCTTGGTGACGTAGTCGTCGGCGCCGGCGTCGAGTCCGACGACCAGATCCACCTCGTCGACCCGGGCGGTGAGGATCAGGACCGGAACCTTGTTCCCGTCCGCGCGGATACGGCGGCAGACCTCGAGCCCGTCGACGTGCGGCAGCCCGAGGTCGAGCACGACCATGTCAGGCTTGTTCTTGGCGCCTTCGAGGGCGGCGCGACCGTCGGCTCGAACGTCCACCTCGTAACCCTCACGCCGCAGGGCCCGGGCGAGGGGCTCCGAGATCGCCGGATCATCCTCTGCAAGCAGAACTCGGCTCATACCGACATGTTATGGACTTTCATGCCAATCAGCGACCGGGCCACACTGGTGGCCGCTTCTCGACAAATGCCGCGACGCCCTCCGCCCGGTCACCGGAGAAGGCCGTGGCACGCCAGCAGCCATCCTCAACCTCGAGCCCGGTCGCCAGGTCAACGTCGCTGCCAAGGCGCATCGCACGCTTGGCCTGGCGTAGCCCCACCGGCGAGTTCGCCGCGATCTGGGTGGCCAGCTCGAGCCCGCGGTCCCGCGCCGTGCCAGCCTCGAGGACCTCGTCGACGACGCCCAGGGCAGCCGCCTCGCCGGCTGGCATCCGACGCGCGGTGAAGATCATTCCGGCCGCCCTGGACCACCCGATACGACGAGTCAGCAGCTGTGTGCCACCACCGGCGGGAATGACGCCGACCGACACCTCGGGCAGGCCGACCACCGCCGCCGCCCCGGCGATGATCAGGTCACAGGACAACGCGATCTCCAGGCCGCCGCCGAGGGCGAACCCCTCCACCACGGCAATCGTCGGCATCGGCAGGTTCAGCACCCCGCCGTATGCCGCGCGCGCCACGGGCCGCTGCGCCAACAGGTCGGCATCGGTGAAAGTGCTGCGCTCCTTGAGGTCGGCACCGACGCAGAATGCCTTGGCGCTGGTGCTGGTGATCAGCACGACCCGCACGCCCGGGTCGGCGGAGAGCCGGGCGCTGGCAGCGCCCAGGTCCTCGGCCATCTGGGTCGACACGGCGTTCATCGCCTCGGGCCGGTCCAGCGCCAGCTCGGCGATGTGTCCGCCAGGGCCATGCCGGGTGATCTTCACCATCGACGGGGAACGCGTGCTCGGCTCACTCATGGTCCAGGTCTCCTTAGGTCTTCGCCCTCGTCGCGAAGGTCGTCTTCGCTGGTCCTTCCCCGGCGCCCCGCCTGAGCTGCTCGTCGCAGCTCCCACGGTGTGACGGGCCCGATCCCGCGCAGGGTCCGGCTGGTCAGCGGGGACATCTCGAAGCCAGACACGCTCGCCAGCGAGGCAGCCAGGGCGTCATCGACCAGGACGGTCCGGGGCCGGGCAACCGCCGTCAGCCGGCTGGCCCGGTTCACTGTCGTCCCGAAGACGTCACCGAGGCGGGAGACCACCCGACCGCTGGACATGCCGACCCGCACATCCGGCAGGACGTCGTCGTCGGCCAGGGCCTCGACCAGGTCGAGCGCGATCGCCGCAGCCGGGCCGGCGCCTATCGCCACGAACAGGACCTCGTCCCCCACGGTCTTGATGACGCGCCCGCCGTGAGCCGTCACGATGTCGGATGCCAGCGCCTCGAACCGCTGCACCACCCTGGCCAGGTCACGCTCCGAGAGCCGGCGCACGAGACGGGTGAAGGACACGAGGTCGGCAAAGCCCACGGAGCGCACCACACCGGGCTGGTCCGGGATCGGCTCGGCGTCGTTCACCATCCGGGAGATGGCAGCGGCCAGATGCCGTCGCCAGGCATAGATCAGGAGCGGTTCCATGTCGTCGGCAATATCAGCCAGCTTCACCGCAGCCGCTCGCGCCGTGGCCTGGTCCGGCATGCCTCGCGTGGTGTCCAGACCTCCCTGCGAGGCGGCATGCTCGGGGGACCCGGCGGCCCCCTCGACCTGCGACAGCTCGCCGATGGCCTCGGCCATCAGCTGGACCTGCCATACGGCCAGACGATCGGTCGTCCGGGCAAAGGCCCGGGTCATCCCCAGCGCTGTCGGCTCGTCGAACACGCCGTCGCGGACCAGGGCGGCGATGGACTGCAGGGCGACGAGGTCCGCCTCGGTGAAGACCGTGTCCTCATCGTCGACGTGCGGGAAACCGAGCGCGTGCCAGAACTTGCGGGCGCTGTGGATGGACACAGACGCCTTGGCGCTGACCTCACGGGCACGCATCGAGCGGCGCTGGCCGAGCAGCCTGGCCTCGGCGTCGTCCGCCTCGAGCGAGAACCCGCCAGCAGGCTCCACGGAGGGCGCGGTGCGATGGCGACCGGCGCGGGGCATCTCAGGTGTCCCCTGTGTGAAGCAGCCCTGTGTGAAGCAGCCCTCGTTGAAGCGGCCTCATAGGAGGCAGCTCTCTGGGAGGCAGCGGGGCATCGGCCATGACTCTGATCATGCCGTGCTCCCTTCCGGGGGAAGGGAGCGGCGTACATGCACGATGTCCCCCGCCGCGTGGGCCCGGCTCGACCCGCCGTCCACGACCACCAGCCGGCCCGTGTCATCGACCCCCGTCGCGGTGCCCCGGGCCACCTGTCCATCCGGCTGGTGCACGTCCACGTCCAGCCCGATCGTCAGACACCATGAGCGGTACTCCGTCCGCAGGGCCTCCAGCCCTGCGCCCCCTCCCACCCAGGCGTGATGGAGGTCGGCCAGCTCCCCGAGGTAACGCATGATGACATCCTCACGGCGCACGTTCCGCACACCACACAGGGCCACCGAGGTCGCCGTGTCCACCGGAAGCTCGCTGCGCTCCTGGGCGATGTTGGCGCCGGACCCGATGACCACCAGGTCGCCACCGGGCGCCATCTCGCAGAGCACGCCCGAGATCTTGAGCCACGGCGCTCCGTCATCTGACGGGCCCTGTGCCGCTTCCTGGACCATCACGTCGTTCGGCCACTTGAGCCGTCCGGCCACGTGCGCGACATCCGCCAGCGCCGCTCGCATCGCCATACCACTGAGCAGAGGCAGCCAGCCCAGGTCTCCGGAACGGCCGGCCGGCACCGGAACAACCGCCGACACGGCGATCGAGGTGCCTGCCGGCGCCCGCCACTGGCGCGCCAGACGTCCACGGCCGGCACTCTGGAAGTCGGCCACCACCACCCGCCACGGACGGGGGTCGCGAAGGGCCCCGAGATTGGTGGAGTCGACGGAGGCATGGACCTCGACCTCCCGCCAAGGGCTTGCCGGCGTGATCAACGCCGCTTTCACTGACTGAGAATCGAGAGGCTCGCGCACGGACCTAAGGCTATGCTCCCGGCCATGGCTGATGTTTTTCTCAATGACGACCCCACGGTGCCCGGCCCCGACATTCACACGACCGCCGGCAAGCTCGCGGACCTGATCCGGCGCAACGACGCCGCGGTGCATGCCGGGTCGGCCGTGGCTGTGGACAAGCGGCACGCCATGGGCAAGAAGACCGCGCGAGAGCGGGTCGAGCAGCTGATGGACGAGGGCTCGTTCGTCGAGGTCGACGAGCTTGGCCGGCACCGCTCGACGGCCTTCGGCCAACAGAAGAACCGCCCGTACGGCGACGGCGTCATCATCGGCTTCGGCACGATCGACGGTCGGCAGGTCTGCGTGTTCTCCCAGGACTTCACGGTCTTCGGCGGGTCCCTGGGCGAGGTGTTCGGCGAGAAGATCGTCAAGATCATGGACCTGGCGATGAAGACCGGCTGTCCGGTGATCGGCATCAACGACTCCGGCGGCGCCCGCATCCAGGAAGGCGTGGTGGCACTCGGGCTCTACGCCGAGATCTTCCGGCGCAACGTCCACGCCTCCGGTGTCATCCCCCAGATCTCCCTGGTCATGGGCCCGTGCGCCGGCGGCGCGGTCTACTCCCCGGCGATCACCGACTTCACGGTGATGGTCGACCAGACCTCACACATGTTCATCACCGGCCCCGACGTCATCAAGACGGTCACCGGCGAGGACGTGGGCATGGAGGAGCTCGGCGGGGCGCTCACCCACAACTCCAAGTCCGGCGTTGCGCACTACATGGGCCAGGACGAGGACGATGCCATCGACTACGTCAAAGCAGTGCTGTCGTACCTGCCGTCCAACAACCTCGAGGACGCCCCCTCCTTCGAGTGGGACATCGACGAAGCCGACGACCTCACGCAGGATGACGGCTTTCTGGACACCTTCATCCCGGACTCGGCGAACCAGCCCTATGACATGCACACCGTTATCGAGCACATCGTCGACCCGACCGAGGACGGCTCGCCTGACTTCCTCGAGGTTCACGCCCTGTTCGCCCAGAACATCATCTGCGGCTTCGGCAGGATCGAGGGCCGCGCGGTGGGTGTCGTTGCCAACCAGCCCCTCCAGCTGGCGGGCTGCCTGGACATCGACGCCTCAGAGAAGGCCGCGCGGTTCGTGCGGACCTGCGACGCGTTCAACGTCCCGGTGCTGACCTTCGTGGACGTCCCGGGCTTCCTGCCAGGCACCGACCAGGAGTGGAACGGAATCATCCGCCGCGGCGCCAAGCTCCTCTACGCCTACGCCGAGGCCACCGTCCCGCTGGTGACGGTCATCACCCGCAAGGCCTACGGCGGGGCCTACGACGTCATGGGGTCCAAGCACCTCGGCGCCGACATGAACCTTGCCTGGCCCACCGCACAGATTGCTGTCATGGGGGCCCAGGGCGCCGTGAACATCCTCTACCGCAAGGAGATCGCCGAGGTCCTCGCTTCCGGCGGTGATGTCGACGCCGCACGTCAGCGGTTCGTCACCGAGTACGAGGACACCCTGGCCAACCCGTACATGGCCGCTGAACGCGGCTATGTCGACTCGGTGATTCCCCCGTCCCACACCCGTCCCTGGGTCATCAGGGCCCTGCGCGCCCTGCGTAACAAGCGCGAGACCCTCCCACCCAAGAAGCATGGGAACATCCCGTTGTGACCGGGCAGAGCCGATGACCGGGCAGAGCCGATGACCGGCAAAGCCTCCCGTGGCCCGGGAGACACCGTCACCCCGCAGACCCCTGGTATGCCGATCCGGCTGGTTCGTGGCAGCGCCTCTCCAGAGGAGATCTCGGCCGTCATCGCGCTCGTCGCCGTTCTGGCGGCCGCGGACAGCGATGATGACCCCGGCGAGATCGACTCCGCTGCCCCGGGACGCGGGACGTCCTCCCGGTCCCCATGGAGCGCACCGGCACGAATGGTCCGCGGGACACATTCCCCCGGCCCGGGGGGCTGGCGAGCATCCGCCTCCCCCCGGTGACGGATCCCCCCGCGGGCCTGCCGGCGTCCCCCTCCCCGCGCTGACGGATGCGTCCCGCGGGCCAACTGCCTGCCCGCCTGAGGTACGTTCCACGGGTGACCACTGACGCTCACGCGCGGCTAGCGCGTCCCACTACCGACGTCGACCGCATCGCCAACGACTATCTGGACGCGTCCGTCGCGCTGAGCCCGATCACGGCGACCTACCTGGGGATAGGGGGCCACGACGAGGATCTCGACGACTTCTCGCCGTCCGGCTGGGCGGCCCAGTCCGACCTGCGCGCCACCACCCTGCGCGCGCTGGCCGACGCCACGGCGATCGACGACATCGACCGGGTGACCCTGGCCGCGATGCGGGAGCGGCTCGGTCTGGCCGAGGAGACGTACGCCGCCGGGCTGGACGAGATGACGCTGAACGTCCTGGCCTCACCGCTTCAAGCGATCCGCGACGTGTTCGACCTTATGCCCACCGAGACCGATGAGCACCGGGCGACCTTTGCGGCAAGGATGAGCAGGATTCCGGCCGCGCTGGACAGCTACGTCGAGTCGCTGCGTGCTGCCGCGACCAAGGGCCTGGTGAGCCCGAGGCGACAGGTCGGGGCCTGCGCGGTCCAGTGTGTGGCGCTGACGGGCCCGGACGGCTACTTCTCCGGCCTGACTGCCCACGCAGATGGTCTCGGAGAGGCCCCCGCCGAGGCGCTGCGTGAGTCCGTCGCCGCGGCAACGTCCGCCTACGCCCGGATGGGCGAGTTCCTCCGCCAGGAGCTGCTTCCGCAGGCGCCCGAGGCCGACGCCTGCGGACGTGAGCGATACCAGCTCCTGTCACGGTCCTTCCTGGGCGCCACCGTGCACCTCGATGAGACGTATCAGTGGGGTCAGCAGGAGCTGGCGCGGATCACCGCCGAGATGGAGGCGGTGGCCGAGCAGATTGCGCCGGGTGCCGACGTCAAGAAGGCCATCGCGATCCTGGATGCCGACCCCGGCTACCAGCTGCACGGCACTGACGAGCTCAGGGCGTGGATGCAGGGCAAGGCTGACGAGGTGATCAGCGACCTCGCCGGAACCCACTTCGACATCGCCGAGCCGGTGCGTGCGATCGAGTGCCTGATCGCGCCGACCCAGACCGGTGGCATCTACTACACCGGTCCGTCCGAGGACTTCAGCCGTCCGGGTCGCATGTGGTGGTCCGTGCCCAAGGGCATCACCGAGTTCGGCACCTGGCGCGAGCTGACCACCGTCTACCACGAGGGTGTTCCGGGCCACCACCTCCAGGTCGCTCAGACCGTCTTCCGCTCCGAGCTGCTCAACCGCTGGCGCCGGATGGGCGTCTGGACCTCTGGGCATGGCGAGGGCTGGGCCCTCTACGCCGAGCGCCTGATGGCCGAACTGGGCTACATGGACGACCCGGGCAACCGGATGGGCATGCTCGACGGTCAGTCCCTGCGTGCTGCCCGGGTGGTCCTGGACATCGGCGTCCACTGTGGTTTCGACGCTCCCGCCGAGGTCGGTGGCGGCCGGTGGACCTACGACAAGGCCTGGCAGTTCCTGCAGGCGCACGCCAACATGGCCGAGGACTTCCTGCGCTTCGAGCTCGACCGCTATCTCGGCTGGCCGGGACAGGCACCCTCCTACAAGATCGGCGAGCGCCTCTGGCTGGAGCTGCGCGACGAGGTGGCGACCCTGGAGGGTGATGCGTTTGACATCAGGGCTTTTCACCGCCGCGCGCTCGACATCGGCGGGGTGGGTCTCGACACCCTGCGCGAGGCCCTTGTCGGCTGACCCGAGCCCACCAGGCAGCAGAGCTCAGAGCACGCAGCGCCGGGCACGGGGCAGTTGACCCGGCACCACGAAGGGCACGGCCCGCGTCGCGTGGATGCGGGCCGTGCCACCGTGTGTCGCTGAGGTCAGCTGTGGACCGCAGCCAGGGCGTCAACCACGCCGTAGCCGTATGCCGGCGTGTACGACCCCCGCAGATCCACGCCGGGGGTGAGCGCCGTCGTCAGGATGGCCTCTTCGACACCATCAGCCGTGCGGCCCTGGGCGAACAGCAACGCCGCCACACCTGCGACGTGGGGAGTCGCCATGGACGTTCCGGCATACGCGTCATAGTTCGCCTGGCCACAAGCGGACGAACCCCTCCCTGCGGGCACCGTCGACCAGATGTCCTCGTCGCAGTTTCCCGCGAGACCGAGCGCAGACAGGCCGGCCCCTCCTGGTGCCGACACCGACTTCTGGTCCAGCTTGTTGGGAAGCTCGGAGTACCAGCTGTGCAGCCCACGCTTGTCCGTGGCGCCGATGCAGACTGCCTGGCTGTCGAAGGCCGGGTCGTTGCACAACGCGGTCGAGGAGTTGCCTGCCGCGGCGACCGTCAGAACCCCTTTCGCCCGCGCGTAGGCGATCGCGTCCTTCATAGCCGTGTCGACGCCCGCGATGGACAGGACCTGACCACCGGGCATCGAGCCCAGACTCATGTTGATGACGTTGGCGCCGTGGTCCGTGGCCCAGCGGATCCCGGCCGCGATGTTCTCGCTGGAACCGGAGCCGGCTTCGAGGACCTTCACCGGCAGGATCTTGGCATCTGGCGCGACACCGACCACGCCGATCCCGTTACCGCGCAGTGCCGCGATGGTGCCCGCGACGTGAGTGCCGTGCTCATCGCCGTTGTTGACGCCGTCAGGGCCACGAAAGTCGCCGTTGCCGCACGGAACGACCGCGGCACAGCCGGTGAAGGTGGCCCCCGGGAGGATCTGGCCCTGGAGATCGGGCTGGGTGAAGTCGATGCCGGTGTCGACCACCGCCACGACGGCGCCCGCCCCCGTCGTGGTGGCCCAGGCCTGCTCGGCGTGGATCTGCTGCAGCCCCCACAGCTTGCCGTAGAGCGGGTCGTTGGTCGTCGCCTGTGCGGGGGCGGCACCTACCAGGGTCGTAGCGGCCAGTCCAGCAGCCGAGGCCATCATGATCAGTGAGCGTCGCATGGTGAGAAGTCCGTCCCTTCGCCGGCCGTCCCCGTTGGGCGGCTCAGCGGTTCAACGAGAGACCCTGGCAAGAGGGCACGGGTCGTCGCCGATTCTCTGGCCCGCTCACTGACCGCCGCGCGCTCGGATAGCCTGCCCACATGGTCTCTGCGCATGTACCCCTCGTTCTCGGCTCTGCCTCCCCCGCCCGGCTGGCGACGCTACAGCGGGCTGGGGTGATCCCCTACGTGCTGGTGAGCGACGTGGACGAGGGCTCCGTGGTGACCGAGGCCGTCTCCCACTTTGGTGAGCTCGCTCCCCAGGACGTTGCCCTCGTGCTCGCCCGAGCCAAGTGCGAGGCTGTCGCGAGGCTCCTGGCCGATGACACCTGCCCGCAGGACGCCCCGGTCGGCGGACTGGTGCTCGGCTGCGACTCGGTGCTCGAGCTCGACGGCGAGGTGCACGGCAAGCCCACCGACGAGGCTCAGGCAGTCTCCCGGTGGAAACAGATGCGGGGCTCCTCCGGGGTGCTGCACACCGCTCACTGGCTGATCGACGACCGGGACGGCGACGATGGTGGCACCGGCGCCACGATGGGCGCGGTGGCATCGACGATCGTGCACTTCGCCCAGGTCACCGACGAGGAGATCTCGGCGTACGTGGCCAGCGGGGAGCCGTTGCAGGTCGCCGGAGCCTTCACCATCGATGGCCTGGGCGGCCCTTTCGTGTCCGGGATCGAGGGCGACCACCACAATGTCGTCGGCCTCAGCCTGCCGCTGTTGCGTGAGATGCTAGACGAGATCAACCTGAGCTGGTTCGAGCTGTGCCCCTGACGTAAGCCTGGACCGCTGCCCGGGCGTCCCCTGCCGCGCCCAGATGCATCGGGAGGCCCATGGTCTCAAGCATCCGCACCATGCCGGGGCCAATGTGGTTCGCCACCACCGCCTCGACCTGGTGCTCACGCAGGAACGTGACCACACGAGCGTGGTGCGAGCCCGGTGTGCCCTCGTCGTGAAGGCGGCTCCAGGAGACCTCGACCTCCTGCCAGCTGACGATCTCGCCGTCGACAACCTCGGCCAGGGCGACCCAGTCAGCCTTGCCCCAGCGGGGGTCGATCATGCCCTCTGTGGTCACTGGCGTGCAGACGAACATTGGTTTCCTTCCGAGGCCCGGTCACGTTGCGAGAATCTTACGGCAAACACAAAAGAGCCCCGACCGGTTGTTGCCGGTCGGGGCTCTTTCATAATGTATGTCCGGCGGCGTCCTACTCTCCCACACCGTCACCAGTGCAGTACCATCGGCGCTGAAGGGCTTAGCTTCCGGGTT
>DASVKO010000110.1:0-11930 GCA_036385355.1 Dermatophilaceae bacterium
CATGCCGTGCAACTGCTCCAGTTCCGATCGAGGGACGCGCGCGAGCTGGCGGAGTGATGAATAACTAGCCGTGTTCAGGGCTCGCGTGGCGGGCGCACCGATCTTGGGGAGGGAATCCAGCGTCGTCGTCATGGAGCCAGACGCTACAGGCCGATGAGAACAGCCTGGTTCCGCAATGGATCAATCCCTTGGCACTCTGCAAGTTCCTTGCTAGCATATTGCGACATGAGGACGCTTTACCTGAGGAATGTGCCGGATGACGTCGTCGCGCGTTTGGAGCGGCTCGCAGCTCGCGACGCCACATCGGTGGGGGCAGTAGCGGTAAGGGAACTTGCCGAGGTGTCGCGCAGGGCCGACAACCCTGCGTTGCTCGGCGCCTTGCCCGATCTCGGTGTGAACGCGGCGACGATTCTTCACGACTTGGATGCTGGACGTGCCGACAGTTGATCGTGGTCGAGGCTTCAGCGGCACTGTCTGCACTGCTCAACGCTGGTCCTGCCAGGAGTGCTCTTGCTAGTGAACAGTTGCACGCTCCACATCTCATCGACTCCGAAGTCGCCAACGCACTACGCCGAATGGTCGCTGATGAACAGCTAGTTGCCGACTCCGGGTGGACCGCCCTGGACGCCTTCCGACATCTCGGAATGACGCGGTACCCCGTGTTCTCACTGCTAGATCGTGTTTGGGAGCTCCGGGACAACCTGTCAGCCTACGACGCGTCGTACGTCGCGTTGGCGGAGCTTCTCGACTGCAATCTCCTGACGGCCGACGCGCGACTGAGCCGGGCGCCTGGCATCCGCTGTTCGATCACGTTGGTGCCCCGCTAGCCATGGCCCAAGTCACGCAAGCGGTTCTCTGCCGCAATGGAGGGGGTGCAGGCGCTGAAGCCTGCTGTGCGTATCTCCCCTGCGATGGAACCGATGGTGACGATGTCGCAGCGTAGGGTGTTCGGGTGGCTCGGCATGCAGGCAAGTTCGGTGCATATGTGGTGGGCGAGCCGTCGCGCCTTCTTGTGCCGAACCGGCAAGCAGGGCGCAACAGGCGTCAGGTCTTCGGTGGCCTGTCTGGCGCAGAGCTGGTCCGTTCCAGAATCGCACTCGAGGTTCGCCTGGGCGACCTCTCGCCCGGGGAGCGGATCACTGACGCCGGGGTGATCTCGCAGGCGCTTGGCGTCAGTGAGATCACTGTCCGCAGGGCGCTGGAGACGATGGGTCAGGACGGTCTGCTCGAACGGCGCCGGGGACGGGCTGGCGGGACGTTTGTCGCGGAGCGCTGGGACGCGGTGGCGGCCGCGTTGCGGGACGATCAGCAGGCGGCGCAGCTGGTCGACTTCCAGAGGGTGCTCGAGTGCGGGTTGGCGGCACTTGCCTGTGGTGAGCTGGACCTGGACGATCTGGCGGCTCTGGGTGAGTATGTCGAGTCAACCGAAGCCGAGCTGGACCCTGACGCATACGCTGTCGCGGACGCGCATTTCCACCTTGGCCTCGCCACCGTCCTGGGTGGCTGGCGTGCCCAGGAGCGACAGACCGATCTGCTCGGCAAGCTGTGTCTGCTGCTACCCAAGCCGCCGCTGAACGTTGCCAGGCAGCAGAACCGCGCGCACGCCCAGCTGCTGACCGGCCTGGAGAGCGGGTCCATCGAGGTGGCGGTCGAGGCCGTCAAGCTGCACGCACGGTGCTGGCCTTTGACGGGCGGTTCGTAGCCGTTTCTGGTAACAGGTTGCTTACGGGCCATTGACTAATAGATCGACATGAACTAATTTACGCAGGAATCAGTGCAAGGCTGCTGGCCTGCACCGATTCGGAGCGGCGGTCTAGCCCCGACCCATTCACTCGCCCCCGGGCGGAAACCAACGTGACCGATAGCGGCCGCGAATGGAGCTGACATGAGCCCGAATGACGCGAGGCCGCTGTATGTGGAGTCCAAGGCTCCGGTGCTGCCGGCGAACGAACCCGAAAGGCTGAGGTCCGGGGCTCTGGGAATGGTGGACATCGCCGCCGCGACGATGGCGAACATCGGGCCGGCGATGAGCTTCTTCTTCGGTTTCGCCTTCCTGGCGGAGACCGCCGGCGTTGCCTCACCACTGACCATCATCGCTGCCGGGATCGCGGTTGCCCTGCTCGGCAACACACTCGCGCAGTTCTCCAGGGCGCAGCCGTCCGCCGGTGGTTTCATCACGTTCGTGGGCAAGACCTTCGGCCCGACCAGCGCTGTGACCACGGCTCTGCTCGCCGGGCTCGGCTACATCATCGCCATGGCTTCGGTGATCGCCGTCTCGGGAGGTTTCCTCGCAATCACGCTCAAGCACTACGTCGGCCTGGACGTCCCGTGGATCGTCTGGACACTGGTACTCACGGCCGTATCGGTGGTCATGATGGTTCGCGGCGTGGCAGTCTCGACCCGGCTGGCCGGAGTGTTCTTCGGTTTCGAGATGCTGGTCCTCGTCGTGGTCTCGGTGTGGGCCATCGTCTCCCACCACGCGCACCTGTCCCTGGCGCCCTTCGAGCCGAGCCACATCAAAGGCGGCCTGAGCGGCCTGGCCGCAGGGTTCCCGCTGGCCATCTACCTGTTCATCGGCTGGGAGAACTCCGCAGCGCTGGCCGAGGAGACCGACAACCCCAGGCGCAACGTGGGTCGTGCGGTCTTCACCTCCGTGGCCATCATGTCCGTCAGCTACATCTTGTTTGCCTATGCCACCGTGACGGGATTTGGCTACGACATCGGCAAGCTCAGTGCCTCGGAGATCCCGTTCATCGGGGTTGCCCAGGGGACGCTCGGCATCCTGGCCTTCGCCGCCTACCTCGCGGGCCTCACGTCGACGCTGGGTGCGCTCATCGCGGGAACGAACTCGCAGGCCCGGCTGGTGTTCAACGCCGGTCGTGAGGGTCTGCTGCCGTCCTTCATGGGCCGGGTTCACCCGGAGCGCCGTACCCCCACCAACGCGATCTTCACCTTCATCGCCATCGCACTGCTGATCATCGGTGGTTGGGGGGCCGGTCACATCCTGGGCGGTCACACGAACTCGATGGACCCCGTGAGCTTCTTTGTCGAGGCATCCACGATGGGGACCATCTTGGTCCTGCTGGTCTACCTGGCGTCCAACATCGCCCTGCCCTTCTACTACAAGAAGTTCAGGCCCGCCGAGTTCAACGTCATCAAGCACGTGCTGCTTCCGGCACTTGGTGCGGTGGCGATCGTGATACCGCTCTTCTACCTGGCCGAGCCCGGGCAGCCCGCGCCATACAGCTGGTTCCCTTATGCCGCTGTGATCATCCTGGTCGCCTCGTTCCTGTATGCCGTGTATCTCACCCGCCGGGACCCGTCCCTGGGTGACCGGGTTGGATCCATCGTGGCTGACGCGGAGTGAGCGATTCTGTCGTGGGCGGGGCGGGTGCCAAGGGATCGACGGCGCCCGCCCCGCTCGTCACTGTCGCAGCCTGTCAGCTGGGTCCTGAGCTCGGTGAGGTCTCAGCCAACCTGCACAAGGTCGAGGTCGCGGTGACTCTCGCGGCCGAGAGCGGCGCAAGGGTGGTGGTGCTGCCGGAGCTTGTCACCACCGGCTACGCCTTCGAGTCGGTCCAGGAGGCGCGCGGCCTGGCAGAACGGGTCGATGGTCGTTCACTGATGGCGGTCACCGCGCTGGCGGCAGCGCATGATCTGGTCATCGTCGGGGGGTTCGCCGAGCTCGCGGCAGGTGGCGAGGTGTACAACAGCGCCTTCCTCATCGACCGGTCCGGGGTGCGGGTGGTCTACCGCAAAGTTCACCTGTGGGCTGACGAGGGCCGGTGGTTCACGGCAGGGAGCCAGCCCCCGGCGGTGGTGGACACCGATCGCGGTCGCATCGCAATCGTCATCTGCTACGACCTCGAGTTCCCGGAATGGACCCGGCTTGCGGCCCTGGACGGGGCCGACCTGCTGTGCGTGCCCACCAACTGGCCGGCTTCGTCGGTGCCGGGCAGAGAACGTCCGATCGAGGTTGTCCGAGCCCAGGCCACGGCATCGGTCGACCGCGTCTTTGTCGCGGTCTGTGACCGGGTCGGCCCGGAACGGGGCACGGACTGGGTTGGCGGGTCGGCAGTCATCGGCCCGGACGGATATCCGCTCGCCCTCGCTGAACCCGGTGGAGGACCGCAGACCCTTCTGACGCTGTGCGATCTGCGCCTCGCACGCGACAAGTCGACCTCGGCGGTCAACAACGTGGTCACCGACCGCCGCCCAGAGCTCTACGGTCGAATCACGACTGCCTGAGGATACGACCGCCAAGGCCTGACATGCTCGGTCGCATCACCGTGGATACGAGCGCGCAGGCTGACCATGGTGTGACTTCGGGAAATGACTCAGCGGAAGGCAGCCTGACCGGTCAGCGCCTGGCCGATCACCAGCGTGTGCATCTCGGGAGTGCCCTCGTACGTCAGGACCGACTCGAGGTTGGCCATATGCCGGATCACGGGATACTCCAGGGAGATCCCGTTGGCACCCAGGATGGTGCGCGCAGTACGGCAGATCTCCAACGCCTTGTTGACGTTGTTGAGCTTGCCGATGCTGACCTGTTCGGGGCGCAGGCCGACAGCATCTTTGCGACGGCCAAGGTGCAGGGCCAGCAGCGTACCGGTGGTGAGATCGACGGCCATACCCGCGAGCTTGGCCTGGGTGAGCTGGAACCCGCTGATCGGCTTTCCGAACTGCTCGCGCTGGCCGGCATACTCCAGGGCGGACTGGAAGGAGCTGCGGGCGGCACCCATCGCGCCCCAGAGGATGCCGTAGCGGGCCTCGTTCAGGCAGGAGAGCGGGCCGATGAGGCCGCGTACCTGAGGGAACACTGCGTCGTGGGGCAACCGCACCCCGTCCAGGACCAGCTCACTGGTGATCGAGGCCCGCAGTGACATCTTGTGCTTGACGACGGTCGCCGAGAACCCGGGGGTGTCCGTGGGCACCACGAACCCGCGGATACCGCCTTCGGTCTGGGCCCAGATGACGGCCACATCGGCCACCGAACCGTTGGTGATCCACATCTTCGACCCGTTCAGGATCCAGTCCGCGGTGTTGCCGTCGCCGTCGCGACGAGCCCTCGTACGCATGTTGCCGGGGTCGGAGCCATGGTCGGGCTCGGTCAGGCCGAAGCACCCGATGGACTCACCGGCCGCCATGGCAGGCAGCCACTCCTGCTTCTGCTCAACTGTGCCGTGCTCCCAGATCGCGAACATCGCCAGGGAGCCCTGGACACTGACCAGCGAACGGATGCCGGAGTCGGACGCCTCCAGCTCCAGGCAGGCCAGACCATAGTCCACCGCGGACATGCCCGCGCAGCCGTATCCCTCCAGATGCATGCCGAGCAGCCCGAGCTTCCCCAGCTCCTTGGCCAGGTCGCGGACTCCGGGCAGGTCGCCCGACTCGAACCATTCGGCAATGTAGGGGTCGACTGAAGACGCGCAGACCTGCCGCACGGCGGCCCGTACAGCCTTCTCCTCGGCACTGAGCACGTCGTCGATTCCGGCAAGGTCCATCGGGTCCAGCTTGAGGCGAGCTGCGGGCTGTCTGGAGCTCATGAGTGCACCTGTTCGGTTGGGTGGTTCGTGGATAGGGCATTTCCGTGCGGGGCCGCCAGCCAGGCCCGGATGGCGGCAGTGTCCGCCCCGAGGCCGGGTGGGGCGGTGGGCCTGGCGACAAGGTCGGGGTCGAACGTGACGGCCTGGCGCACCTGACGGGCATGACCGGCACCGACCTCGACGGTGGGTGACAGTCCGAGCCGTTCGGCCAGCGCGACGCCGTCGGCGATGGTGCCGACCTTGCCCGCGGGGACCTGCGCATCCGTGAGCAGCTCCGCCCAGGTGCCTGCATCCTTGGTCGCCAGACATGACTCGAGGGCTTCGACGAGCTCACCGCGATGGGCAACCCGGGACGTATTGGTCACGAAGCGACTGTCGCTGCTCAGCTCTGGAGCGCCGACCACCGACGCAAACCTGACGAACTGGCCGTCGTTGCCGCAGGCCACGGCCAGCAGGCCATCTCGACAGCGCAGCGTTTCGTACGGAGCGATGGAGGGGTGACGGTTGCCCATTCGCCGGGGTGCCTCGCCGGTCTCGAGGTAGCCCTGCGCCTGGTTGACGAGTGCGCTCAAAAGGCTGGAGAGCAGGTTGACCTGCACCCTGCACCCCTGCCCGGACTGCCCTCGGGCAGCCAGTGCGGCGAGCACACCGATGGTGGCGTCCTTGCCCGTGAGCACGTCCACCAGTGCGACTCCGGCCTTGGTCGGCTCGCCGTCAGGGTCACCCGTGACGCTCATCAGCCCGCCTATCGCCTGAACCACGAAGTCATACCCCATCAGGTCGGCGCCGGCGTCGGAACCGAAACCCGTGATCGAGCAGTAGATGACGGAGGGGTTCAGTGCCCGGACCTGTTCGTATCCCAGACCGTGACGCGTCAGGGCGCCCGGGCGGTAGTTCTCCACGAGAACGTCCGCGCGAGAGGCCAGCTCCAGCGCCAGTGCGTGATCGGCCGGGTCCTTCAGATCGAGGGCGGCACTTCGCTTGGAGCGGTTGACGCTCTCGAAGTACGTCGAGCCTCTCGATGACCAGGGCGGGCCCCAGGCACGGGTGTCGTCGCCGGCGCCTGGTCGTTCGACCTTGACCACCGTGGCCCCGAGGTCGGCCAGGTTCATGGTGCACAAGGGTCCGGCAAGCACCCGGCTGAAGTCCGCGACCAAGACGCCCTCCAGCGGGCCTGTCATCAGCGTCCTCCGGTCTGTGCCAGGGCCTGTGGGTCAGTCCGGGTCTGGGGCCGGTTGCCGTCTGTGATGCTTTCAGCCACCGGCAACGGCCGGCCGTTGACCCGTTGTGGCACTCCCCAGGGGTTGTCACTGCGCAGGGCCGCTGGCAGCGCCACGTCCGCGGCACCCTGGAAGGCGACAGGTCGGGTGAACCGGTCCAGAGCGGCGGCGCCCACGCTGGTCGCATCTGGCCTGCTGGTGGCCGGCCAGGGACCGCCGTGCTGCTGCGCCCAGGTGTTCGCGACGCCGGTTGGCCAGCCGTCGACGACCACACGGCCCGCCCGGGAAGCCAGCAGCTGGACCAGCCATGGCAGATCCACGTCGTCGGAACCACCGGATGCGACTGTTGCAGCCAGACTGGGCTGAAGTCGGCCCAGCATCTCGCGCAGTTCGACCAGGTCCGCGTACTCGATGACCACGGCTGCCGGTCCGAAGCACTCGTCCAGGAGGGCGGACCCTGGTGCGAGGTCTTCAGCCCTGGCGGTGAATACCGTTGGCACTGCGACGAACCCGGCCGATGGGCTCTTGCCCTCCCCGGTGACTCGGGCTCCGGCCGCAGTCAGGCGGGAGTGGCCTTGACGGTAGCTGGACGCCATGGCCTCGGTGAGCAGCCACCCAGCGGGCTGCTGCTCCAGCGCCTTGGCGACGAGTTCGCCGGCGTTGTTCCCGGCCGGGGCGAGCAGCAGTCCAGGCTTGGTGCAGAACTGACCGGTGCCCAGTGTGAAGGACTCTGCGAAACCCCGGGCTACCTCGCTGATGCGAGTCCGCGCTGCCGCGGGTGTGACGACGACCGGGTTGACAGTCCCCATCTCGGCGAACACCGGGATCCGGTTCGGTCGACGGTTCGCCCGCTCGACCAGCGCCATCCCCCCGGTCTGGGACCCTGTGAAGGCCACCGCGGCGATGTCGGCTGCGTCGACCAGCGCCAGGCCGGCGTCAAACCCCGCCACGACAGCGAAGATGCCGGCGGGAGCCCCGGACTCGGACAGTGCGGCAGTGGCGATCTCCCCGAGACGCGCACTCAGTCGGGGATGGGAGGGGTGGGCCTTGACCACGACCGGGCAGCCGGCTGCGATCGCCGAGCCGGTGTCGTGTCCCAGGACGCCGAAGCCGAACGGGAAGTTGCTGGCACCGAAGACGGCGACCGGCCCCACGGGCAGGCGCATCCGGCGGAGGTCAAGGGGTGGGGCTCCGGTGATGTCGATGGTCGCTTGGTGGTAGCCGCCGTCAGTCGCGACGTCGCCGTAGAACCTGAGCGAGATGGCCGCTTTGGCGAGCTCGCCGCTCAGCCGGGCTTCGCCGAGCGCGGTCTCGGCATCCGCCAGCGCGACCAGGGCGTGAGCGTGCTCTTCCAGCGATGCGGCGATGGACTGGAGCCACTTCGCGCGCACAGCCGGCGGGGTCGATCCGACGAGCGGCGCGGACGCGGCGGCGGCGGCGACCACGCTCGCCACCGCGTCGACGCTGGCGCGCCGCACACCGGGATGTCGGGCTCCTGTGCGTGGGTTGTGCCCGATATCCAGCCCTGCCCCGACATCCTGGGCAGGGACCGGGGTGCTCACGCCCGGCTCCGCAGCGCCTCGGCGAGGATCTCCAGGCCCTCGACCAACAGCTTCTCGCCGATGACGAGAGGGGGGAGCAATCGGATCACGTTGCCGTAGGTCCCGCACGCCAGGAGGACAACACCCTGCGAATGACATTGTGCGGCAACGGCTTTGGCCAGCTCCGGGGCGGGCTCGAGGGTTCCTGGCCTCACCAGCTCGATGGCCATCATCGCCCCGCGGCCCCGGACCTCCGCGATGACGCCGACCTCTCGTGCGAGCGTCTCCAGCTTCTCGCGGATCACGGTCTCTATCCGGCGAGCGTTCGCGAGCAGGTCATGGTTCTCGAGGATCTCGAACACGCCCAGCGCAGCTGCGCACGCCAAGGGGTAGCCGGCATACGTGCCTCCCAGACCACCGGGCGGGACGGCGTCCAGAAGCTCGGCCCTGCCGGTTACGGCGGCAAGGGGGAGGCCGCCGCCGAGGGCTTTGGCGGTGCAGATCAGGTCAGGCACGATGCCCTCGTGGTCGCTGGCGAACATGTCGCCAGTCCGACCGAGCCCTGACTGGACCTCATCGGCCACCAGGACGATGCCGTGACGCGCCGCGAGTGCGGCGACCGCGGGCAGGAAGCCGGGGGCCGGCACGACGAAGCCACCCTCACCCTGCAGCGGCTCGATGACGATTGCCGCCACGTGGTCGGAGCCGACCTGTTCGAGCAGAGTCTCCAGCGCTTCGATCGCCTGGGTCGCGCAGTTTTCCGCACCGCCGGGCCAGCGCAACGGGTAGGCGTACGGCGCCCGGTGCACCTCGCCGGGAAAGGGGCCGAACCCAGCCTTGTAGGGGATCTCCTTGGCAGTCATGGCCATGGTGAGCAGACTGCGGCCGTGGAACGCGTGCTCGAAGACCACCATGTCGGTGCGGCCGGTCGCCGCGCGCGCGATCTTGACGGCATTCTCAACGGCCTCGGCGCCCGTGGAGAACAAGACGGTGCGTTTCGCGTGAGTGCCAGGGGTGAGCCGGTTGAGATGCTCGGCCACTTCGACGTAGCCGTCGTACTCGGTCACCAGGAAGCATGTGTGAGTGAAGCGGGCCACCTGCTCCTGAACCCGCGACACGACATCGGGAGCGCTGGCACCAACGCTGGTTACGGCGATGCCGGAGGCCAGGTCGATGAGGTGGTTGCCGTCGACATCGACGATGACGCCGCCGCCGGCACGTTCCACGAAAACCGGCAGGGTCGAGCCGAGCCCCCGGGGCAGGGCCGCGTCGCGGCGCTTCTGAAGCGCCCGCGACAGCGGGCCGGGGAGGTCCGTGACGAGTTTGCGGCACTGCTCGGGCTGGCAGTCCGAGGCGGTCGACTGTGCGATGGGGGATGCGGTGTCCAGAGCAGTCATGACGTCCTTCCGGCGCGCCCCCGGCGATTCCGAGGCCACCGTCACGCTAGGCTACCTGGTCCCCGAGAACTTCGTATGATCTGCTGCCCCCTGTGAAAGACTTCGTCGATCTGCACAACTTTGGAGGTTCGACCCTTGCCAACACTCGCGGCGTTGTGCCGGGCTCTGGGCCCTGACCTGGCACCGGCGACCGATCTCCCCATCCCTGATATCGAGGTTGTTGGTGTTCACGTCAGCGAGCTCACTGATCCCACGCCGTACCTGCAGGGTGGGGAACTGCTCCTGACCACGGGCATGGGCCTGACCGGGCACGGGGCCCAGGCTCGCGCCTACGCCGCGCGCCTGGCCCGACATGGTGTCGCCGGCCTCGGCCTCGGGCTCGGCCCGATCCACCAGGCGGTACCCCGAACCCTGCAGCGGGCCTGCGAAGCCGCAGGCCTTGTGCTCTTTGCGGTGCCCGTACCCACGCCTTTTCTGAAGGTTGCCCGCACCTACTGGAACCTCATGGCACAGGCCGGCCACGCCGAGCTCAGCACGGCACTCGGCGCCCATCGCGATCTGGTTCGCGCGGCTGCCGGCCCCGCGCCGGTGCCGGCCGTCGTGCGAACCCTGGCGGCCGCAGTCGAGGGCTGGGCTGCGCATCTCGCGGCGGACGGCGCGGTGCTCGAGGTGTGGCCACGGGCACGCAGGGCATCTGCCCGGAAAGTCATGGGGGAGATGAGTCGTCTTCGCACGGCCGGCCCGCACTCCTCAGCCACCTTCCCGATCGACGAGGACGACGTCGTTCTTCAGCCGCTGAGCAGTCGTGGCCGGCTGACCGGATATGTGGCCAGTGGCTGCCCCGGCCCGATGCGTGCCCACGACCAGCAGCTCATCTTGGCGGCGTGCTCCTTGCTGGCACTGCAAGGTGAGCAGCATCGGCGTGGGACCGCCGGCCCACGCAGCTCCCGTGCCTGTGTGACCAGGCTGGTGATGACCGGGTATATCGATGCGGCACGTTCGCTCTCAGACTCGCTGGGCCTTGCTTCGCTTCTACCGGCGCTGCGGATTGTGGCTGTGGTGGGTCTGGGTGAGGGGCGAGGTGACGACCTGCTGGATGCTGTGGAGCGGGCGGTTCCGCAGCGCCGCAGCCAGGTGCTAGCCATCGGCGACTCCGACGACTTGTGGGTGCTGCTACCGGACGGCGATGCAGAGGTCGTGCTGAGCGCGGTTCGCAGGTTCATTCTCGCTGAGGCCCACCAAGCCCGCGCCGTCGTGTCGGCGCCCCAGCTCCTGGGCGAGATCGCACGGCATACGGGGCTCATCGAACATGCACTGACCGTGGTGCAGCCGGGCGAGCTGCGTGACCTCTCTCAGCGCGACTACGGCATGCTCGGCGAGAACCCGTTCGATCTCGGGCCGATCGTCAACTACACGCGCGGCGATCTTGTTCGCTCCGTCGTCGCCTATCTGCGCCACCGAGGTCGCTGGGAGGACGCTGCCCGGGATCTCGGGATACACCGCAACACGCTCCGGCACCGGATCCGAACGGCCAGCCGGCTGATGGGTGCGGACCTCGACGATCCGGACGTGGCCAGCCAGTTGTGGCTGGCGTTGCGCTCGGCCGGCCTGGCCTGATGTTGGCCCGCTGGTGAGGTTTTGGTCTGAGCCGGAGTCGGGCTGGTCCAAACTGCTGTCGATCGTGGTGTGTGAACGGCAGGCCCGAGACGGGCGGGCCACGCCCGCCGGACGAGGTCATGGTTGCCGCCCATCCCGCTGGACGTCACGATCAACTATTGGGACGGCGGAAGGCGACAAGGAGTTACCGGATGTCTGCCGAGAAGATGGCGTCCGTGCCCGAGAATAGAGATGCGAGACGCTAGGCCCGGGGCCGGCATTGGATCCGGGATCCTCCGGTCTCTGCCTTCCGGTCACGGATTCTTCGGTGGCTTAGGGGGTTTCGGGCGAACGAGTCCGTCGGCAGGTGCCGGCAGGCTGCTGCCGTCGAGGGTGACCAGGGCCGGCATCGGATGGTTCAGAGGCCCGGACCACGGTGCGGGTTGGTGAGGTCTGGGCGGGGGGTTCGGAGCCGTGGGCTGGGTGATGGTCGATCCGGGCGCCGGCGGTTCGGCCCGGGTCAGCAATGGGTCCACGTGGGCGGCCAGGGATGGGGACGAGTCCACCCGGGGCACGCCCAGGGCGGGGAGGCCGAGCAGCTCGATGACGGTCTTTGGAATGGCTGCGTGG
>DASVKO010000111.1:0-4093 GCA_036385355.1 Dermatophilaceae bacterium
ACGTGATGCCTTGTGGTGAACTCGTTCACCTCGACAGGCTGGGCGTCTTTCACCGTGGTCATCATCCTCATTTCGCTGGGTGGGCCGCAGCCCCGACAGTCGTCCAGTCTAGGTGAACTGTGAGGCCTTCCCCGCCAGCTCTCGGTAGAGCTGAACCAGCCGGGCGGCATCTCCATCCCATGAAAGCATCCGCTGCGCCTTCACGACGCGGCGACACCACGACTCGTAGTCGCGGATGAGATCGCCGACCGCGCGGACCAGGTCTTTCTCGTCACCCACACGATAGAGGGTTCCCACCTGGTGCTGGCGTACCAGGGCCGCCAGCTCCCCGACGTCGGTTGCCACGACCGGCACACCGGCCGCGACCGCCTGGAAGAGCTTGTTCGGCATCGCCAGCCTCAGGTTGGCGAAGGCGTCGCCGTGGGTGACAAGTGCGATGCCGGCCTCCTGCAAGAGGGTAGTGACGGCATCGGCGGTGATGGATTCGCGCACCGTTGCCCCGCCGGCGTCGAACCCCGCCAGCCAGGTCTGGTCGGCTGGTCCGATCAGGGTGACCGGCACCGGAAGCTCCCGGGCTGCCCTGGCGATCGTCTCCAGCTCCCTGTGCGGCGCTAGACGCCCGGCATACACCGCGGCAACCGGGACCGGGGGCGGGCCCCCAGCGGTGGGTGGAAAAGTATTGCGAATCACATGGATGTGAGTCCATCCGTACCGCTGCCGCAGGGCTTCGGCGACACCGTCACCCACGGTGATCACGGCTGCGGCCTGCGCGCCCAGCGCGGCCTCCTCCCGGCGCTCGCGCCAGCCCTGAAGAGGGGTCGGACGATGCAGGCGCGGCCGTCCCGACCACAGCTCGTGGCTGTCGTAGACCAGGGGAACCTCACGCAGCCGCGCCAGCTCGGCGCCGGCCCGCAGGGCCGTGAAGTCATGGGCGTGAACCACGTCGTATGCGCGGTCGCGCCCGTCTGCGACCGCGCCGCGCGCCCAGCGCCCGAAGGCTGAGTTGCGGTGCTGGGGCAGCAGCAGCCAGCGCGCGAACCGGAGATGGGGGCCCAGCGTGCGCGAGGACAACGAGGGCTTGTCCTCGCTCTGGAACGCCGAGGACGAACCGATGCTGGAGGTCGTGATCCCTGCTGGGGCAACGAAGTCAGCAGGCACGGACTTGCCGATGATGTGGACGTCGTGACCGGCGCCTGCCAGCGTGCCCGCCTCGCGAAGGACGCGGGTGTCGGTCGCCACGGACGTCGCGACCAGCATGAGGATTCGCATCAGTTCACCTTGCCAGCGCCCGCGGGCTGGTGATGAAGCCGATTCCCCAGCACCAGTGCATGACGCCCAGGACCAGCACCGTCTCCAGCCGCGTCCGGACCGGCTCCCCGCCGCTGATCGCGATCCCGCCAACCGTGATGGCTGCGAGGTAGCCGGCCGGCAGGAGCCACAGGGGCCACCAGAGGAGCCCGCCAAGAAGGGCGGCCGAGATGGCCCCAACCATGACCGGCGGGGCGAGGTAGCGCACGTTGATGGTTCCCTCGTGGTGCCGTGCGACGACTCGCCGCCATCGGCCGTAGAGGAAGTACTGCCGGGCCAGGGCCCGGACCGTGCTTCGCGGCCGGTAGGTCACCTTGAGCTCGGGCACGAACCAGACCCGGCCGCCGGTCAGCCGGATCCTGTGGTTCATCTCCCAGTCCTGGGCACGGGCAAAGTGCTCGTCATAGCCGCCAACCCGCTGCAACGCGCTGCGACGGAAGACGCCGAGGTAGACCGTCTCGGCCTCACCAGGCTCGCCGCCGACATGGAACCGGGCATTGCCGACGCCGAGCCTGCTCCGCATCGCGCAAGCCACCGCCCGCTCGAACGGGCTCCTCCCCTGGGCGTCCATGACACCGCCCACGTTGTCGGCATCAGCGCGCAGCAACGCCGAGACTGCGACCCGAAGGTAGTCAGCCGGGATCTCTGCATGGCCGTCGACCCGGGCCACGATGGTGTGGCGCGCGGCCCCGATGGCCGCGTTCAACGCGCTGGGCGTCCGGCCACTCGGGTTGGGCACGGTTCGGACCCGCGGGTCCGCAGTGGCCAGTCGCGCAGCGACGTCGTCCGTACGGTCCCGCGAAGGCCCCAGGGCAAGGACGACCTCCAGGGCACCCGGGTAGTCCTGGTCCAGGACCATCCGGACGGCCTGGGCGAGGTGACGTTCCTCGTCAAGGACGGGGATGATCACGCTCACTGAAAGCCAGTCTCCGGACCCGGGCGCAGACTCTTCGCCGAATGCGCTCATAGGGCCGTGCGGAAGTGCTTCAGCATCGCGGTCATCAAGCCCCTCTGGCCATTGGCTCGTAGTCCGCCGACGGCGTCGACCGGTCCTGGAAATCCTGTGAGTTGATCATGACTGTGAGTCGATCATGACTGTGAGTCGATCATGACACAGTGCCGGATCGTCATTCACCGCGAACCAACCGCCTCTGCACGTACGCCGCCCCTCTCAACCCCGTATCAGCGCGTTGCCGGGCGAGATCCGGATCCGGACGGGAATACCGCCGACGGTGAGGTTCAGGTTCGTCCAGCCGTTGGCGGCCGACGTGAGCCGGTAGCCCACCCCGTTCGGCCGCTTGATCGGCACGATGACGCTCAGGATGGTCGCGCTGGGGGCGCTGCGGGCGAACATCACCGTGGTGGCGGCGTTGCGCCGCGTGATGTCCGGGAAGTGCCAGCCCTGGATCCGCGGGGACGTCCTGCCCCGCTGCGCCAGGATGGCCCCCGCGGGCAGCGCCTGCCGGAACGGGACCTGGAACAGGACGGTCTGGGTGAGGTCGCCCGACTTCCCGGCGACGGCCGTCGTCCGGCTACGCACGCTGACGGCCTGGTCGGAGGGCAGGTGCCACAGGGTCTGCCACTGCTGCGCCTTCCGGGACACCCCCCGGTCCAGCACGACGATGAGGTCGGGACTGTGCAGGACCAGGACTGCGCGGACCCGGGTGACCCCGACGCTCGGCTGGTCGGACACCTCGAAGAACTCGGCCCCCCTCTGGTAGAGGTAGCGAGCCAGCCTGGCCGGCGCCAGCGGAAGCGGCGTCGCGGTGGGCACCGTCATCACGTTGTGGGCATAGGCCGACTGCGCCCAGGTACGCCAGGCGTTCTGGACGTATCCGGGGTGACCGCCGTCGATGAGGATGTCCCTCCCCCGGGCGACGTAGGTCAGCGAGGTGTGGTCGTAGTGCCCGTGCAGGGCGCGGGCCGGTCCGTAACGCAGGCTGTATGACGACTCGAGCCGGAACGGCGTCGACCCGGCGCCCCACCCGGACCGGCCGAACACGTAGCCGGCTGTGTACCGCGACACGTTGACCGACGGCGGGGTGCCCTGGGCGCCCTGGGATCCGGCCCACTCCGTGTCCGTCCCCGGGAAGGGCGTCGTGCTGACGACCTCGGAGTCCCCGATCTGGGCGAGCTTTCCGAGCGAGTTGGTGGACTGGGCGACGAAGGTCGACAGAAGGCCTCGCCGAAGGGCGATGGTGTTTCCGGGATCGATGTTGCAGGCCGTCAGGGCGCGTTCGGCCCGTCCCCACAAGGAGTAGTTGAACTGCGCATACCCGGTCGACTGCTCGTTGGAACCGCCCTGGGCGTCGATGACGGTGGTGATGCCCTGGGAGAGCCGGGAGATGGCGAGGTCGCGCAGATCAGTTCGGCCCAGGAGGCATCCGACGCCCAGCAGGGCGATGGACTCGTCGGTGCCGTGGTTGTTGCCCGGACCGCTCCAGTACCTCTTGATGAAGGACGTGTGCGCCAGCAGCGCGGTGTCCACCCACGCATCCGCCGCCGGCAGCACCCCACCCGGGGCAGTCCTGATGATGGCCTCGCGCAGGCAGATCAGGACGTTGGTGCGGTGCATCGTCGACTCATCGGCGCCAACGTCTGTGGTCCACGGATAGGGGTTGTCGCGGATCCAGTCCTTCGCGATCGCCCTGGCGTGGTCCAGCGCGGCCACGTCACCCTTCCCCCCGGCCATGATGGCCTGGCCGATCCACCTCAGCGAGTGCAGCCACATGTACCAGGAGGCGTTCTTGTACGGGTTCAGTCGCCAGTTCACGTTCCCGTAGCC
>DASVKO010000112.1:0-2976 GCA_036385355.1 Dermatophilaceae bacterium
CGCGAAGTAGACCAGCAGCGGCAGGGCGATCCGGGCCACGTCAAGGGGGTTGCTGGTGATCGCCTTACCTTGCAGGGCGAAGAGCACGACGATGGTGAACAGCAGGCCGTAGAGGGCGAACGGTCCGACGCGGGGGATGAACCGCTCCTCGTACCAGGCCCGGCCCTTGGCCTTCTCCCCCACGCGCCGGGACAGGAACCCGGCCAGCACGGGTATGCCGAGGAAGACCAGCACGCTGCGGGCAATATCCCACGTCGACGCGTCGATGCCCGTCTGGTCAAGTCCCAGCCATCCCGGAAGCACGCTGAGATAGAACCAGCCGAGGCCGGCGAAAGCCACCACCTGGAAGACCGAGTTGAGCGCCACCAGCACGGCCGCAGCCTCCCGGTCACCACAGGCCAGGTCGTTCCAGATGATGACCATGGCGATGCACCGGGCCAGGCCCACGATGATCAGGCCGGTGCGGTATGCCGGCAGGTCCGGCAGGAAGATCCAGGCGAGGGCGAACATCAGAGCCGGGCCGATCACCCAGTTCAGCAACAGCGAGCTGACCAGCAGCCGGCGGTCGCCGGTGACCGAGTCAAGCCGGTCGTAGCGGACCTTGGCCAGCACCGGATACATCATGACCAGCAGCCCGATCGCGATCGGCAGGCTGACGCCGTCGATCTGCACGGCCTGCAGGACCGTCTCCAGGCTGGGCACGCCCCTGCCCAGCAGCAGCCCCGCCAGCATGGCCACCCCGATCCACACGGGCAGGAACCGGTCGAGGGTGGACAGCTTGCCAACAACGGCGTCGGGAGCGGACGGGGAGAGGCCCGCCGTCCTGGTCATGCCAGCACGGCCGGCGCAGCCACGTCGAGCTGCGTAGTGCTGACGTCGGTCGATCCGAGCACAGCGGAGAGCTGGGCGAGCGCCGAGGTCACCACCCGGTAGTAGACCCACGTTCCGCGCCGCTCGCACTGCAGCAGCCCGGCCTCGCGCAGCACCCTGAGATGGTGGGAGATCGTCGGCTGGCCCAGGTCCAGCCCGACAGACAGGTCGCACACGCACGCCTCGCCCCCTTCATGGCTGGCCACCCGGCTCAGCAACTGCAGGCGCACCGGGTCCCCCAGTGCCTTGAACATTCCGGCCAGGTCACCCGCCCAGTCCTGGGTCAACGGCTCACGGACCAGAGGAGAACAACACGGCTCGGCCGCGGCCGGGGCTTGGTTCGACATGCATCGATATTGACATCCATCGAACCACAGTGCAAACCCGCCCTGCGGCCGGCCCGGAGAGGCCAGTCCGGCCAGCCATCTCCGCAATCAGCGGATCCCCCGGAACGCAGGGGGCGACAGCGCTCGCTGGGATGGCAGTACTGAGATGGCATTAGCAGGGCTCGCGAAGAAGCAGGTATCTCGACCCAGGTCCTCAATCAGCCCAGATGGGAATCTGACGGTGCCGATCGACCGGGAACACCTCGAGCCCGGTTGCCGAGAGCGCGTCGGCGAAAGCACCTGGCCCGGAGATCACCAGGGAGTCGGCGTAGCTCGGGGCGGCGATACCGGCCCGTCCGTCGGTCGACCAGGCCCGTCCGGAGAAGCCGTGGCGTGTCCAGGACGCCGAGACCTCGACAAGACTCCCCGACACGGTCCTGCTGAACTCGCTGACGTTGTCGTCAAGACCCGAGGGGGGCCTGGTGAGCGGGGCACCACTGGTGCTCCACCCAGAGGCACCGACTGCCGTCCACGGGGTGTCTCCCAGGGCACGCAGGCTGGCCTCGAGCAACAGCCTGCACGTGTCCGTGTCGACGTACCCCGCCGGAGGCCGATAGCCCTGTGACGGCGCCGTGCCGCCCTGGCCGGAGAGCTCGGTGAGCTCAACCCACGAGGTGTAGCCGCCCACGCGCGTCACGTCTCCGAAGGCGCGGGCGACTGTGCGCCAGGGCACCCGGTCGGCGACGCCCGTGACTTGCGCCGGGAGGAGCAACCGCAGGACGACCGCACTATCCCTGAGCGCGCAGCCATCGGGGGTGGAGGTGCCGGTCCCCCACCTGAGTTCCCTAGCTGTCGTCATGGCTCCAATCCGGGAAGCGCTCACTGTCGCTCGCTGTCGCTCGCCAAGGCCGTCTACCAGGAACCCCCGCCGCCACCGCCGCCACCACCGCCGGAGAATCCGCCACCGCTGAAGCCGCTGCTGCCCGAGGCGGCCGGCGTGCTGGTGAACGTGCCGCTGGCCGAGGTGGAGAACGAGTCCATGCCGGAGGCTATCCCCGAATAGTCCCGGTACCCGCCGCTGCCCGAGAAGATGTACCAGCCCGGTATGCCGATGGAGCGCCCGGCCAGTGTTGCGGACTCGGCGACCCGGGAGAAGGTGCCCGCCCAGCGATCGGCGACACCAAACACGATCGCGTAGGGCAGATAGTGGCTGAAGATGTCCTGAGCCTCCTCGAACCTGATCTGGCGCGCCTCCTCGCTCACGAGGTACTCCCTGAACCCCAGCGACTGGGCCAGGACCGCTCTGCCGGTGGCAGTTCTCGATGGCATCTTCTGGCCGAGGAGATAGATGATGCCGGCCGCTACGAAGAGCCCGATGGACAGCACGACTCCCGGGGGGATCGCCAGGCTGGGCCCGCCGGCGCTGTCGATATCCGGGCCCTTGTCCATCTGCAGGACGAAGGCGCCAAACCCGGCGAACGCGACGAACGTGGCCAGCCTGGTCCAGCCCCGCCGAACCTGGTTGGGCGACTTCCGGAACCACCCGCGGGCAGTGACCTCGGCGTACATCTGTGACTCGACCGTCGTCAACGTGGTGTGGAACTTGTTCTTCAGGCTGGAGAGCAGCACCGGGTTGGATTCGGCGAAGATCCCGGCGAGCAGGGTCTGCTCGTAGGGCAACAGCGCCTCGGGCGGCTCAGTGGGAACCATCCTGGTGAGGTTCCAGTCCGGGCCCCTGGGCCCCCCGTCGGCCACGACCGCCTCGACCGTCAGATAGCCC
>DASVKO010000113.1:0-2859 GCA_036385355.1 Dermatophilaceae bacterium
CCCGGACCCAAAGACGTAACTGAGCCTCCCCCAAAACCGTGGAGACATGCGCTATGAGGAGTAGTCATGTCGGAGAAACGAAGGAAGTACGACCAGGAGTTTCGTGAGGGGGCTGTGCGGATCGTCCGGGAGACCGGAAAACCGATCGCGCAGGTCGCTCGTGATCTCGGAATCAGGCTCTGCTGCCACGCCATCGGCGAACTTATCCGCCGGCTCCTACCCCCGCGGAAACCTCGCGCCAACCCCCGAGTCGTCAAACGCAAGTACACCAAATGGCACGTCAAACGATCCCATCACCACCGCTGGCCCCAACCCAACCGGCTACCAGAACAGTCTGCGGTGGTCTAATTGAACGGTATTGGGACTAGTCGACAAGGCCCCGCTAGACCCGCTTGGACAACGTTTGGACAACTTTCGCGATCCTTGACCGTTGCCGGGGAACACGGCGAGTCTCTGGACGATCTCGGTGCTGTTGGATGGTCATGTGCCCGCGCAACAGCCTCCCTGCGACCTCGTCGCCGTCTGCTTCGTGGGCGCGATGGCTGCGATGGCCGGCGAGGGCGTGGCCGCCACGGGCAGCCCGGACGAGATCATCCGGGAGGTGGCCCGCCTCGAAGAAGCCCGACACCCCCGCTGGGTGTTCTGGTCGGCACAGGCTGACGCACACCCGTTGGTGGTCAAGGACATTCACCTGGACAGGTGCTGGGACGTGGCCGAGGCGCATCGGATCCTGGTCGGCGGTCGGGCCGCCGACCCCGCTCTGGCGTGGGCCACGGTATGCCGGCTGGTCACCTCGAACCTGCCTAGGGGAGGCGGTGATGACCTCTTCGACTTTGCCTCCGAGCACGACCCCGGCGACGACGGCGACCCGGAGAGCCCGGTCCGCTCGGACGGGTTCCTGCGCCCCGGGGCCGTCGCCGGGACCTGGCAGGTCTCCCCTGCGCGTGCCGTGGCCTGGGCGGCCACCGCCGTGCAAACCGCCGTGCTGCAGATCGCCGCCCTGGCCGAGATCTCACCGCGGGCGGTCAGCACCGGCCAGTCCGAGTCGGCCGCAGCGCTGCTGTGCGTCGAGCTGGCCGCTACCGGGCTCCCGGTGGACCGCCCGACCATCGAGGCCTTGATCGAGGACTCGGCCGGGCCGCGACCGGACGACGAGGCTGACGCCCGCCGCACCCGTGGGATCCGTGACGCCGCGGTGCTGTGCCACACCTCCGGTCGCGAGTCCACCGATCTGCGGAACCCGTTGCAGGTCAGGGAGCTTCTCGCATCGGTGGGGGTCGTCGTCCCGGACACCCGCGCCTGGCGGCTGGAACCATTCCGCGACACCCACCCGCTGGTCGAGGCGTTGCTGACCTGGCGCAAGGCCGAGCGGATCGCCACGACGTACGGCTGGCACTGGCTCGACACCAACATCGGCCCCGACGACCGACTGCGCGGGGCCTGGACCGCCTGCGACGGCGCGGCCGGGCGGATGACTGCGCAGAACGGCCTGCACAACCTGCCCACGCCGCTGCGACCGGCCGTCGCGGCGCATCCGGGGCACCTGTTCGTGCGGTCGGACCTCGGACAGATCGAGCCCAGGGTCCTGGCTGCCGTCTCAGGGGACCTGGACTTCGCGCGAGCCACCCGGGCCGACGACCTCTACGCGCCGGTCGGCGCCGCCCTGAGGGTGGAGCGCCCGGTGGCCAAGATCGCCGTCCTCGCCGCCATGTACGGCCAGACGAGCGGCGACGCCGGGAAGGCGCTCAAGGATCTCGAGCGCGCCTACCCCACGGCCATGGCCTACCTCGGCCGGGCCTACGACTCGGGTGTGGCGTCGCGGGCGATCCGGACCTACGGTGGCCGGCGAATACCGATGTGGGAGAACCCCGACGCTCCGGTCGACTCCTTGCCCTCGATGATCGCGGGTCGCGGTCGCTTCGCCCGCAACGCCGTCATCCAGGGCGCTGCCGCCGAGCTGTTCAAGGCCTGGGCGGCGACCGTGCGGCTGACGACCAGGCACCTGGACGCCCGGATCGTCCTCTGCCTGCACGACGAGCTGCTGATCCACGTCCCGGTCGAGGCCGCCGACGAGGTGGCCGCTGCCGTTGACGCAGCATTGACTGCGAGCGCCCGGAGGTGGACCGGGTCGAGCACCGTACGGTTCGTCTCGGACACCAGCATCATCGCGCGCTGGTCCGACGCCAAGGGCTGACCCGGTCGGGACTGCCACCGACCACGCCTGGCCCCCGACTGCAGGTTCGCCGATCACACCGTCCCGAGGTTTGCGGGGTGGTGGTCGCACGGTCCCTAGGTGCCAGGTGTCAAACGCGTTGTTGACGGCGACATGGGTGAGGTCACCACAATATGTTGGCATTTCAGCGCACTCCCAGTGCTACATGTTGTGCCTCGAAACCATGGAAAACGAAAGACACCAGCCACCTAGCTTTGGCGGATGTTCAGCACACCGTCCGTAGGTTTGCCGGATGTTCAGCACACCGTCCCTAGGTTTGCGAGGAAGGTTGTGGCTGCGGTGAGGACGTCGGTGGGGGTTCTGCTGAACGAATGGGTGCCACGGGCCTGCACCACCTCCGCGCCGGTTCCCAACGCGGCCCGGACCTCCTCCGGACTGCCGAAGGCGTCCTTCTCCCCCTGTATGACGGCCAGCCGGGTCCCCGCCTGCGTCACCAGGAGCGCCTCGCCTGCCCGGGACTTCTCCGGCCTTCCCGGCGGATGCAACGGGAACGACAGCGCCAGCACGGCATCGGCCCCGACAGCCGCGGCCGTCCGGCAGGCCACTCGCGCACCGGCGCTGCGGCCACCCACCACCCAGGGCCGGGGCAGCCGCCCACGCCCGGACGTCAGCGCCGCCATCACCGC
>DASVKO010000114.1:0-2789 GCA_036385355.1 Dermatophilaceae bacterium
CCTCTGGCCGCTGATGCGCCGGCGCTGGTCGTTCCCCATCTCCGCACTCGTGATCGGGGCCGTGTGGTGGACGTACCACGCTCCACTGATCTTCCTCGGCTGGTACGGCTCGCTTGCGGGGCTGCCAGCCTTCACCGTGGCAATCGCCGGGATAACGCTGTTCATCGGTGTCCTCACGGATCGTTCGAGGGCCGTCTGGCCCAGCGTGATCGCTCACGGCGCGTGGAACGCTCTCGTGGCGACGGGTTTCGTGGTTGCTGGGAACGCGAGCCTTGTGGTCTTTGCGGGGAGCACCTTCTGGGTCGGCGAGTTTGGGTGGCTCGCTGCTATCGCCTCGCTGGCGACCGGCGTCGTCGCGGCTTGGTGGCACATGAGTCGGCCGATGCCTGATCCGCCGCCGATGCCAACGCCGGCGAGCTCCTCACTCACCTCGTTGGGTAAGTAAGAAGGCCGTGATATCTAACGGGTGCGGCTCTCCTGAAGGCGGTACCTCTGGCCCGCCTTGGCACCGAGGCTCATCCCCTCCGCCTGACATTCCTAGGAGGGTTCTGCTGGCCGCGGGCGCGGGTCTAGGCGTCGCGGGACTGCTGGCTTTGGTCGGGCCCCGACCGGTGGGCCCGGCATCGGGCCGCAGCGGAGACCCCGCCTTGTTGGCGCAAGCCGAGCCTCACCTGCGCGGGCTCAATCGGGTCGCACTCGCCTACGTCGATGGCGGTACCACCAGGTACGCGGGCATCGGTGCCGACGAGCGGACGCCGTTCGGGATCGGCTCGGTGTCCAAGACGTTTTGTGGGGCTGTCTTGATGGACATGGTCGCGACCGGTGAGGTGAGCCTCGCCACGACAGTCGGCGAGCTCACCGATGCGGACGGATCGGAACTGGCCGGCGTGGCGTTGCGGGAGCTCGCGTCGCATACCTCCGGGTTGCCGGACTTCACGGCAAGCGAGACCAACAGCCGCAACATCTGGTTCGGCCTGCTTCACGCCGACGGCGCACATCAGGACGCAACGCAAACGGTGTCCGACGTGCTGGGTCAGCATCTGACCGCGCGGGGTACGTTCTCTTACTCCACCGCCGGCATCGCCCTGCTCGCCCATCTGCTCGCCCACCGGGTCGGAACTACATACCAGGCGCTCCTCACCGAACGGATCCTCAAGCCGCTGTCGCTGACGGATACTCACCTTCCGGTCACCAGGGCTGGCCTGCCCAAGGGGTGGGAGAAGGGCCTGCTCGGTGGGCGTCCTGCCGAGCCGTGGACACTCAACGGGCTGGCGCCCGGTGGCGGCATGTGGTCCACCTGCGCGGACCTTGCCAAGTGGATGCGCCTGACCCGGGACGGCCGCCAGCCTGGGGCGGCTGGCCTTGACCCGGTGGCGCCTGCGCCGATCCTGCCGTGGATGCCCGAAGCCCAGGTCGCCATCACCTGGATCCTCGCCACTACTCCCGGCGGCGCGGACCTGATCTTTCACAACGGACTCACCGGATCCCACCACTCCTTCGTGGGCTACTGCCCGCGGACTGGGCGCGGCCTGGCCTACCTCGTCAACTCGGTGCCCACGGGGGCGCAATTGGTGATGCTGCAAGGCGACCTGGTGAGAACGCTGCTGGATGAGGGGGCGTAGAGGTGAGTGACACCGTCGTCCTCGCTCTGACCGCACTGCTCGCCCTCGGTGTACTCGGGTGGACGGCGTGGGGCGTCTGGTACGTCGTCCGACGCACACCCACGCGCCAGCGTGGCCTAACGCACGTGCTGGCGAGCCTCGCCGGAACCACGCTGCTGGGTGTGGTACTCCCCGCCGTTCTCATGGGGTTCCTCGATCCGTTCCCCATCTGGCTCGGTTACGCCGTTCTCACGATCGCGGCCGCCGCCGTCCTCGCGTGGCGCTGGCCTGCACTGAACTCGCAGAAGGGCATCCATCCCAGCCTGGTGATTACCTCCTGCCTGTTGCTGGTCGTGCTGGCGATGGCCGGCGTAGCCGTGACCTGATCCCCCGGTTTGGAACGCTCACCGGCACACCGTTCCCGCACACAGTTGGAAGCAGGTTCGTCCCTAATCCCCACTACCCGGGGCCGGGAGTCGAAAGCCTGATCAGCCTTCGCACACTGCGCAGGACGATGGCCGCCGCCAGCTGGTCGTCCCCGAGCGGGTCGATGTCGCCATCGGTCAACTGCGCGGTGGCGCCAGGGTCGCCATCGTCGGCTACGCAGCCGTGTTCCCTGTTGCGGCGCTGCGGTGGTGGCCGCAAGAGTGTGACCAAGACCGATCCCGGGGTGAGGGCGGCACTGCTGGCGCTGGTGGAGCCCGAATCGCGCGGTGATCCGGGCTCGCCGTTGCGGTGGACGACCAAGAGCCTGCGCCGGTTGGCCGACGAGCTGGCCGAGGCGGGTCACCAGGTGTCCGCGCCGACCGTGGCGGGCCTGCTGAGGGAGGAGAACTTCAGCCTGCAGGGCAACGCCAAGACGATCGAGGGCGGGCGCCACCCGGACCGGGATGCCCAGTTCGCCCATATCAACGCCGCGGCCGAAGAGCACATAGCCGCCGGGCAGCCGGTGATCAGTGTGGACGGCAAGAAGAAGGAACTGGTCGGCAACTTCCGCAACGGCGGCCGGGAGTACCAGCCGGCCGGTGAGCCGGTAGCGACCAACGTCTACGACTTCAAGGGGGAACTCGGCAAGGTCACGCCCTACGGCGTATACGACATGGCTGCCAACACCGGCTGGGTGTCGGTGGGATCCGACCACGACACCGGCGCGTTCGCGGTCGAGTCGATCCGCCGCTGGTGGGACAA
>DASVKO010000115.1:0-6295 GCA_036385355.1 Dermatophilaceae bacterium
CCGGACGGTCCACGGGTGGAGTGGTCCAAGGTGGCAGACCTCGCGCACCAGCAGGTTCTTCCCGGCACCGACCGCGCCTTCCTCGGCATCTGCGCCGAGATCGCCGGCTTCGTGACCAGCAGCGGCGACCTCGAGGAGACCTTCGGCGCGAGGTGGAACACCCTCGACGGTCAGCACCAGGCGGTGATCGCGAGCGTGCTCACCGCCTCCGCGCAGACGAAGAAGGCCGAGGAGCTCGCCGTCTACCAGCGGCTCGGGGTCGCTGCCCGCGACCCGCTGGCAGAGGGCACGCGCGCGGTTCGGGTGCGGCTCGGCCCCGACATCCCGGCGGTCGCCAACGACGCACTCGGGCGCGAGCGCGTCGGGTTCCGCCAGGGGCTCTCCACGCACGAGGTGTGGCTCAGGGGCCGCGGCGTGTGGCGGATGCAGCCGGATCGCGTCCTCACCTCGCAGCTGCTCATCATCGCCAGCATCGGCATCGTCCGCATGGTGGGGACGATCGACGGGGTGACGATCCACGGGGACCGGGTGGCGATCATCGGCCGCCCCCTTCCCAACCACCCGATGATCGGCGAGCCTGACCCGCTGGACAACACCAGCCAGAACCCGGTCGCCTACGGAGACCTGAAGGAACTGGCCTGACCGGCCGGGCCATCCGCCTCTCGCCCGGCCCGGCCATGCTGACGTCGGCGAGCCCCCGGAGGACTCCCCGTCGATCCGGTCGATCCGGCCGATCTCGCGCCGTCGCTGAGATGAACGGTGGCGTGGCGAACGTCGGTCACCGACGAACCCCGGTCAACAGCACGCCGACCCGCTCGTGGTCGCCGATCGCTCCCTGATCGCGTAGGGCGAGCAGCCCGGCGAGCCCGGACGACCCGGTCGGGTCGACGTCGATGTGCGTGGCATCGACGGCAAGCGTGTTCGCCCGGGCCAGCAGGTCCTCGCTCACCACCACCGGGCCCCCACCCGAGACCAGCATCCCCTCGACGACCGCCAGCCAGTCGTACGTCTCGTCGTCGAGGATCCCGTGCGCGATGCTTCGGGGCTCCTCTTCCCACGGCCACATGAACTCCGAACGGTGGGTGGCGGCGTACGAGAGCACGGCCCGCACCTCCGGCAGCCCGGCGCCGGCCGGCAGGCGCGTGGCGACGCGCTCGAACGCGCGCCGCAGCGGCCAGGCTCCCATGGTCTGGACCGCGTGATAGCCCGGAACCCGGGCGAGCGCCCCCAGGAGCGTGGCCTCGCCGAGCGCCTCGATGCAGGCGCTCGCCAGGGCGCCGCCACCCACCTGGATCATGAGTCGGTCGAGTGGCGGCCCGCCCGTCAGCGCCTCCGCCATCTCGTAGCCGAGCGTGAACCCGCTCTCGATCGCGAGCCCGTTCTCGCTGCCCTGGCAGGTGAACGGAAGGGCGCCCTCCGCGAGCGCCCGCCGCAGTCGGTGGTAGGTCGGGTCACCCGGCAGGCCCGGCTCGCGGGGGCACACGGTCACCCGCGCGTCGAGATCCTTCAGCCGGTCGACGACCACCGGGTCGGCGTCGACCGGGACGAAGACCTCCAGCACGCGACCTCCGGCAGCCGCGACGACGGCAGCGGCCAGGGCAGCGTTCCCGCAGCTGGCGATCGCAAGGTGCGGCCGGTGGCCCGGGTCGGTGCGACCCAGCCGCTCGACCACCGCCAGGTGCACCAGCAGCCCGAACAGGTGGCGGGCCTTGTGTGAGCCGGACACGTTGCCGGTCTCGTCCTTGACCCACACCCCGCCATCCGGCGCGAAGCCCAGTCGCTCGCTGAGGACGTCGGCGCGGCCGAACGGCGTGATCCGAAAACCGTGGCCGTCGACCTCCGCGACCTGTCCGTCGAGGCGCGCGACGAGGTCGCAGTACTCCGCGTCCTGCAGGCCGCCGGCGGAAGCCACATGGTGCGAATGGAACAGGTGACGGTAGCGGATGTAGGGATTGAGGTCCCCTTGTTCCTGTCCGTTCGTCGGGAACCGGACCGCCGAGACGTCCAGGATCCGGCGCAGGACATGATCGGCGTCGTCGCCGGCCCCCCCACCCGGACAGCGGAAGGGGTACGGATCGTCCGGCTCGGGCGACGCGCCGCATCCCGCGCACACCAGTGCGCTGGGCAGGGTGGCCGGCGAGAGGCTCACATCGCCTCCAGCACCCCGGTCCGCCCGTTGAACTCCTCGATCAGCCGGTCCCAGTCGGTCACGATCGCGGGCAGGTCGGCCCAGAACTTCGGGTCCTTGCGGATCCGGAACTCCTCGATCGACATCCCCTGCTGCTCGACCCAGGTGAAGTAGCCGAGGTTGAAGATCCGCTCCCGGTCCGCATGGCTGAGCTCGAGCAGGTGGTCGGTCGTCGCGCCGAGCAGGTGCTCGCCGAAGACCTCGCCGGCGGCCACCTCGTCGAACCCGCCGGCGAAGTACCTGCCCAGCGCCAGGTCGCGTTCGCTGCCGTACATCGCCGCACCGTCGGTCGCCACGGTGACGATCACGTCGTCGGGGCCCAGGTCGTAGTACTTGGCGGTCTTGATGGCCGCGAGCACGTTGGCGATGCTCGACAGGCCCATCGACGGCAGGGCGTCCATCGCCTCGCCCGGCACGCCCTGCCGCCCCCCGAGGTATGCGCGGCCGACGTCGCTGTTGAACAGGACGCCCAGGCGGTCGGTCGCTCGGTCGGAGACCGCAACGACCATGTCGGTCGCCATCACGTTGTGGATGAACGGGATGTGCTTGTCGCCGATCCCCTGGATGTTGTGCTCGCCGAACCCGTTGCGCAGCATCGTTGCGCACTCCAGTGCCTCGACCGCCACGGTGAGGGAACCGGTGTGCTCCTTCAGGTAGTCGCCGGCGGCGATGGTCCCGGCCGAACCGGTCGCCGAGACGAACGCCCGCAGCCGAAGACCCGGCTCCTGAGCGCGCATGTCGTTGTACACGTCCAGCAGCGCCGACCCGGTTGCAAGGTAGTGGGCGATGTAGTTGCCGAACTCCGAGAACTGGTTGAGGATCACGTTCTCCGGGTCTTCGGCGAGCTCCTTGCACCTGTCGTAGATCTCTCTGACGTTGCTCTCGGTGCCCGGCGTCCGGATGATGTCCGACGGATCGACGACCCAGTCCTCCAGCCAGGCGAAGCGCTCGCGGCTCATGCCCTCCGGCAGCACGGCCACGCCACGGCAGTCCATGATCCGGGAGATCGCCACCCCGCCCCTGCAGTAGTTTCCGGTGGACGGCCAGATCGCGCGGTGGCGCGTCGGGTCGAACTGCCCGGTGATCACCCGTGGCACCAGACATCCGTAGGCGGCGAGCACCTTGTGGGCGCCGATCATCGGAAACCTGTTGCCAAAGACCACGACGATGCGCGCGTCGACGCCCGTGAGCGACTTCGGGAGCACGACGTGTGCAGGGACCGCCGCGACGCCCCGGCGAGACTCGTCGTTGTACCAGTTGACCCGGAACAGGTTCAGGGGGTGCGCATCGTCCGGTCCGACCCCGGCCAGCGCCTCGCGAACCTTCGCCGGGACCCGGGAGGGGTCGGCGAGCTGGGCGAACGTGGGGAGCGCGATGCGAGCCTCCCGGAACCGGGCGATCGTGTTGTCGTAGACGGACGCGTCGACGAGGTCGCGCTCAAGTCCAAGTGCCTGCATGTGACTCCTTCGTGTGGTGGTGAGGCGTGTACTCATTCACATCAGCTGGTCGTCGACGTGGCCTCCAGCGGGATTTCCGGCGGTGTCAGCCTTCGCGGGGCGGTCCCGCTTGTAGGCGGTCCTGCTTGTAGTACGTGTCCTTCAGGGGCAGGCTGTAGCGCCGCAACCCGTCCCGGTTGTAGTAGGCCTGGGCGCAGGCCGGAGCGGTCGGGACCAGGCAGATCTCGCCAATACCTTTGGCCCCGTAGGCGTAGGGGACAAGTCCGGGTGACCTGACGAACCGGACCTCGATCTCCGGGGTCCTGTTCGAACGGAGGAGGCCGAGCTGGCCGTAGCGGGTCTTCGGGTAGCCGCCCTCGACGACGAGCTCCTCCGTCAGGGCGTAGCCGAGACCCATCACGACGCCGCCCTCGATCTGGCCCTCGGCAGCCTGCTGGTTCACGACGGTGCCCACGTCGAAGACCGCGATGACCTTCTCGACCTCGCCCTGGCCGTCCAGGACCACGAGCTGGGCGCCATAGCTGTACGCCACGTGGCTGACGGGGTTCGGCTTGCCGGTGCCCATCGGGTCGGTCTCGGGGGAGAACTCACCGAAGAACTCCCGGCCCTCCAGACGGTCCAGGCTGTCGACCTCGGCGAGCGCGTCACGGAGCTGCTCGGCCGCGCGCCGGACCGCCTCGCCGGTCAGCAGCGTCTGCCGAGAGCCGGTCGAGGTTCCGGAGTCCGGGGTGCGCGCCGTGTCGGGCAGCTCGACAACGATCCGGTCCGGGGTGATGTCGACCGTCTCGCTGAGCATGTGCTCGACGACGGTGCCGATGCCCTGGCCCATGCAGGACGCCGAGGTGCGGATGTGGACTGTGCCGTCCTCGACGGAGAGCATGCACCGCCCGGTGTCGACGAGTCCGACGCCGAGGCCCGTGTTCTTGATCCCGATGGCGAGGCCGGCCCCGGGGTACCGGTAGAAGTCGCCCTTGAGCGACTCCAGGCACTCGGCGACGCCCACCGCGTCGTCGACGATCTGGCCGTTCGGCAGCTCGTCCCCGGGGCGGACCACGTTGAGGTACCGGAACTCCCAGGGGTCGAGCCCGCACCTCTCGGCGAGCTCGTTGACGCACCCTTCCATGGCGAACGTGCTCTGCGCGACACCGAACCCGCGGAACGCGCCGGAGACCGGGTTGTTCGTGTACATCGCCATTCCGAGGACGTCGACGTTCTGGAAGTTGTACGGACCGCCGGCGTGCGTGCAGGCGCGCTGGAGGACGGGCCCGCCCAGCGAGGCGTAGGCCCCCGTGTCGGAGATGAGGACGGCGCGCAGTGCGGTGAGGCGCCCGCTCTCGTCGCAGCCGACCGTGAACTCCATGTCCATCGGGTGCCGTTTGACGTGGTAGTCGATGCTCTCCTGCCGGGAGAACTTCACCTTCACCGGCCTTCCGGTATGCCAGGCCATCAGCGCCGCGTGATGCTGCACCGACATGTCCTCCTTGCCGCCGAACCCGCCGCCGACCAGCGTCGCGCTGGAGCGCACCTTCTCGGGGGGCAGCCTGAGCATCCGGGAGACCTCGCGCTGCTCGTCGTAGACCGACTGGGAGCTCGTGTACAGCCTCAGCCCGTCCCCGACGGGCTCGGCGACCGCGCACTCGGGCTCGAGGAAGGCGTGCTCCTGCCACGGGACCGAGAACTTGCGGGTCACCACGTGGGTCGAACCGGCGAGGGCACCCCGGACATCACCGCGGATGAGGTGCTCCATCGCGCAGACATTGCCCCGCTCGTGGATGAGTGGCGCGTCCGCTCGCAGGGCGTCCTGGGGCGTTGTCACGGGCTCGAGCTCGGTGTAGTCCACGTCGATGAGGGCCAGGATCTCGTCGAGCCTGTCCTCGTCCGCCGTCGCCACCAGGGCGAGGGCGTCCCCCACATAGCGCGTCGTGTCGCCGACCCGGATCATCACGTCCCAGTCGTCGACGATGTGGCCGATCTTGTTCTCCGGGACGTCGTCGGCCGTGAGGATGGCGAGGCAGTCCGGGTGGGCGCGGGCCCTGCCCGTGTCGATCGAGTTGACGAGGGCACGGGGGTACCTCGTGCGCAGCGCCTTGGCGTGGATCATCCCCTCGAGCCGGATGTCGTCGGCGAAGAGCCCGGTGCCGAGGGTCTTCTCGGCCGCGTCCGGCCGGTGCGCCCGGTCGCTCATCCGGATGCGGGCGTTCGGGCTGGTGACCTTCTGGTCGTCCCGGAGCATCTGCCCGGCCGAGAGGATCGCGTCCTCGATCTTCTTGTATCCGGTGCAGCGGCAGATATCGAGGCGGATGCCCTTGGAGACGTCGGCGCGGGTGGGGTCGGGGTTCTTGTCCAGGAGGGCCTTGCCGGCCATGACCGTCCCCGGGATGCAGAACCCGCACTGCACGGCTCCGCTCTCGCCGAACGCCTCGACATACACCTCCTTCTCGCGCTCGCTGAGTCCCTCGGTGGTGACGATCTCCTGGTTCTCGAAGGTCGACGCCTTGCGCGAGCAGGACTTCACCAGCTTGCCGTTGGCGATCACGACGCAGGTGCCGCAGGTCGCGTCGTCGCAGCCCTCCTTGACCGAGAGCGTCCCGATCTCGTCGCGCAGCACGGAGAGCAGGGGCAGCTCGCCGGTGACCGGGTAGTCCTGGCC
>DASVKO010000116.1:0-4136 GCA_036385355.1 Dermatophilaceae bacterium
TGCGCTGGAAGCCCAGGAAGTCCGCGCCCAGCAGGCCCTCGACCAGAGCCCGGCGCCAGGGCAGCTGCGAGAAGAGCTCGACCGGCGGGAACGGGATGTGGTTGAACCAGCCGATGCGCACGTCCGGTCGCAGCGACCGGACCATCGCCGGGACCAGCTGCAGCTGGTAGTCGTGCACCCAGACGGTGGCGCCCGGGGCGGCCACCTCGGCGATGGCCATAGCGAAGCGATGGTTCACCGTCCGGTAGGTGTTCCACCAGTTGCGGTGGAAGGTCGCCGGGACGATCACGTCGTGGTAGATCGGCCAGAGCGTGTCGTTGCTGAAGCCCTCGTAGTACTCCTGGATCTCGGCGGGTGAGAGCCCCACGGGATGCAGGTACATCCCCTCGTCGACGAACGGCTCCGGCGCCGCGCCGGGCTCCCCGGCCCACCCGACCCAGGCGGCGTCACGGCCCCGCATGACCGACTCCATGGCTGTCACCAGACCGCCCGGGCTTCGCCGCCAGGTGCTCTCACCACGGTCATCGACGACTCGCTCAGCAGGGAGGCGGTTGGCGGCAACTACGAGGTCGAACGTCGGTGCGGCGAGGGACACGCTCTATCAGCTCCTACGTCGGGGACTGGGGTCAGCCTACGGCGGCCAGTCCTGTTTCAGCCCCTTTCTCCGTGACCCGCTTGGAGAGAGGGCGAGAGCGGGGCTACGGTCTTGTCATGCGCATCTCAGACGTGATCCGCCGAAAAGGCGACGAAGTGGTGACCCTTCGCTCGGACGCGACGGTCCTGCGACTCCTGGAGGTCCTGGAGCAACACCATATCGGTGCCGTCGTGGTCAGCGATGACGGCTCGACGGTGTCAGGCATCGTCAGCGAGCGCGACGTGGTGCGTCACCTTCATACCGGCGGCGTGACCGTGCTGGGCGACACCGTCGCGACGATCATGACCAGTGAGGTGTACACCTGCACCCCCGACGACAACATCGAGGATCTGGCGCAGGTCATGACGGAGCGCCGTTTCCGGCACATCCCCGTCCTCACCGACGGCCACCTCGTGGCGATCGTCAGCATCGGCGACATCGTCAAGGGGCGCATCGACGAGCTGAAGACCGAACGTGACCACCTGGTCGGCTACATCCAGCAGTAAGGCGTTTCACCGGCTCGTCTCCACCCCAAAGCCGCTCCCACCGCATAGCGTGGAGGCATGACTGTGGGTGTGCGGCGTGACGATGAGGCCAGCCCGGCTGTGCCGGGTCCCGGTCAGCGGATCGGCCCCTATCGGCTGATCCAGCCGCTCGGCGAGGGCGGCATGGGCGTGGTGCACCTTGCCCTCGACCCGTACGGGCGCGCCGTGGCCGTCAAGGTCCTGCGCGAGCACATCGCCCACGACCGCGATGCCCGTGACCGGTTGAAGCGCGAGGTAGCGACCCTGGCCCTCGTCCAGGACGTCCGGGTCGCGGCTGTTCTCGACGCTGACACCGAGGGGCCCCGGCCCTACATCGTGACGAGATATATCCCCGGGCCTGCCCTCGACCGGGTCGTGTCCGAGAACGGGCCACTTCAGGGTGAGGCCCTGCTGCGGCTGGGGCGTGGACTCTGGGATGCGCTGAACGCGATCCACGCCGCGGGGGTCATCCACAGGGACCTCAAGCCCGGGAACGTCCTGCTCCTTGACGGGGAGCCAGTCGTCATCGACTTCGGTATCGCCCACGTCGCCGACGACATCCGGTTGACGATGACCGGGTTGGTGATGGGGACGCCGGGCTATCTGTCGCCCGAGGTCGTCGAGGGTGCGCCGGTCACCGAGGCGACGGACTGGTGGGGATGGGCCGCCACCCTCGCTTTTGCGGCGTCCGGAGCGCCGCCGTTCGGGCGCGGGCCCATGGACGTGGTCCTTGACCGGGTCCGGCGTGGCCAGGCGGACCTGTCGGGCGTGGACCCCCGCCTGGCGCCGCTGCTGCAGGCCGCCCTGTCGCCGATCCCCGCCAGGCGCCCGGAGGCCGACGAGCTCGTCCAGGCCCTGGACCGGTATGCCGCGGGCTCGCCGCCGACCGTCGCCATCGCCGTCGCCGGGTCCACCCTGGAGCAGGAATGGGACTGGGACGGCCAGCAGGATCCGGCAGGAGGCCCGGGGCAGGACGAAGCCCGGGAGAGCGGGCGCGGTCAGCCGGACCCCCGCCCCGGGTGGCCGTCCCGGGTCGGGACGCTGCTGGCCCTGCTGGTGGGGGTGCTCGGTGTGGCGGCCATCTGGCCCATGGTCGCGATAGGGCTGGTCGTCCTGTGGTTCTGGGGGGCCCGGTTCGCCGACCGTTCGATCACGTCGCGGGTGAGGCGACGACACGATCACGGCTGGCGGCGCAGCGATGTTCCGATGGCGATCGTGGCGAGCCCGTGGCATGCGGTTGTCGCTGTGCTCGCGACGGTGCTCACCCTGGTGATGCCGGCGATCGTCGCGGTCGGCTCGACCTTCGCCATCGCGCTTGCTGCGGCGGCTGTGACCGGCGGCGATCCTCAGCCGGAGCGGGCGGTTCCCGTCGTGGCCGGTTGCTTCTTCGGTCTGGTCATGGGCTGGTGGGGGCCCGGCGGGGCAAGCCTGCGGCGTGGCTCCCGCAGCCTGGTCCGGGCTCTGGCGCCCGGCAAGGGGGCAACAGACTTCGTGGTGGCCGCGTTCGTCCTGCTGGGGGTCGGACTTGGCGCGTGGGCCTGGGTGCGCAACGGTCACCTGGACTGGTGGCCCTGGTCCCTCGCTCACTTTCAGGCCATCTCGGGATCTTTCTGGTAGAGCGCCCCCACGCCAACCAGCCGGTGCGGAGTACTCCGCACCCTTCGCCCCAATTATCCGAAAACGCTGCGGACCATCGGGGGCCGATGCAAGCATGGAACGTATCCCGTCGGGTGAACTCTGCGCGGCGGTGTCATGAAGGGGCCGGGGCTGTCATACCGGCAAGTTCATCGACAACTGGATATCGCCATCACACGCAGTGTGTTCGCAGCGCCAAACCTCGTCGGCGGACACGAACCGGGAGATACCCGGGCACGGACGAGGGTGGGGGACCCACTTGTGAACCGGCAAGAGCCGGTTCTTGGGGTGAAGCCGGATCTCCGGCCAGGCACCTGACAGCCTGAACCCGACAGCTGACCTCTCCGGCGTACGTCAGGAGAGGATTCCCCTTTGCATTCTTCATCGAATCTGCATTCTGCATCGAAACATCGTGCTGCCCGCACCCGCCGGCCGCTACGAAATCGGATGATCGGATTTTTCCTTGCCGCGTCGGCGACTGCCGTCACCGCCGTCAGCGTGAGCCCCCCGGCCCAGGCTGCGGCCTCGGTCTGGGAGAGGGTGGCAGCCTGCGAGAGCGGCGGCCGCTGGGCGGTCAACACCGGCAACGGATACAACGGCGGGCTGCAGTTCTCCGCCTCCACCTGGCGGGCGTTTGGTGGCACCCGCTACGCGCCCACTGCCAGTCGGGCCAGCAAGTCGGTCCAGATCGGCATCGCCCGGCGCGTTCTCGCAGCCCAGGGGCCAGGCGCCTGGCCCGTCTGTGGCCCGCGGGCCGGGCTGACCCGGGCCAACGGGGCCGTACGCGCGGCGGCCGTGTCGCGCTCGGCCGTGCGTGCTCCCGTCCGGGCCAGGCTCGTGGTTGACGGCAGGTTGGGCCCGAGGACGATTCGCCAGATCCAGCGCTGGGTCGGCACGGCTCAGAACGGCGTCTTCGGCCCGGCAACTGTCAAGGCCCTGCAGCGCAGGGTTGGGGTCAGGGCCGACGGCGTCCTCGGCTCGGGCACCATCAGGGCCCTCCAGATCAGGATCAACGCTCGCCGCGATGGCGCGCGTCGCCTGAACCCGGCCACCGTGGCGGCGCTGCAGAGATACCTCAACCGGCACTGAGAGCAAGCACGCGCACAGACCACGCCATGACCACGTCTGCACCATGCCGGCCCGGTGGGATCACCCTCCGGGCCGGCGTCTGCTCCCACCTGTCCCACCCCCTATCCTTTGCAGAGCAAGCCGGAGTGGCTTAATGGCAAAGCAACCGCCTTGTAAGCGGTAGATTGCGGGTTCGATTCCCGCCTCCGGCTCGAAGATCCACCCGGCCGCAGTCTCGTTCTTGTCCACGAGATCAAGGGAGGTTGCCATGGCCC
>DASVKO010000117.1:0-2921 GCA_036385355.1 Dermatophilaceae bacterium
GCGTTGACCATGCGCCACCGGGCTTGGGCGGATTCGATCAGTTTGAACGCCATCGCGATGCCAGCGGCCCTCGAGCCGGGGCCCTTTGTGACGCGTTGGGTCATGGGCCGGCAACGAGGGGTCGAGCTGGTAACTGCGGTAGGTCACGTCGACGGGCTTCCCGAACTCCGCCACGGCCCGCTCGAACCGCACCTTCCCGATGTAGCACCACGGACACGCGACGTCGGACCAGACCTCAACCTTCATGCCAAGGTCAAGGCAGCGGGCGGTGTGGAACTATTCCCGAGCGTTTTGGCCAAACCGCTTCACGTACCTATCTCCGTGCTATTCTCTGTCGATACAAGTACCGCTCGACGATGACCGTCGAAGGGCTCAGGAATGTCGCTACAAGGCAGTGGACTTGCGTCGGATGAGCACGCACCGACCCACGTGCAGCCGTCCCGCGCCGTCGAAGCCACGCATGCGTTCGAGGAGCATGCCCACGGCGGTCTCGACCAGTTCGCCGACGTGCGGGTCGATGGTGATCAGCGACGGAACCGCGTAGGACGCGGGCTGGATGTTGTCGAACCCGACCACGGGCACCTCGTCGGGCACGAGCACCCCGGCGTCGGCCAGGCCCCGCAGCAGGCCGAGGGCGACGGTGTCGGTCACGCACACCGCGCCGGCGGCGCCCGCCGACAGGATCATGGCCGCTGCGGCGCGCCCGCCATCAAGACCTCGCGATGTGGGGACGACCAGCGCGTCGTCGACCTCCATCCCCGCGGCGACCAGCGCCCGAACGTACCCACGGATGCGCTGCACCACCATGCCGGTGCCGCCGTCGAGGCTTCCGCCGACGAACGCGACGCGGCGGCGGCCGAACTCCAGCAGATGGCGGGTGGCCAGCTCGAGCCCCGCATCGTTGTCAATCGCGACGTGGTCGACCGCGGGGTCCTCCATGACGGCGCGGGCCAACTCGGCCGAGTAGGTCATGTTGATGTTGCTCACCGCGAGGCCGACCACGCCGGTGCGGCCCTTGCGCCACCCGCCCCCATCGTCACCGGACCACAACCCCCCGAGAGGAGAACACCGTGGAACCCATCGCCGCCGTCGTGAACGTCGACCTGCCGGGCCCCATCGTCAGCCGTCACCTGTACGGCCACTTCGCCGAGCACCTGGGCGAGTGCATCTATGGAGGCATCTTCGTCGGGGAGGGCTCGCCGATCCCCAACGTGAGGGGCATCCGTACGGACGTTGTCGACGCGCTGAAGGCGATCGCCATCCCGAACCTGCGCTGGCCGGGCGGCTGCTTCGCCGACGAGTACCACTGGAAGGACGGCATCGGTCCCCGGGAGGACCGCCCCTCGATGGTCAACACCCACTGGGGCAACGTGGTCGAGGACAACAGCTTCGGCACCCACGAGTTCATGGACCTCTGCGAGCAGTTGGGCACCGAGCCGTACATCAGCGGCAACATCGGCTCCGGCACCGTGCAGGAGATGGCCGACTGGGTCGAGTACCTCACCCGCGGCGGCAACGCCCCGATGTCCAAGCTCCGCCGCGAGCATGGCCGCGACGATCCCTGGAAAGTCTCCTACTGGGGCCTCGGCAACGAGACCTGGGGCTGCGGCGGCAACATGCGGGCCGAGTACTCCGCCGACCTGATCCGGCAGTACTCCACATACTGCCGCAACCACGACGGCAACCTGCTGTACAAGGTCGCCTCGGGCGCCCGGGACGACGACTACGCCTGGACGAAGGCCCTGATGGAGACCGTGGGCGACTTCGGGTGCGGCTGCAACCCGAGGAAGTACTTCGACGCGGTGTCGTTCCACTACTACACGGGCCACACCGACCGCCACAAGGGCAGCGCCACTCAGTTCAGCGACGACGAGTACTGGGACTCGCTTCGCAGCGCCTGGAAGGTCGACACCCTGCTGACCCGCCACGGAAACGTGATGGACGTCTACGACCCCTCGAAGCGCATCGGGCTGGTGCTCGACGAGTGGGGCACCTGGTGGGACGTCGAGCCCGGCACGAACCCCAGGTTCCTGTTCCAGCAGAACACGCTGCGGGACGCTCTGATCGCGGGGCTCCACTTCGACAGCTTCCACCGGCACGCGGACCGCCTCGTGATGGCGAACATCGCGCAAACGGTGAATGTCCTGCAGGCGATGCTTCTGACGATCGATGGTGTGCTCGTGAAGACGCCCACCTATCACGTCTTCGAGATGAACCAGGGTCATCACGACGCCGGGCTGCTCGACCTGGTCTGGACGACCGACATCCCGACCCACACCTGGAACGGCCAGACGGTCCCGCTGGTGAGTGCGTCCGCGACGACAAAGGACGGGGCCGTCCTGGTGTCGCTCACCAACCTCAACCTCGACGAGGACGCCGAGGTCCGGCTCCAGTTCCGCGGCGGCGTGGTCGCCATCGCCGAGAGCCGGATCCTGACCGCCGACTCGGTGCGCACCCACAACACCGCCACGGCGCTCGACGCTGTGGCCCCTTCGGAGTTCGACGGCGCCCGCCTGAGCGACGGCCTCCTCGAGGTCTCCCTGCCCGCCCACTCGTTCGCCACCGTCTCGCTGACGCTGTCCTGACCCACCACGCATCCCCAATTGAGCATCGCATCTAGGAGGAACAATGAATGAGCAGATCGAGAAGCTCGTCAGCACCCGGCGCCGCTTCCTCGTCGAAGCGGCTGTGTTCGGGGCCGTGACCGCCGGCGGACTGGCCGCCTGCAGTAAGTCGCCGAACGGTTCCGGTGGGTCCTCCGCGCCGCCCGGGGTGGACCCGAACGGCCCAGACGGCGTCAAGGAGGTCTCCCCCGGAGTGCCGCGCAACCAGTGCCTCATCCTGGAGAACCCGACCGGGCGGGTGAACCCGCCGGACGACTTCAACCGTTGGCGTCCCGGCCAGAACGCGTCGTCGACGGG
>DASVKO010000118.1:0-5990 GCA_036385355.1 Dermatophilaceae bacterium
GATCGAGAAGAGCGTCGGACCGCTCACCGGCCAGCTGATACTGATCGTGGGGGCTGGCAGCATGGGTCGGCTCACCGCCCAGGCGGCAGCCCGGCGCGGGGCCCGGATCATCATCACCAGCAGGACCGCCGGGCGAGCCGAAAAGCTGGCTCACGACGTCGGCGGACGCGCGGTCGGCTATGCCGTCGACGGCATCCGCCCGCCGGTCGTGGGCGCGGTTGTCGCGCTGTCGGGCCCGTGGCAGGCCCAGCCGGCTGACGCCGGGCGGCTGGTTGACAGTGGCGCGACCGTGGTCGACCTGTCCTCGCCGCCCGCGGTCCCGGATGCCCTCCAGGCCCGTCTGGGCGATCGCTTCATATCCATCGACGACCTGGCCTGGGGGCCGCAGGTCGAGCTGGCCGACGGACTGCGCGGCCGGCTCGAGTACCTGGTGACCGAGTCCGGCGGAGAGTACTGTCGCTGGCTCCGGGCGCGAGACTCCACCCCGGCCATCCAGGCGATGACCGAGGCAGCCGAGGCACGCCGGCTCAGCGAGCTGGCCTGGCTGGCCCGCCGGCTCCCGGACCTTTCCGAGCAGGATCGTGCCATCATTGACCAGATGACCCACAGACTGGTCGCCGGGATCCTGCACGCACCCAAGTCCGCGCTCCGGCTCGATGAGAGCGGCGACCTGGGGCGCGCCGCCTGGGAGCTCTTCGGGCTATGACCGTCGCGAGTCGTCCCGCAAAGGAGCTCATCACCGTCCCGGTGGCGGGAATGACCTGCAATGCGTGTGAGCGGCGCATCTCCAAGTCCCTGACCGCGTTGCCCGGGGTCGTCTCGGCGACAGCCTCCACCCGCAAGGGCACAGCGAGCCTCATCGTGACCAGCCAGGCCAGCCGCGCGTCGATCGACAAGGCCATCACCGACCTCGGCTACGGGCTCGGGCGCTCGCCATGGCTCAACCGCGACCCCAACGTGTGGCGCAGCGCCCTGGTGGCCGCGCTCTTCGTGGCCGTGCTCGTCTGGGCCGTCGGCATGGGCGACCTCACCTCGCGGGTCGGCGATCTCAGCACCGGCGGCCTGCTGCTCGTCCTGGCCCTGGGCCTGGCCGCCGGGATGTCCACCTGCATGGCGATGGTCGGCGGCATCGTTCTTGCCATCTCGGCCAGCGCGGCCGGGCGCTCCGCCGCGAAAGGCAAGGGAACCCAGAGCTCCGTCTGGCGGACGAACCTCGCCTTCCAGGCTGGTCGGATCGGAGGGTTCGGCCTGCTTGGCGTCGCCCTGGGCGCCCTCGGCGGGAAAGCAGCCATGCCGCAGCCCATGGTCATCACCCTGATGGTCGCCGTCGCCGTCGTCATGCTCCTGGTGGGGGTGCGGCTCACAGAGCTCTCGCCACGGATCGCGGGATGGTCGCCAACGATTCCCTCAGCTGTGGGCGATCGACTGGGACTCACCGGCGACGACCCGGGCCGAAGGACGGCGGGGACGGTGGTGGCCGGTGCCGCGACCTTCTTCCTGCCATGCGGTTTCACCCAGGCCGTGCAGCTCTACGCGTTCTCCACAGGATCGCCGAGGGCCGCCGGCGCCATCATGGCCACCTTCGCCCTCGGGACGGCACCAGCCCTGCTCGCCATCGCGGGCGCGCCGACGCTGTTCAAGGGAAACAAGAAGGTCCCCATGCTGCGGGCCCTGGGCGTCGTGGTCATCGGTTTTGCGGTCATCAACGTGACCTCGGCGATGCGCCTGGCAGGTGTCGACCTCACCTCCGGAGCCACCGCGGCCCAGACGGTGAGCTCCAACGTCACCCTGACTTCCGCGGACCAGACGATCAGCAGCGGGCAGGACGGCGACGGCTATCACCCCGGCGAGACCGTGATCTATGCCGGGCGGCCCACTCACTGGGTGATGACGTCGACCGCGCCCTTCACCTGCGCCGCCAGCCTGGGCTCCCAGGAGCTGGGATTCCAGAAGTCGCTGGTCGCCGGCCGCAACGTCATCGAGCTGCCCAAGCTGGCGGCCGGCACCTACAGCTACGCCTGCAGCATGGGCATGTACAGCGGTCGCATCGTGGTCATCCAGCCACCGTCCGCCGCAGCGAGCTGAACCGACCGCCGTTCTCAGCAGTTCATCCGCCAGTGATGACGGCCGGGTCCGACCTGGGCTGAGATGGTGATTCCCGGGCTGCAGTATTCCGTCGGTCAGCTGCCGTCGTGAGGGGGTGGAGGCGCTTTGTCATCGGAGGAGGCCGTCAGCCACGAGCAGCGGACGCCGGAGAGCTACACCTGGCCTCTCGTGGCCATCGTCGTCGCGACCCTTCCGCAGGTCCTCGTGCCGAGCAACCACCGGGTCGGCCCCCCGTTGCTCGTCCCGATCATCGAGGCTGCCGCGTTCCTGGTCATGCTCGTCATCGCGGCGAAGCCAGGGCCGGTGCCCAGAGGCGCCCGCCCCTTCATCCTCAGCCTGTTCGTCGTGCTCGTGCTGTCCAATGCCGCCTCAGCGGTCCGGCTGGTCCTGCTCGTCCTTGACGGAGGCACGGTCGATGGGTCCGCGCTGACCGCGAGACGCCTCCTGGTCGCCGGCGCGCTCGTGCTGACCACCAACATCATCACCTTCGGGCTGCTGTACTGGCAGCTCGACAGCGGCGGTCCGGCCGGACGTGCCAGCGACCCTGTCCCCTACCCGGACTTCCAGTTCCCGCAGACCGCGGCGAGCGGCCTCGCCGCCCCGGGCTGGCAGCCCCGGTTCCACGACCATCTCTATCTCGCGTTCACCAGCGCTGTCGCCTTCAGCCCCACGGACACGCTGCCGCTGACCGGCCGCGCCAAGACGCTCATGGCGCTTCAGTCGGTGATCTCGCTCTCTGTGCTCGTGGTGGTGCTCGCCAGGGTCATCAACATCCTCCCGACCTGAGCATCATCATCCCTTTGGCCGGGAGTCCCTCGTCCCAAAGGACGAATCGATGCCCCGAACGGTCGGACTACCTGCCAAGCTGCCCACCCGGTCTCTGCCTTCATCGATACATTTCAACGTAGACCGCCCCGCTTGTGGGAGGGCCTCGCAGACCGGGAACCAAGGGGTTGGTGCATGAGTGCTCTGATTGGTCTGGGACCCCCAGCGCCAGCCCAGGCGCTCCAGGTGCCGCTGAGCGCACGCGCACCCTTCCACAAGGTGCTGGTGTGGGTGATGGGTCTGCTCGCACTTGCCTACGTCGGCGGTCTGGCTCTGCACGGCATCGGGTGGAGCCCGGCCGTGCACGGCTGGCTCAGCACGGTTGTTGACGGCTGGCTGGGGTTGCTGACCGTCTGGGTGCCCACGGCGGTGTGCTGGCTGGCGGTCTGGCGAGTCGGGTTCCGGCGCTGGGAGGTCCTGCTCGCTGCGACCGCGGTGACCTCGTACGCGACCGGGGACCTGTACTACGTCGTGATGTCACTGGGGGGCGGGGAACTGCCGTTCCCCTCGCTCGCGGACCTGGGGTACCTGTTGTTCTACCCGCTGATGTTGGCAGCGCTGGTTGTGACCGTGCACCGCTGCGTGCGGGGGCTGGCGTTGTCGGTGTGGCTGGACGGCGCGGTGGGGTCCCTCGGCGCGACCTCGGTGCTGGCGGTCCTGCTCAGCCCGGTGCTGGCCGCCGCCACGGTGGGGCCACTATCGCTGGCCACCGCGGTGGCGGTAGCCAACCCGATGTTCGACCTGCTGCTCGTGGCCGCTGTCGCCGGAATCGCCGCCCTGCGGGACGTACGGATGGGCAGCCGGTGGGGCCTGCTGCTCGGGGGCCTTCTGGTCTTCGCCGCGGCGGACGTCGTCTACGGGCTCCAGGTGACTGCAGGCACCTATGTGCTCGGCTCCCCGCTGGATGCCGGATGGGCTATCGGGATCGCCCTGATGGCGATGTGGGTCGACGAGGCTGCCCAACGCGAGGGGCCGGCTGCGCAGGCGACAAGCCCGGCGACCGGCGCAGCGGCCCTGGCGGTGTCAACGGCAGCAACGGCCGCGGGTCTGGGCGTGCTGCTCGTGAGCAGCCGGACGCAGCTCTCGATTCTGGCGGTGGCCCTGGCAGGGATGACGCTGCTCGCGGCGGCGGTTCGCACCCAGCTGGCGTTTCGCCTGGTCGCCCGGATGGCGGACCTGCGCCGGGCGGCCGCCGTCACCGACGACCTGACGGGGCTACCGAACCGGCGCGCCCTGTATGCCGAGGGGCAGGCGCTCCTGATGGACCCGCGGCGTCGCCGTCGGGCACTGCTCATGATGGACCTCGACAAGTTCAAGGAAGTCAACGACTCCCTGGGTCATCACGCCGGGGACCTGCTGCTGTGCCAGGTGGGCGCCCGCCTGCGAGAACACCTTCGCGCCGGCGACGTGCTGTCGCGCCTGGGCGGCGACGAGTTCGCGGTCCTGCTGCAGGACACCGACCACGACCAGGCCGCGGAGGTCGCCGCCAAGCTGTGCGCGGCGGTGGCCGAGTCATTCGTGCTGGACGGTCTGACCCTGCACAGCGGCGTGAGCATCGGCATCGCGCTGTTCCCCGGCGACGGCGCAGACCTGAGCACACTGTTGCGCAAGGCCGATATCGCCATGTACCAGGCCAAGACCTCCGGCAGCGGCCACTGCTTCTGCGCCGACGTCGACGAGGCCAACGACGCCAACGACCGGGCCACCCGGCTGCACACAGTGGAAGAGCTGCGGACCGCACTGAACAGTGACCAGTTCGTCGCATACTTCCAGCCCAAGATCGACCTGGACACAGGCGAGGTCCACGCCGTGGAAGCACTGGTCCGCTGGGACCACCCAACACGGGGCCTGCTCCACCCCGATGCCTTTCTCAACCTGGTCGAGGACTCCGGGCTGATGCCCACCCTGACCCGAGTGGTGCTCACTCTGGCCCTGGACCAGGCCGCGACCTGGCACGCGCAGGGCCAGCACCTGACCGTCGCCGTCAACCTCTCAGCCAGTTCGCTGGCAGACACCGACCTGCCCGAACGGGTCTTCTCGATGCTCGACGCCGCAGGGGTCGCTCCGAGCGCCCTGCAGCTGGAGATCACCGAGGCGTTCCTGATGGCCGACCACGACAGGGCAAGGACCGTCCTGACCCGGCTACGGCGCCGAGGGATCCAGATCTCCATCGACGACTACGGCACCGGCTACAGCTCTCTGAGCTACCTGCGGGACCTGCCTATCGATGAGCTCAAGCTCGACCGCTCATTCGTCACGCCGATGGCTGAAGACGCCCGGGCCCGTGCCCTGGTCGCCTCCACCGTCGGACTGGCTCACGTCCTCGGCCTGCGTCTGGTAGCCGAAGGCGTCGAGACCGACGTCGCCTACCGCGAGCTGAAACGCCTCGGCTGTGACCAGGCACAAGGGAACTTCATGTGCGCCCCCGTCCCCGCAGCCGCGCTCGACCACTGGCTCAGCGCCCGCCGCACCGCCGGCCAGGGCTCAGCCTGGCCTTTCGTCAACAAGCTCGACGCACAGCTGTGAGCGGCTGCCGGCGCGGGTCAGCTGGGACGCCGTCATCTCGGGGCTCACCAGGATCGCGAGGTCAGGGTGGAAGTGCACCGTGGTGCCAGTCGTCCCGTCGTCGGCGACGGGCGTCAGGTCGGTCGTGGGCACGCCGTGCTCGTAGCGTTGAGTCCATGACCCGCCGGTGCGCCGGTTGGTGTGGATCAGCCACTCGCTGAGAGCGGCCACGACGGACATGCCCCGGCGGGCCTGGCCGTCCGGCAGCCTCTCAGCATCGGGGTCGTCGAAGAAACGCAGGTCTTTGGTGGCCATGACCGGCTTCTTGACCACCCGCCCCGCAGAGTCAACGCGGGTGTCGGTGCCGCGCCCGTCATCGGCCACCGACACAGAGCCGTCCGCGTGCAGGGTCACGATCCCGCGGCCACTCCTACCCGCGGACTCGGCCTCGTCGGCGGCGTAGGCGAGCACCTCGAGGATGAGGTGCTCCACCCCACCCGGCGCATACCTTGCCGGCTGCTCGCGGATCTGCGCGAGGTGCTCGTGGTCCACGG
>DASVKO010000119.1:0-2936 GCA_036385355.1 Dermatophilaceae bacterium
CGGCCTGCTGCTTCGCGCGATTGTTCCCGCGGTTGCGCTGTGGGTGGCCATCAGTGCCTTCGGCCAGCTGCTGACCGGGCCGCTGGTCGGGTGGAACCACTCCGAGAGCGCGCTGAACCGGTCGCTTCAGGGCACCCGCGACAGGACCTGGGACTCGGTCACCGGGGTCTGGTCCCACGTGGGTAACACCGAGATCGTCATCGGCGTCTGCCTGGTCGCGGTCGCCGTGGTGTGGTGGCGCACGAGACGCTGGTGGTTCGCGGCTATCCCGGCCATCGCCATCAGCCTGCAGGCGAGCATCTTCGTCGCGGCGACGCTGGTCACCGGTCGCCCGCGACCGGACGTTCCGCACCTGGACCCAGCACCTCCGACCTCCAGCTACCCCAGCGGCCACGTCGGCGCCACCATGGCGCTGTATGCCTCCTTCGTGATCATGGCGACCACCATCGAGCGTGCCTGGCTGCGCCGGACCGTGATCGGCATCTGCTCGATCATCCCCGTCCTCGTCGCGTACGCGCGTCTGTACCGGGGCATGCACCATCTCAGCGATGTCATGGTCGGCGCCATCAACGGCCTGCTCTGTGCCGGACTGGCTGCCGGCTGCCTGGTCCGCGGGCATCGCGAGAGGGCCACCTCCCGCCGGGGTAAGGAACGCCCGGGAAAGGGTTCTCCCGCACCTCGACCCCGGAGCGAACGCTCTGCGGCGACCACAAGACCGAGGTAGCTGGAGGCTGACCCGTTCGGGGAATGGACACGGTTACCCCGACCGGTCGATCTCCTTGTCGTCGTGGCCCGCCAGGCGCGGCGCCTGCTCGGGCGCGAGCCCGTCCCTCACGTCCACGGCGCGGCGCCCGCGATCGACGCGCATGGCGTTGAACGCCGCAGCCATGGCAGCAACCCATGCGGCGCCCAGGACGAAGCCGCCCACGACGTCGGACAGGTAGTGGACTCCCAGCGCAACACGCGAGAAGCCGATCGCCAGGACCATCAGCACGGCAAGCGTGACAGCGGTTCTTCGCCAGAGTCCATGCAGGATGGGCAGGAAAACGAGCAGAAGGACCGAGTAACCGACGATTGCCGCCTGGGCATGGCCACTGGGAAAGCTCGACCCGGGCTCATGGGCGACCGGGTTTGCCAGGACCGGGCGCAGCCGATGGACCGAGCTCTTGACGACAGTGTTCAGCAGCGATGATCCGGCCGCCGTGATCACCACGAACAGGGCCAGGCGGGGCAGCCGGCGCCACAGCAACCAGAACACGGTCACGCCCAGCACGATCTGCCATGCCAGGGCCGACCCGGAGTCACTGATCAGCCGCATCGCGGCGACGAACCCCGCGTGGCTTACCGCGTAGCTGTGCAGGTCGTCGCGGGCGGCGGCGTCGGCCCGCAGTAGCGGCGCCCACTTGTCCTCCACCAGCAGCAGCAGCGTCAGCGCACCGGGGACCGCCAGCAGGGCCAGCGCCACGGCGGCCAGCACGGCTCGGAGGCCGAACCGGGTTGCCGGATCGACCGGTGACCGGGAGTCACTCTCCCGGTTCACAGGACCGTCCGCAACGCCTTGGGCGCGATGTCGATGCGCACCTGCGCCCGGGCGTCGAGGTCCAGGACCTCACCGTCGACCTGAATCGGCATCGCCCTGATCGTCGTGAAGACGTACTCGGTTGCGCTGGGCTGCGGCCCCAGACCGCGCGTGCTGGCCCTGAGCGCGGCGCCGAGAAGCTTCCACTTGGCGGTATGCCGCATCGCGATGACCTCGAATGCGCCGTCATCGGGTCGGCCGTCATCCTCACTGAGGGTCGCGACCTTGGCCATCTGACGGATGTTGGCGAAGATGATGCTGTCGAAGCGCTCACGGGTCTGGTCGGGGCGCTCAATCTCGAAAGGGCGGAACTGCGCGAAGGCGCGAACCGTGGTGACCAGCTCCCGCAGTGAGCCCTTGCCGCTCTTCGCAAGGTCCACGGCCACCGCAGGCGTCAGCCCCAGCCCGATGTAGGAGTGGGCGTAGCTGGACTCGCCGTCGACGGTCAGCTGCAGCATGTCCAACCGGCTGACCTCGCCGATGACGATGGCGTCAGCCAGGGGCCGTTCTCTGGTCGTACGCCGGTGGTCATTGGCATTGCCGGCCGCCAGGACCGCACAGACGGCGCTGGCGTTCCCTGCCCGCATGGCGCCGTCGACGACCTCGTTGTAACCCCCGTCGCCGCTGACCGAAATGATCAGCGGCCGTCCTGTCGCAGCCGCGTCGCGGGCGAGCTCCCTTGCGTGACCGGCATGCTGGGTCGGCACCAGCTCCACCGGCAGCTCCGGCAACCGCGCTGACAGCTCGTCGCGAAGTTCCCGTGCCTTCTCCTGAGCGTTGCCGGTGCTCTGGGGATTGAAGATCAGGACCGCGCGATCGAAGGACGCCATCCCGTGACCCTACGGCTTCCTCGCACGATTACAGGACTGGTTGACCCCGTCCGAACCGACGCCGCCCCACTGTTGCCGCTCAGCTGTCCCTCCGGCCCGCAGGGAGGGACGAGTTCGCCGGACTACGGTCCGTATATGACAACGACGCAACCGGCGCACGGCTACCACACCCACCTGCTCTGGCAGGGCAGCACGGCCGCTGGCTACCGCGCCTACCCGCGCCAGCACCGCGCAGTGGCACCACCGGCCGCCGAGATCCACCGCAGCGCCGATCCCCACTTTCGCGGTGACGCCGGGTTCATGAACCCGGAGCAGCTGCTGGTGATGGCGGCCAGCTCCTGTCAGCTGCTGTCGTTCCTCGCTCTGGCCGCCCGGCGGGGAGTCGACGTCCTCGGCTACGAGGATGAAGCCCACGGGGAGATGCCCGAAGGCGACCCACGGATGCGGCTGACCCGCATCACCCTCACGCCTGTTGTGACCGTCGCCGCCGGGACCGATCGCCTGTTCGTGGAAGAGCTTGTGCACGA
>DASVKO010000120.1:0-5723 GCA_036385355.1 Dermatophilaceae bacterium
TCCTCGATCTTGGTCTGGAGCCCGGCCGGTATCTCGCCGTTGGTGAGGGTCGGCAGGTTGAGCTGCTTGCCGAAGAGCGTCGGGACCTGCTGCTCGAGGCCGACCAGGACCTCGTTGACGACGGGAAGCAGGTTCAGCGTCACGGTGTCGCCGCTGCTGCGCACGACGGTGCTGTCGTTGTTGAGAATGGCCATGACCTGCTTGTGTGCCGCCCGGTTCATCGCGGGCCAGAGCTGGGCGAACTGCTCACTGGCGAGCACCTTGTTCACCGAGCTCTGGACGAACCCGTGCACCTGTCCGGTCAGCGGCGAGGAAAGGAAGGCGGCCTTCGGCGGGAGCACCTCCTTCACCCGCTGATCAACGTTGAGCGTCGTGAAGACCTGATCAGTCACGTAGGTCGCCACCGCGGCCCGGACCGCAGGGTCCTTGTCCAGGGGGGTCACCGTCTCGACCCAGCGGTCGGTGTTCAGCGTCGTGCGCCCTGCCCAGACCCCGACCACGGACAGGGTCACGCCCAGGGCGGCGACGACCACGAGCAGCGCAGCGACGATCTGGCGCAGCATCGTCACGCGACGGTGCCGGCGTTCCCGGGTGTCGAGCTGGCTGTTCGCCGCGGCCAGCTCCTCCCGCAGACGCTGCACCTCCCGGGCGCTGTCGTCCTTGACCGCGCCCGGGCTGGGCAGCGGCTGGGTCGGGGATCCTGAGCGACTCGGCTCGGCGGGGACCGGGCGGCCCCCTTCATCATCGGCAGGTGTGACCATCGGGCTGACCTCTCCTCATGCAGGGCATCCGTTCCCCCTCGAGGGTTCGCTGTTCCCCGTCGCGTCAGATCGAAATCTGTTTTTGGCCCAGCCCGATCGTCCGTGTCACGGCGGTCCCGACGCCTCATCCCTGCAGGGTGATCGCAGCGGCCCCCCAGGAGGCCTGCCCGCCAATCACCCTCGCAGGATGAGTCGCACCTCTCGCAGGCGATGTGTGCTGGATGACGAGCCCGGGGTCCCCTCACGCTCGCGTCACGAAAGGCGGCAGCTCATGTCTGGTCTCGAATGGTTCCTGGGTACAGCCCTCGCCGTCTTGTACCTCGTCTGCATCTTCACGGTGGGTCTCATCACCTTCCGCAAGGGCCACTACGTCCTTGGCATCCTTGGCATCTTCCTGCCGTTCCTCTGGCTCATCGGTGCCGTGCTCCCCGACCGGGGCGGGGGTATGACGCCCACCATGTGAGGTGGGTCGGCGTCCTTCTCGTCCGCTCCGGATGACGCGAAGCCACCTCCGGATAGCGCAACGTGACACGTACTCGAACTGAGGGCATGTGGGGTGCGGCGAGTTCTTGACTGAGTCATGAACGTTCTTGGCTGAGTCTTGAACGCTCTTCACTGAGTGTTGAACGCTCGGTCAAGAACACACAGACGACAATCCTGGAGGGTGTTGAGAATGGCCGAAGAAGTGGATGAGATGGGCCCGATCGACTACTTGGTAGTGGAGTTTCCGGGCAACAAGATGACGGGAGAGGCGTTCCCGCTGCTGGTGGACCTGGTGGACAGAGGACTCGTCCGCATCCTCGACCTCGTCTTCGTGCGCAAGGAGGAGGACGGGTCGGTTGCCGGACTCGAGCTGGCCGACCTGGACGGCGACGGCCAGCTCGACCTCGCCGTCTTCGCGGGAGCATCCTCCGGGCTGCTCGGCGAGGACGACATCCAGGAGGCCGGAAACGCGCTCCAGCCCGGCAGCTCAGCGGGGATCCTGGTCTATGAGAACGTCTGGGCAGGGCCGTTCGCGGCGGCAGTCCGTCGCTCGGGCGGCCAGCTCGTCGCCAGCGGCCGGATTCCCGTCCAGGCAGTGCTCGCTGCGCTGGACGCCGCCGAGGCGGACGCCTGACCCCACCCCATCCGACAGCTGCGAGAACACGATCGAGAAGAAAGAGGAGAAGTCATGCCAGGTCTCATGCGCGGTGTTGCGAGAACTGCAGTGATCGCGGGCACCGCGACGGCTGTGTCCGGCCGGGTGTCCCGGCGCCAGCAAGGCCGGTGGGCCGCCCAGGAGCAAGCCGCCGCGCCACCGGCCCCAGCAGCGCCTGCCGCGGCCCCGCCGGCGGCCGCACCTGCCCAGGGCGGCGGCATGGACGACAAGCTCGCCCAGCTCAAGCAGCTCGGCGAGCTGAAGAGCGCGGGCGTCCTGACCGATGCCGAGTTCGAGGTGCAGAAGGACAAGATCCTGCACGGCTGACGCCAGGCGTCCTCGCCACACGGCCAAACCCGATCCATCACGAAGGGCGCACGCATGCCAGGTCGCTGGGCAGGTCGTATGGCAGGTCGCCGGGCAGGTCGCTGGGCAGGTCGTATGGCCGGTCGGAAGACAGTCCAGCCCGTATCCCCGGACACGGGAGTCAGCGTCGGGCTGCTCGTCGCCTCGGCGCTCGCGCCAGGGACGTTCGCGTCGTCCCTGTCGCCACGCAGCGCCAGGGACCAGGGACTTGTCACCGGCCTGGCGACCGGCCTGCACTACCTGATGACGGTCGGCACCCAGGACACCCTGCAGGCCGTCGCCGCCGAGGTGGTCCGTACGCAGTCGCCCCGGCGCATCCAGGATCCGGTGGTCCGGCAAAGGGCGCTGACCCTGGCCGCCGACCTGGCGGTCATCCCGCTCGGGCTGGCCCTGCAACGAGCCGTTCCGCCCAGGCCCGGCGAGGCGATGATCCGGGGGACCCTCCGTCAGACCGGATGGCGCTTCGCGGTGACCGGGATAGGCGGGGCCCTGCTGATCACGTCCAAGGCCGGTGCCCGCCGGCTGGACGAGCGGCTGGGTGCCGGCGGACGCATCGCGGAGTTCCCGGTGGCCGTGCCGGTCGGCCTGGCCGTCGCCTACGTGCTGGACCGCCGGCGCCCGGACAAGAGCGAGGATGTGCTGCCGCAGGTGCTCGACGAGGCGCCGAGCAGTGTTCGCTCACTCGGCATAGCCGGCGGGGTGGTGGGCGCCCTGGCGGCCGCCGCCTACGGCGAGCACCTCACCTCGTCAGCCATGGGAAAGGGCCTGGCGTCAGTCCTGCCCGGCGGGCCACAGCTGTGGAAGCTGGCCGGCCACGCCACGTCCCTGGGACTCCTCGGAACGGTGGGGGTCAGGTTCTACGGGCGTGCCATGCGCAAGATCGAGGCCGGCACCTCGGCGCCGGACGCGGTCATCGAAGACGATGAGGCCACGCGATGGACCACGTCGTACGTCAGTGGCGGTGCAGGGAGCCTGGTTCCCTGGGAGACGCTGGGTCGTGAGGGCCGGCGCCACGCGCTCACGGCCGTACGTCCCAACACCATGGTCGATCGCCCCGAAGGAATGCCGGACCTGTCCATCGAGACGGTGATGCACGAACCCGCCAGAGCCACCCCCATCCAGATCTTCGTCGGTCTCGACAGCGCGCCGACCGCCCGGGAACGGGTGGATCTGGCGCTGGCCGAGATGGATCGCACCGGCGCCTTCGACCGTTCACTGATCATGCTCGTGTCACCCACCGGCACCGGCTACGTCAACTACGTCGCCATGGCAGCCACCCAGTATCTGACCCTGGGCGACGTGGCCACCGTGACGTTGCAGTACTCGAAACGGCCCTCGCCGCTGTCGCTGACCAAGGTCAAGGACGCCCGGGAACAGAACAGGCTGCTGTGGCTGCGCATCGTCCAGCGGCTGCACGACCTGCCCGGCTCGAGACGGCCACGCGTCGTGGTCTTCGGCGAGAGTCTCGGAGCACACACCAGCCAGGACGTCTTCCTGCACTGGGGAACGCTCGGTCCTGAGGCCCTGGGTATCGACCGGGCGCTCTGGATCGGCACGCCCTACGGCAGCGGGTGGATGCACGAGATCACCGGACCCGAACGTCTCGACGTGGACAAGGACGCCATCGCCGTCGTCAACGACTTCGGCCAGCTCGAGGATCTCGGCGACGACCGTCGGTCCCGGCTGCGCTACGTGCTGGTCAGCCACGACAACGACGGCGTCACCAAGTTCGGCGCCGACCTTCTGACGACCGCTCCGGCCTGGCTCGGCCCCGACCGCCCCAGGCCGGAGGTCGTGCCCGGCGCCAGCCCTCGTGGCATTCCCCCGCAGATGCGATGGCGGCCCATCACGACGTTCTTCCAGAGCCTGGTCGACATGAAGAACGCCCAGATCCCGGGCACCTACCGGGCCTGGGCGCACGACTACCGACCGGACCTGGCCCGATTCATCAGCGAGGTCTTCGAGCTGCCCGCGAGCCCCGCGCAGCTGTCGGAGATCGAGACCGCGCTGGCCACCCGGGAGACCTACCGCGAGCAGCTCTTCGCCCCTCCGCCGGCACAAAGCACCACAGAGAACTGACCACCCCCCTACGCAAACCTAGGGACCGTGTGGGTGTGCGAACTCTGTTTGTTCACAGCATGATTCACAGGTTCGTTCGCATGATGGCCTGTCGGTGGTCGGGTCTAGGTTTGATGTATGGCAGGGACGTGGACGATCGAGGCAGGGCGGACCTCGGTGTCCGCGGCGACGTCGTTCCTGAGCGGCCTGGGCGAGGCCGCGGTCGCGGTCGGCAACGCCGACCTTGGGCCGTTCTTCCGTCAGCTCGACGACTTGTCCCGGCAGGTCGAGGCAGGCCGGGTCGCGCTCCTGGGTCAGGCCCTGAGCCGGGGTGTGGTCGCGGAGTCGGACTGTCCGAGCGCCACCTCGTGGGTGATCGACTGGGCTCCCTCTTTTCGTGCGGGAGGTGCCGCGCAGCTGGTCAAGGTGACCCAGGCCACCCTGGTGGTCCGCAACGCCGGCCTTGCCGCGGCCGTGCTGGGGGCGCGGGTCGGGGTCCGCAACGCCGCGGTGGCGCTGGCGGAGATGGAGAAGCTGCGCCCGCGCCTGCGGGATGAGGCGCTCGAGGCTGTGTGGGAGGGCTTCATCCAGATCGCCACCGACCATGGTCCCCGGGAGATCCGGGCATTGCGGGACTGGCTCATCGCGACCTACGGGCAGGAGGGCGAGTTCCAGCGCCGCCACGACCAGCTCAAACACGGCGTGAGCCTGTCCCAGCCCATGGACGATGACGGGATGGCCGAGTACCGGCTGCGCCTGGACCCCGAAGGCAGGGAAGTCCTGGAGGCAATGCTCGGGCCCCTGTCGGCGCCTATACCCACCCCGACCTGTCCGGATCTGCGCACCAGCGACCAGCGCCGGGCCGACGCGTTGGTGGAGATCTGCCGGCGCGCGGCCGCCGCCGGGGGCGCGGCCCCCGCCACCAGCAAAGCCGCCGTGTTCGTCACCGTTGACTTCCAGGACCTGCAGAATCGGTCCGGGGCCGGCACATCCCTGCTGACGGGCCAGCTGCTCTCGCCCGAGACGATCCGGCGGATCGCGTGCGACGCCCAGATCATCCCTGTGGTCCTCGGCACCGATTCCGAGGTGCTGGACATGGGCAGGACCAGACGGTTGTTCACCCCCGGGATCCTGCACGCGATGTGGCTGCGAGACAAGGGCTGCACCATCCCCGGCTGCACCGCGCCTCCGTTCTGGGCCGACGCGCACCACATCATCCACTGGGTCGACGGCGGCCAGACGAGCCTGCTCAACGGGGCACTGCTCTGCGGCCGCCACCATACGATCGCCCACCAGCGAGGCTGGACCGCGACCGCCACCACCGGGGAAGTCACCTGGCATCTCTGACCGCCCAGCCCCACAACCCGCCGGACCCGGCGGGCACCAAGGCATGTCGCGGC
>DASVKO010000121.1:0-47505 GCA_036385355.1 Dermatophilaceae bacterium
CATCGACGTTCAGGACCCGCCGCCCACGGCTTTCCTGTGGCGCGGCCGGCTCTACGTCGTGCGCGAGGTGATCGGGCACTGGCGAGAGCGCAGGGCGTGGTGGCGTGATGCTCTCAACCCCGATGAGGAGGTTGCGGCTCACGGGCTGGACTGCCTTGAACACGAGGTATGGCGGGTGGAAGCCAGCCCCGGTCGTCTGGCCGGAACCGGGGTGTATGACCTGGGCAGAGACGGGGACCTGGGTAAGGACGGGTCTGCGCGCGGTTGGCGACTCCTGCGCGTGGCGGACTAGGTGGTGGTGATGACGACTCGCACCGTGAGAGCGCCGCGGGCGCCCTTGGCCAGTACTGCACTGGACCTGCTTGACCGATCCCGGGCCAGTCTGCTGGCGTCCTGCCACGCCGATACCGTCGCAGAGCGCTACATCGAGGCTCATCTGGCGGCGTTACGGGCTGCGGCCGCGTTGTTGGCTGCTCGTAGCAGACCCAGCCGGAGCTCACAGCTGCGCAGCGTGTGGGAGGTGCTGCCGCAGGTGGCTCCCGAGCTGACTGAGTGGGCAGTGTTCTTCGCCGCCTCAGCCAAACGTCGCGCGGCGTTCGAGCGAGGTTCGGCCGGGCCGGGTGTGCGCGAAGCCGATGACCTTCTGCGGCAGTCCGAGACCTTCTTCGAGCTGGTTCAGGGGGGACTCGGCCTGCCCATGACCCGGCCCCTGCCCGAGTTCATGGCGGTGGCCAGGGCGACATGAGTGATGCCTTTGTTCACCTACACGTCGCATCCGGATTCTCGTTGCGTTATGGCGCGTCGACCCCGGCGGCGTTGGTGGAACGTGCCTGCGCGCAGGGCCAGTCCGCGCTGGCCCTGACCGACCGCGACGGACTCTACGGAGCGGTGCGTTTCGTGCAGGCCTGCGACCAGGCAGGCATCGCCCCGGTGCTCGGGGTGGACCTGGCTGTGGGGCACGGGGTGGACCTGGTGGACAGGGCTGCGGGGCAGCGGCAAGTCAGTACCGCTGCGGGGCAGGGGGCCCAGGCTGGTCGTTCCAATCCCGCCCGGGGCGGGGCCGAGGTCGATCCCCGGCACCCTCGGGTCACGGTGTTGGCACGTGGACAGGGGGCCGGGGTCGACCCTGGCATCGGGTGGGGCAGGTTATGTCATCTGGTGACCCAGACCCACCTCAGCGGTGAACGCGGTGCTCCGGTCAGCAGCGCCGAGCTCATCGCCGAGCATGCCGCCGACCCGCGGACCGGAGCACCGGCTCTGATGGTCCTGCTCGGGCCGGGATCTGACGTGGGCCAGGCCTTGCTGGTCCGCCGTCCCGCGCTGGCACGCAGGCTGTTGCGCCGGTGGGTCGACCTGTTGCCCCGCGGCGGTGTGGCCATCGAGGTGGTGTGTCACGGTGGGCCGGAGGGCACCCCTGCCAGCCTCGGGCACGCCGCCCGGCTGCTGGGTCTGGCCACCGAGGTCGGTCTGCCCGCTGTGCTCACGGCAGCGGTCCGTCATGCCGATCCTGACGGTGCGGTGACCGTGGACGTCCTTGACGCAGCCCGTCGCCTCGTGCCGCTGGATACCCGTCATCTCGACCGGGTCACCACTGCGGGTCATCTCAGCTCGTCGGCCCAGATGTATGCCGTCGCCTGCGACGTCGCCCGGGCCGCAGGTGCCGGGCTCAGCGGTGGCGGCAGCGGTGAGCGTGACCGGGCCCGCCAGCTGATGGCCGACACCGTGGCCCTGGCGCAGTCGTGCGCGCTGGACTCGTGCACCGACCTCGGCATCGGTTCGGTGCACCTGCCAGAGCCATCGGCGCTCGGCATTGCCGCCGGCGAGAGTCCTCAGGAGATTCTGGCAGCTCGTTGTCGGGGGGCCATCGCGACGAGATACGGGGGAGCAGCCGGCGCCGAGCTGTCAGCGGTGGCATCGCGGCTGGAGGACGAGCTTCGCGTCATAGCCGAGCTCGGCTATCCGACCTACTTCATGACGGTGGCTGCAGTGTGCGACCTGATCCGTGATCTCGGGGTGCGGGTGGCGGCACGAGGTTCAGGGGCCGGAAGCCTGGTCAACTACCTGCTCGGTATCAGCGGAGTGGAACCGTTGCGTCATGGCCTGCTCATGGAGCGGTTCTGCTCACCTCTGCGCGCCCAGCTGCCCGACATCGACATCGACGTGGAGTCAGCCCGACGGACCGAGATCTACGAGCACGTCCTGGAACGCTTCGGCGGGGACCGGGTCACCTGCGTATCGATGATGGACACCTATCGGGCGCGCCACGCGATCAGGGACGTCGGCGCCGCGCTCGGGTTGCCGCCGGGCGAGATCGATGTCATCGCCACGGCGTTTCCGCACATCAGGGCCCGCGATGTCCGGGGCGCCCTGGCCGACCTGCCCGAGCTGCGCGCCATCGGCCTGGGTGCTCCTCGGCTGCGTGTTCTCTTCGACCTGGTGGAACGACTCGACGGTCTGCCCAGGCACATTGCCGTGCACCCCTGCGGCGTGATCCTGTCCAACAAGGGGCTGCTTGATCGCACTCCGGTCGAGGCCAGCTGGCTGGGGTTCCCGATGAGCCAGTTCGACAAGGACGACGTCGAGACCCTGGGACTGCTCAAGCTCGACATCCTCGGCATCCGCATGCAGTCCGCGATGGCTCACGCGGTTGATGAGGTGGCTCGGGTCGACGGCATCAGCATCGACCTCGACGACCGGGCGCAGGTCACCCTCGAGGATGACCGGACGTTCCGTCTGATCCGGTCCACGCACACGTTGGGGTGCTTCCAGATCGAGAGTCCCGGTCAGCGCGAGCTGATCGGGAAGTTCGGCCCGGAGACCTTCGAAGACCTCATCATCGACATCTCGTTGTTTCGTCCCGGCCCGGTCAAGTCCGACATGATCAGCCCGTTCCTGCTGGCCCGCAATCATTGGCGTGCGCCGGAGTACCTCCACCCGAGCCTTGAACCAGCGCTGAAGGAGACCCAGGGCGTCGTGGTCTTTCACGAACAGGTGCTCAAGATCGTGGCTGAGACCACCGGCGTCACTCTTGCCCAGGCAGACGAGGTGCGCAGAGCCCTCGGATCCCCTCAAGGTCAGCTGGACGTCGAGGCCTGGTGGCGACCGGCAGCGGCAGCCCGGGGCTATGAGCCGGCCACGGTCGACCGGATCTGGGAGGTTCTCAAGGCTTTCGCCTCCTTCGGGTTCTGCAAGGCCCACGCGGCGGCGTTCGCGTTGCCCACCTACCAGTCGGCCTGGCTCAAGGCTCATCATCCGGCGGCCTTCCTGACCGGTGTGCTCACCCACGACCCGGGCATGTACCCCAAACGGCTGATCCTGGATGACGCCCGCAACCTGGGCATCACGATCCTGGGGCTGGACGTCAATGCCTCGGGCGAGAGCTACCGGGTGGAACGGGTCGCGTCGTGGACACCAGGAGGCAGTGACAGCGACAGAGACAGAGACAGCGACAGAGACAGCGACAGAGACAGCGACAGAGACAGCGACAGAGAGGTGGTTGACAGCCGTTCAGCTGAGACGACATCCGTTGTACAGCTGTCGTATACTGACCTGCCCGATGGGCGGGCCTACGGGATCAGGCTGTCCCTGAGCGATGTCAGGGGCATCAGCGACGCCGAGGTGCAGCGCATCCTGGCCAGCCAGCCGTACCGCACTCTCGCCGACTTCTGGCATCGTGCCCAGGCCAGTCGCCCGGTGGTCGAGCGGCTGGTCATGACAGGGGGATTCGACTCGATCTACGGCCTCAGCGGTGGCAGCGGGGTCGGCGGAACCTCCGGCGGCAGCGGTACGACTGGGCGACGTGGCCGGGTAACCCGGCGCGACCTCCTGTTGCACGTGGCCGAGCTCGACCGGTGGTCCCGTTCGGTGCGCCGATCCGGTCGCAGGGTGACAGCTCGAACGTCCCGCGGCGTCTCCAGGGGTGGCCCGGGTGCCCGCGAAGCGCCCCTGGCGAGAGCGACACCGGAGCGACCAGCCGACCCCGGGACGCGCGACGTGCGACTTCTGGCGGCTGCTCAGTCCCAGGGCGGGCTGCCCGTCATACCGGCGCGGGCGCAGCCCACCCAGCTCACTCTGGACCTGGGGGACAGTCCTGAGCTCACCACGGCCACTGGTCTGCCCGAGATGACAGGACCGGAACGGGTCCGGGCCGAGCTGGACATCCTGGGGCTGGATGCAAGCGCCCACATCATCGACTTCTACGCCCCGATGTTGCAGGCGCTCGGGGTGACCCGATCCGGCGAGCTGCTCGGACGACGCAGTCGCTCCGAGCTGTGGGTCGCCGGGGTCAAGGTCGCCACCCAGACACCACCGGTCCGCTCGGGCCGGCGCGTGGTGTTCCTGACCCTTGACGACTCGACCGGCCCGGTTGACGCAACGTTCTTCGAGGATGTCCAAGGTCCGTATGCAGCGACGGTTTTCCATTCCTGGATGCTCCTGGTCCGCGGGATCCTGCGGCGCACCGGATCCCGCGGGGTCTCCCTGCGCGCGACCGGAGCATGGGAGCTGTCCGCGCTGTGGGATGCCTGGACTCGGGGTGGTCTCCAGGAAGTGCATGCGGCGCTGTCCGAGACCGATGAGCATGGCGCTGACCGGGATGACGTGCCCGGCGGGGCTGACGGATCCCGTCGCAGGATGCTGGTGCATGCTTCCGGGTTCAGGCAGTCGCCCTACGCGGACGTCAAACCCGCCGGCGGTGATGCCAGGAACTCCCGCAAGCTCCCCGGGGAAGGCCACGCAGTTCCCCTGCGAGAGCAGGAAGGCCCCCCACCACGCAAGCTGTGGCACGCCAGCCCCGGAAGCCCAGGACGCTAGGGTGGACACGACCCGAGCGTCACCGCAGTCGCCCCGCCAGACCTGTTGTCCGTCGGGGACTACCAGCACCAGAGGAGCCTTGCCGTGGCTGATGAAGTGCGACGTAGCGGTCGTGGCGGCGTCGAGACCTCCGTGCGCACCGCAGCCGTCTGGGAGTCCGTGCGGGCTGTCGTGGTCGAGCGCGAGCAACAACTCGGTCGTCCTCTGCGCGTCATCGACCTTGGCGGCGGCACCGGCGGCCTGGCTGTCCCGCTGGCCCAGCTCGGTCACCACGTCACGGTCATCGATCCCAGCCTCGACGCGTTGGCCTCGCTGCATCGTCGAGCCGGTGACTCGGGGGTCGGCGAGCGGGTCGTGGCGCTGCAGGGTGATGCCGCCAACCTGCTCGACGTCCATCCCGACGCCGACGCCGACCTCGTGTGCTGCCATGGTGCGCTGGAGTTTGTCGATGACCCGGCGGCGTCCCTGCGGTCCATCGCAGCTGTGCTCGCCGACGGCGGCTATGTCAGCCTCGTGGTCGCCACCCGTATCGCCGCGGTACTGGCCAGAGCCCTTGCCGGCCAGTTCGCCCAGGCCCAGTGCGCACTCACCAGTGATGACGGCCGATGGGGTCCGGCAGACCCTCTCCCGCGACGCTTCGACGCTGCAGGGGTCACGGCTCTCGTGGAGGGCGCCGGGCTCGTCGTTCAGGACGTGCATGGCGTCCGGATCTTCAGTGATCTCGTACCAGCCGCCTATGTCGACTTCGACGCCGACCGGGCCGCACTGCTCAGCCTCGAACAGACTGCTTCGCGTCATCCCGACTACGCCTTCCTGGGACACATCGGTGCAGCCCTGCACGTGCTGGCCCGCCACGACTGACCTGTCCGTGTCTCCTGGTGGGGACACGGCGGCCCACGCCTCTGCGACACTGCCCTATGGCCTGCAGGCGGTGTCACGGCGATGAGCCGGCGCCAGTACGTCGTGCCCGAGCGCCAGGGCGATCAGGCGCCTGACGATGAGGGCTGTTCGATCCTGCACGTGGACATGGACGCGTTCTACGCCCTGGCATCCTTGCTCAGCCGACCCGAGCTCAAGGGCACGCCGGTCATCATCGCCGGCGGTGGCAATCGCGGGGTGGTGCTGTCCGCGACCTACGAGGCACGTGCGTTCGGTGTGGCAGCAGCGATGCCGATCTCCCGGGCCCGCCGGCTCTGCCCGCAGGCCACCGTGGTCGCCCCGGACTATGCCCGCTATGAGCGCATCTCCCGAGCTGTCATGGCGGTCTTTGCCAGTGTGACGCCGATCGTTGAGCCACTGTCGCTGGACGAGGCGTTCCTGGATGTGTCCGGCGCCCGGCGCCGCTTGGGCCGGCCACGCGAGATCGCCCAGCGGATCCGCGACACGATCGCCGACGAGCAGGGCATCACCTGCTCGGTCGGGGTGGCTACCACCAAGTTCATCGCGAAGCTCGCGTCGGGTCTGGCCAAGCCTGATGGGCTTCTCGTCGTGCCCGAGTCCGAGGTGGTTGGTTTCCTTCACCAGCTGCCGGTCGGGGCGCTGTGGGGAGTCGGCGACCGCACCGAGGAGGTTCTACAGCGTCTGGGGCTGCGCACCGTGGCCGATATCGCGCACACGCCGGTCGACACGTTGCGCAGGGCCCTCGGGGAAAATGCCGGACCCGCCCTGCATGCGCTGGCCTGGGGACGCGACGCCCGCCCCGTGACGCCAACCCATCGTGAACGCAGCATCGGCGCTGACGAGACCTTCTCCTTCGACGTGGACGACCCGGCGTACATCCACCGGGAGCTGCTCAAGCTCAGCGACCGCACAGCGGCGCGGGTGCGCGCAGCAGGGATGGTCGGACGAACGATCTCGATCAAGGTGCGTTTCTCCGACTTCACCACGATCACGCGTTCCAGGACCCTGCGTGACCCGACCGATGTCAGTCGCGACATCTATGCGACGGCGCGGGCGCTTTTTGACGGGCTGGGTCTGCAGCGGGCCCGTCTGCGGCTGGTCGGTGTTCGGATGGAAGGCCTCATGGACTCCGCCCAGGCCCCGATCCAGGGTCTGCTCGATGCGCCGGAGCATGGCTGGCGCGACGCAGATCGCGCAGTCGACAAAGCCAGCGCACGATTCGGTGCCGGCGCTGTCCGCCCGGCCAGTCTGGTTGAAGGTGAGCGGTCGGCTACCACTCGGCAGCGTGGCGACATATCCTGAACGGGTAACAAGGAAGATTTGCCGAGCATCATGCAACGCCGATCTTGGAAACTTAACGGCATGGCGGGACGTTGTTGTCATACAGTGGAGCCTGCCCACGGGAGGTCGAAGGTGCCGCTTTCAGAGCACGAGCAACATCTGCTTGAGCAGATGGAACAAGCGCTGTATGCCGAGGATCCGAAGTTCGCCTCGCAGATGCAGGGCTCTGCTGCGCGTGCCCGCCTTCGCCGGGGGCTCGCGATCGGAGCCGCGGGCGTCATTGCGGGTCTGGGGCTCGTCGTCCTGGGCGTGGCGACTGAGTCCATCTGGTGGGGCGCCATCGGTTTTGCGCTGATGGTGGCCGGCGTGGCCTACGCGATCAGTCCGCCGAAGGTGCCCAAAGCCAACCTGGGGGCGGTCACCGAGGACGGGACGGTGCGCCCGCACACGCCGGCTGGCCGCTTGGGCAAGCTGCGCAAGCCGAGCAAGAAGACGAACACCACCAAACAACCGTTCCTGCGACGCCTTGAAGACCGTTGGGATCGTCGTCGCGACCAGGGACAGTAGCGACACGGGGGAAGTAGTGGCGCGAGGCAGTGACTGAGCATCGCGCCGAGTCACCTGGGATCTTCGAAGCCTGCGATGTCCCACCCGAAGACATCCGCCATCCCTCGCGATCCTCAGATCAGCTCGCACCTGGGCGGTGGGCGCAGTTCAGGCTGTGGTCACGCCGACTACCCAGGTGGTGGCAATCGCGAGACCCGTCAACAACTCGATGCCCATGCTCAGCGCGACGGCCTTGAGCGCATGTTTGGTGGACGCCCAGGCAGCAGCATGGGTGCCCAGCTTGATCCGCTCGGCCAGATAGACACCGAGCGCGAAACCCAGGAACGCACCGATGACAGGGATCACGAAGAAGCCCACGATCCCCAGCGCGGCCCCGGCCACAGTGCTGGAGGTCGTGACGCCCGCTCTGGCCATTCGCCGACCCGGCAGCAGGTACTGAAGCAGGAAGCCTGACAGGGCCAGGATCGTGGCGACGCCGAAGACCACCCAAGCAGCCGTGGTCCGTTCCCCGGAGGCCCAGATCAGGACCGCCGCCCAGACCAGCGGGAGCCCGGGCAGCACGGGAACCACGATACCGATGAGCCCGACGAGCATGATGAGGCCAACGAGAACGTTCAGCCCGTTCACCGGGAAGGTCAGACGGTCGCCGTCACCTAGTGTGCGTCGGCGTCGGCGCCAACCGGGGAGGGCATCAGGCGGTCAGTCTCGTCCTGGATGTTCGTCGACATGTCCTGCAGCTTGGGCAGGTGCTCGCGGCCGTGGTGGGCGCAGAACAGCAGCTCGCCACCTGAACTGAGGCGGGCGCGTACGTACGCTCGGGCGCCACAGCGGTCGCAGCGGTCCGCCGCGGTCAGAGTCGGTGCCAGTGCAGTTGTCACGTCAGCCATCCTTTTCGTCGTAGTGGGCGCCATTGTCGGTCCTGCCTGGTGTCGCGATCTCGTCGGTACCGTTCTGGTCCTTCATCCGTTGCCGATACTTCTTAGCCGCTTGCCGAGTGGTTTGCCTTGTGGTGTACCCATTCGCCGGTTGTAACAGTCAAACACGAAGATTGCTTCCCGATGTCCATTATGGCCCGATGTGGGCAAAGTCGTGGCGTTTTTCACTCAACGCGCAATGCGGTCCCAGGTCGTATCGCCGCGTGCTCCCGCGAGCTCCGTCGCTCTTCCGCGTGCCTGTCGCGTGGTCGTCGGTGTGGAGAGATAGCCTGCAAGGGACTTCCAGGTCGGCCTCGGCCGACTCTGCCGCCGCACCGAGAGGACGTCAGTGGCCATCGCCACCCGAACGAGCAGGACCCCCAGAGCCACCGGCACGTCTGAGGCCGGGACCGCCAGCCCGGGCTCATCCAGCGGTGGGACGTCTGGATACATGGCCCGGCACCTGCAGGTGCTCGAGGGACTGGAAGCGGTCCGCAAGCGTCCGGCCATGTACATCGGTTCGACAGACTCGCGCGGGCTCATGCACTGCGTGTGGGAGATCATCGACAACGCCGTGGACGAGGCCCTGGCCGGCGTGTGTGACCGCATTGACGTGGCGCTGCTGGCGGACGGGTCGGTCGAGGTCCGTGACAACGGGCGAGGCATTCCCGTGGACACCGAGCCACGCACGGGACTTTCCGGTGTCGAGGTGGTCTTCACCAAGCTGCATGCCGGCGGCAAGTTCGGTGGTGGCTCCTACACCGCCTCCGGTGGGCTGCACGGCGTCGGGGCCTCGGTCGTGAACGCGTTGTCCGCGCGCCTGGACGTCGAGGTGGACCGCGGGGCGAAGACCCATGCCATGAGCTTTCGCCGCGGCGAGCCCGGCGTCTTCCACGACGTCAAAGGCGTCCAGGACCCGGACGCACCCTTCACGCCCTATGTGGACAACAGCGAGTTGCGCATCGTCGGCAAGGTGGGCCGTGGCAGGACCGGCAGCCGGGTCCGCTACTGGCCCGATCACCAGATCTTCCTCAAGGACGCGACGTTCACCTACGACGAGCTGGCCTCCAGAGCCCGCCAGACGTCGTACCTCATCCCGGGCCTGACCCTGGTCATCCGGGACGAGCGCGGTGTGCCGGGCACCCCCGGCGAGCACGGTCCGCACGAGGAGACCTTCCAGCACGCCGGCGGCATCAGCGAGTTCGCCGAGTTCCTGGCTATCGACCCCGCCCTGACCGACGTGTGGCGCCTGCAGGGATCCGGGACGTTCCACGAGAACGTGCCGGTGCTCGACGAGCGGGGACGGATGACCCCCACCGATCTCGAGCGCACCTGCGAGGTCGACGTCGCTCTGCGGTGGGGCACCGGGTATGAGACCAAGACCGTCTCGTTCGTCAACATCATCGCCACGCACAAGGGCGGCACCCACATCGCGGGTTTCGAGCAGGCGATGCTCAAGGTCTTCCGCAAGCAGCTGGAGGCCAATGCCCGCCGGCTCAAGGTTGGCTCGGACAAGGTCGAGAAGGATGATGTCCTGGCCGGCCTGACGGCGGTGGTCACGGTGCGGCTGGCCGAGCCCCAGTTCGAGGGTCAGACCAAGGAGGTGCTGGGCACCTCGGCGGTCCGCGCCATCGTGGCCAGGGTCATCGAGAAAGAGCTGACCGCGATGATCACCTCGCCCAAGAGGGGCGGGAAGGCCCAGGCGGCACAGCTCCTGGAGAAGGTCGTCGCCGAGATGAAGTCTCGGATCAGTGCCCGCCAGCACAAGGAGACCCAACGCCGTAAGAACGCGCTGGAGACCTCCTCCTTGCCGGCCAAGCTGGCCGACTGCCGCAGCAGCGATGTTGAGCGCACCGAGCTGTTCATCGTCGAAGGTGACAGCGCCCTCGGCACCGCGAAGCTCGCCAGGTCCTCGGACCACCAGGCGCTGCTGCCCATCCGGGGCAAGATCCTCAATGTCCAGAAGGCGTCGCTGGCGGACATGCTCAAGAACGCCGAGTGTGCGGCGATCCTGCAGGTCATCGGGGCAGGATCGGGCCGCTCGTTCGACCTCAGTGCCGCGCGCTACGGCAAGGTCATCATCATGACCGACGCCGATGTCGACGGTGCTCACATCCGCACCCTGCTGCTGACCCTGTTCTTCCGCTACATGCGGCCCCTGGTCGATGCCGGCCGGGTCTTCGCGGCAGTTCCGCCTCTGCACCGCATCGAGGTGATCAACGCAGGTGGCAAGAAGAACGAACTCCTGTACACCTACAGCGAGGCCGAGATGCGTCAGGTGATGGCAGCCCTGGAGAAGAAGGGCCGCAAGGTCAAGCAGCCACTGCAGCGTTACAAGGGCCTGGGAGAGATGGACGCGGACCAGCTCGCCGAGACGACCATGGATCCTCGCCACCGGACACTGCGCCGGGTGACCCTCAAGGACGCCGAGGTCGCCGAGGGCGTGTTCGACCTGCTGATGGGCAACGACGTGGCGCCGCGCAAGGACTTCATCATCGACTCCGCGGCTGAGCTGGATCGCCAGCGCATCGACGCCTGATCGGACAGCGGGAGGCAGGTCCGCCGTCCCGCCAGGTCCGCCGTTCCGCCAGGTTCAGCGCCGGTGTAGGTCTGGTCTGCGGTTTGACCCACGGTCGGGTCGGGCCGGGCCTGACGTCTGGCGGAGTTGCGGGAACGAGTGGATACTCCCCTCATGTGCTTCACCAGTGACCAACGCCCGCCCGACCCGCCCAGGTCCAGCGAGGTGGGCGATCACGGGCCGCTGGTGCTGACGGCAGCGGACGGCAACCGGTTCTCGGCGTTCGAAGCTGTGCCGGTGACCCGCCGCGGAGCGAGTCTGGTGCTGTTGCCTGACATCCGGGGGATGCATGCCTTCTACACCGATCTTGCTCTCTGTTTTGCCCAGACCGGGATCGACACGGTTGCCCTCGACCCCTATGGCCGCAGCGCAGGGCCGGGCGAGCGCGGTGACGACTTCGACTTCAAGCCCCACGCCACCGCGCTGACGCCCCAGAACGTGCTGGCCGACGCGCACGCAGCGGCCGCACGTCTGCACGAGCGTAGCGGCGATCCGGTATTCACCCTGGGCTTCTGCATGTTCGGTGGTCAGTCCTGGCGCCTGGCAGCCACCGACCTGCACCCGGCCGGCTCCATGGGGTTCTACGGTCGTCCGTCCGCCGTCGAGGATGCGGTGGCCGATCTCACGGCGCCGCTGCTGATCCTCGCGGCTGGCGATGACCAGGCCACCTCGCCCGAGGAGAACGCCGCGTTCGCCCGATCACTGAACGAGGCCGGCAAGGTGCACGACTACGTGACCTACGAGGGCGCTCCGCACTCGTTCTTCGACCGTGGGTTCGAGCAGTGGCGGGCCGAGTGCACGGATTCCTGGATACGGATGCTTGGTTTCATCGACCGAAATCGCTGACGACGGACCACTGCCAGGTTGCCACAGGCTCCTTGCCACAGGACTCGGGCAGCTCATCTGCCCCGGGACCACGTTCGGCCAGCACGTCCCAGTGGCGACCATCGACGTGGCTGACCCGGCAGCTCCAGGTGTTCTCCTGATCCGGATGCGGCACCGTCGTGGTCGAGAGGGCAAGCAGGCCGGGCTCCTGGATCCGTTGCCGCACCACGGACTCGGCTGCCTGTTCAGGCGCACTGAGGTGACTGCGTCCCCGGTCGTGGGCCGCGCCCAGCAGATCAGCGGGCAGCTCGCCGAGCCGTGCCGCGTCGACTGCGTCGACCGCGGAGGCACCGGAGAGCCGGCCGAGGGTCTGACCGTGGGGCAGGAGCACTCCGGTCGGGGCGAATCTGTGGCCGCCGGTGTGCGAACACTCCCAGACCTGCCCGGGACGCTGCAATGCCGCTTCGAGGGCAACCGGTCGACCGCGCACTGAGCAACAGATGTCCCGTCTGGAGTTTGAGCAGATCATCAGGACTGGAGCGGGGGAGGACCGGAGCTCAGGAAGGGCGTCCTGTATGGCGTCGAGGTCACCGCGGCGCAGGATGCCGGCGCCCAGCAGGGACAGCCGGACCAGCCGCGCCGGGTCATCGAGATCAGCCTCGAGAAGCCAGGGGCGTCCGGCCAGTCCGCCGGCGAGGTAGACCCGCTGGGGGTTGCCTTCAGCCAGGTCTGAGTGCGCGCCCGGACGGCGGATCAGGATGAGCCGCCCTCCCGCGTCCTGACAGATTCCATTCAGGGTCCTGCCGAGGTCCGGATCCAGGTGGGACTGGGTCGCGGCCTGGGCGCCCCACGGGCCGTTCTGCTCCAGGGCGACCCAGAACATCGCAGACGGTGCAGTGCCCAGGGCCGATGTCCGGGCCTTGTCCCAGACCACCGAGCAGGCATCGGGTCTGCTGCGTCCGTGGCGCACGGTCGCAGCGTCGCTCATCCCCGACCCGCTGGGAACTCCGGCGTCGTCTCCGGCCCCGGAATCAGGGCGGAGCCGTCGTCCGCGGAGTCGGGCGGCGGTACCGGGAGCACATCCCTGGGCTTGGGCAGCGGTCCGACGATGGCGTGGATCGGTGTTGCCGCCGGAATGCCGGAGCCGTCGCGCCTGCCGGTGGCCTCGGGCAGCTCCAGGGCAACGCCGTTGGCCGCGGCCGCCTTGGCCGGGCTGCCCCCGGCCCATCCGAGAACGAGAGTGTCCTCGCCGCGCAGGAATCGATGGCAGCGAACGCCACCGGTGGCCCGGCCCTTGGCCGGGTACTCGGCATACGGGGTGACTTTGAGCGACCCGGGCTCGGTGCCGGGCAAGGCACCTGACGATCCGCTGGAGGTGACCACCAGGTTGTCTGCCCGGGGATCGACGGCGGCAAAGAACACGCTGTGTGCGCCCGTTGCGAGCTTGACTCCGGCCATCCCGGCAGCGGTGCGCCCCTGTGGGCGCACGCCTGAAGCGGGGAAGTGCAGCAGATGGGCGTCTGAGGTGATGAACACGAGGTCCTCATCGCCGGTGCGCAGCTCAGCCGCGCCCACCACCTGGTCGCCTGGCTTGAGGCTGATGATCTCCCAGTCATCCTTGTTGCCCGGGTAGTCGGTCGTGGCCCGCTTGACGACACCGTGGGCTGTTCCGAGGGCGATGCCGGGGGAGTCCGGCGACAGGGAGGTCAGGGTCAGCGGCTGCTCGTCGTTGGGGAGGTCTACGAAGGCTCCCAGCGGAGCACCACCGGACAGGGAGGGGGTGCCGTTGGTTGGCGGCAGGATGGGCAGGTCCAGCGCCGCGAGACGGATCATCCGCCCGCGCGAGGTGACCAGGGCGACATGGCCCCGGACGGTGGTCTCAACCGCGGCGATCACGGCGTCGTGCTTGTGCCGGCTACCCTCACTCGGCAGCGCCGCGACATTCGTGGTGCGGGCCATCAGCCCGGTGGAGGACAGCAGCACCCAGCACGGGTCGTCGGTCAGCTCGAGGGGCGTGGCCGCGGTGACCGGTTTGCCGGCGGACTCCAGCAACACGGTGCGGCGGGGCGTCCCGTGCGCCTTGGCAACCTCGGCCAGCTCGTTCGACACCGTCTTCAGGAGCAGCTTCTCGTCGCCCAGGATCGCGCGCAGCGCCTCGATCTGGCGCTCCAGCTCGGCCTTCTCGGTCTCGAGCTCAACCCGGGAGAACTTCGTCAGCCGGCGAAGCTGCAGGTCGAGGATGTAAGTGGCCTGCGGGTCGGACAGATCGAACACGTCCATCAGCCGGGCCTTGGCGATGGCGGCGTCGTCCGAGGCCCGGATGACCTGGATGACCTCGTCGATGTCCAGGATGGCGATGAGCAGGCCCTCGACGAGGTGCAGGCGCTCCTCGCGCTTGCGCAGGCGGTAGGCACTGCGGCGGCGCACCACCTGGGTACGGAAGTCGACGTAGACCCGCAGCAGGTCCTTCAGGCCGAGGGTGCGTGGCTGGCCGTCGACGAGAGCGACGTTGTTGATGCCGAAGTTGTCCTCCATCGGCGTCATCTTGAACAGCTGCTCCAGGACCGCCTGCGGGTGGAAGCCGCCCTTGATCTCGATGACCAGATGAAGGCCGTGCTTGCGGTCGGTGAGGTCCTTGACGTCACTGATGCCCTGAAGCTTCTTGGACTGGACCAGGTCCTTGATCTTCTCGATGACCTTCTCGGGCCCGACCAGGTAGGGAAGCTCGGTGACGATGATGCCCAGCTTGCGGGGGGTGACGTGCTCGATCCGGGTGGTCGCGCGGGTGCGGAAGGATCCGCGCCCGGTGAGGTAGGCATCCCGGATCCCCTCCAGCCCCACGATCTTCCCGCCGCAGGGAAGATCAGGGCCGGGCACGAACTTCATCAGGTCGTCCAGCGAGCACGTCGGGTTGGCCATCAGGTGACGGGCCGCGCCGATCACCTCGACGAGGTTGTGCGGCGCCATGTTCGTGGCCATGCCGACGGCGATACCGCTGGCGCCGTTGACGAGCAGGCTCGGGAAGGCCGCCGGCATCACCCCGGGCTGCATCAGCTGGTCGTCGTAGTTGGGTACGAAGTCGACGGTCTCCTCGTCGAGGCTCTCGGTCATCAGCATGGCGGCGCGTGCGAGCCGGGCCTCGGTGTATCGCGCTGCCGCCGGACCGTCGTCCAGCGACCCGAAGTTCCCGTGGCCGTCCACGAACGGCAGGCGCATGGTGAAGGGCTGGGCCATGCGCACGAGCGCGTCATAGATGGAGTTGTCCCCGTGAGGGTGGTACTTGCCCATCACCTCACCGACGACACGGCTGCTCTTGACGTGTCCCCGCTCGGGCCGGAGTCCGAGCTCGCTCATCCCGAACAGGATTCGTCGCTGCACCGGCTTGAGCCCGTCCCGGGCGTCAGGCAGGGCACGGGAGTAGATCACCGAGTAGGCGTACTCCAGGAACGCCCCCTGCATCTCCTCCTCGACGTCGATGTCCACGATCCGCTCGGTGAAGTCTGCCTCCGGCGGCGGGGTTGATGACGTGCGACGGGCCATGCTCGGGAATTCTCCTCGTGGTCAGTGCGGCTGCTGAGATGGGCGCCTGGTCAGGATTCGCACGGGGTCAGAATCTGTACGCCGTGGGAATCCGTACGCAGTTGAGCTCAGAACAGTATCTTCATCCCTGGGCGCGCCAAGTCCGCCCCCGACTCGCCGTCACACCCGCGGTCCCCTTCAGACGAGGTCGGCCATGCGCCTGTCGGCCAGGGCCAGAACCGCGTCACGGGCGTCCTGGGGTGACCGCGCGGCACGTGCGGCTGCTGCCATCGCAGTGCAGATTCGCAGGTCGTGCATCTGCAGCGACGCCCGTACGGCGGGCACCCGGGTCGCAGCCATCGACAGGCTGCTGACGCCCAGTCCGGTCAGGACGAGGGCGAGCAGCGGGTCGGCAGCGGCTTCGCCACAGACGCCGATGGGCTTGCCGGTGTCGCGGCCGCCGTCGCAGGCGGCCGCAACGAGGTCGAGGACGGCCGGCTGCCACGGGTCCAGCAGCGTGGCCAGCTCACCCTGCATGCGGTCGGCGGCCAGGGTGTACTGGCCGAGGTCGTTGGTGCCGATGCTGGCGAAGTCGACCTCTGCCAGGACGTGGCGAGCTCGCAACGCTGCCGCGGGCACCTCGATCATCACTCCTGCCACCGGGAGACCGTGCTCGCGCACCCGCCGGGCGAACCAGGCGGACTCCTCGGCGGTGGCCACCATCGGTGCCATGACACGCACGTCCGCACCGGTCGTCCGGGTGGCCGTGGAGAGCGCGGTGAGCTGGGTGTCCAGGAGCTGGGGGCGCTCGGCCGAGAGCCGCAGTCCGCGCCTGCCCAGGGCGGGGTTCTCCTCCGGCCCGAGGTCGGCGAAGGCGAGCGGCTTGTCAGCGCCGGCATCGAGGGTTCGCACCACCACCCGCCGCGAGCCGAAGGCCTGGAAGACCCGCGTGTAGACGGCTACCTGTTCCTCCTCCGAGGGCGCGTTCTCCTGGTCGAGGAAGAGGAACTCGGTCCGGAACAGCCCCACGCCTTCGACGTCGAGCGCGGCTGCACGCTCGGCGTCATCGGCGGTGCCGATGTTGGCCAGCAGCGCGACCGGGTGGCCGTCGCTGGTCGCGCCGGGACCAGAAGTAGCCCCCAGCGCTTCTGCCCGGCGCTCGCTGCGGGCGACCAGAGTTGCCTGGGTGCCGGCATCGGGACTGACGAACACCTCGCCGGTGGCGCCGTCGACAGCAAGGATCGTCCCGACGTCGAGGGCGACCGCGCGGGGCAGCTGAACCACCGCGGGAATCCCCATCTGGGCCGCCAGGATGGCTGTGTGGCTGGTCGGGCCGCCGGACTCGGTGACGATCGCCAGCACCAGGTCGCGCCGCAGACTGGCAGTCTCCGCCGGGGCGAGGTCGTGGGCCACGATCACGCTGGGTTCGGTGAGCTCGGGGACGCCCGGGTCCTGGAGACCGAGCAGCCTGGCCACGGCACGGTCGCGCACGTCGCGCAGGTCGGTGACCCGCTCGGCGAGGTAGCCACCGGCGGCGCTGAACATGGCGCAGTACTCTTCCGCCGCGGCGTCCAATGCTGTGGCAGGACCGCTCCCGCTGGCCAGGTGCTTGTCTGCCGCGGCGGCCAGGCCCGGGTCGCGGGCCATCATGGCCGTGGCAGTCAGGATCTGCTGCGCCGTCGGGTCGGCCCGCTCTGCCAGGCCGTCCAGGGTTCCGGCGACCGACTCGAGGACCTTCCTGATCTCCTTCCCCGCGGCCGCAGGATCAGCAGGCGCAGGCTCCTTCTCCGGCGGTCGGACCGGTGGCCGTACCTGGACCACCGGTCCGACTGCGATGCCGGGGGAGACGCCGATCCCGTGACGGGTGTCGATCGCAGGCATCCGGGTCATTCCTCCGCGTCAAGGTCGCGGGAGAGCAGCGCCACCAGACCGTCCAGGGCCGCATCCGCACCGTCACCGTCGGCGGTCAGCACGACCTCCTCACCACACTTGGCACCCAGCGCCATCACCCCGAGGATGCTGAGAGCGTCCACAGGGTCGTCGCCGCCGACCCTGTCGATCTGGACGGGAAGCCCCGTCGCCGTCGCCGCCTGGACGAACAGCGCGGCAGGTCGGGCGTGCAGGCCCACCGATGAGGCGATGGTGACAGTGCGCTGTGACATGGGAATCCCTTGCTCGTTGGTCGGTGCAGGCCGGTATGACGGATAGGTTGCCTGTGCTGTTCCTCAGTTGCCGAGCCTACTCAGGCGGAGACGACCTCGGCGAGGCCGCCTGCATCGAGCTCGGTCCTGACCGGGCCGGGCCCTGCTGCCTTGAGTGCGATGACGGCCGCGGCGGTGATCACCGTGCCGATCACGATGGCCAGCAGGTAGAGCAGCGGACTGCTGATGAGCGGCGTCACCCAGATGCCGCCGTGCGGTGCCCTGAGCGTGCTGCCGAAGAGCATCACCAGGCCACCGGTCACCCCTGACCCCAGCATGCAGGAGGGGATGACCCGCAGCGGGTCGGCGGCCGCGAACGGGATGGCGCCCTCGGTGATGAAGGAGGCTCCGAGCAACCAGGCCGCCTGCCCGTTCTCACGCTCGGCCTCGCTGAACAGCCGGCGACGGATTGTGGTGGCCAGCGCCAGGCCCAGCGGCGGCGTCATTCCGGCGGCCATCACGGCGGCCATGATCTGGAGGCTGGTGCCGGTGGTTGCCACGGCTGCAGCGGCCAGGCCGGTCGTCGCGAACGTGTAGGCGACCTTGTTGACGGGTCCACCCATGTCGAAGGCCATCATCAGGCCGAGGAGGACCCCGAGCAGGATGAGGTTCGAACCGGTCAGCCCGTTGAGCCATGAAGTCAGGCCATCAGACACTGCCTTGATCGGTCGGCCCAGGACCAGGATGATCAGGCCGCCGGTGATGAGGACCGACAGCAGCGGGATGACGACGACGGGCATGACCCCGCGGACGCCCTTGGGAACCTTCCAGTGGCTGATCCAGAGGGCGACGAAACCAGCGATGAACCCGGTGGCGATGCCGCCGAGGAAGCCGGCCCCGATGGTGAACGCAATGGAGCCGCCGGCGATGCCCGGGGCCAGGCCCGGGCGGTCCGCGATCGCGAAGGCGATGAACCCGGACAGGATCGGCACCAGGAAAGCGAATGAGGCTTTTCCGACGAGGAACAGGAGTGCCGCCCAGTGCATCCCGTCCGCTGGGTTGAAGTCAGTGACGATGTTGACGATATGCGTGGGATTCGGAGTGGGCGGCCCGGTCAGCGAGTACAGCGCGGTGACGTCGATCGGGCCGGTCTTGCCGCCCGCGAACTGAGCCAGCATGAAGCCCAGCGCGATGAGGATGCCGCCGGCGGCGACGAACGGGATCATGTAGCTCACGCCGGTCATCAGCCACTGGCGGATGCGGTTTCCGAGAGAGGCCCCCTGGTCGACCTTGGTGACCAGGCCGCCCGCAGGCGGAGGTGAGCCAGCCTTGGCCGCGGTGGGGTTCGCTGCTTCCGCCTCGGCGGCGGCGACGGCCCGGGCGATGAGTCCGGGGCCGTCGGAGATGGCCTTCTTGACATCCGCGTCGATGGTTGGCTTGCCGGCGAACCGCGCCCGTTCCCGGACCGGGACACCCACGGCGAAGATCACCGCGTCGGCGGCTGCGATGGTCTCGGGGCTGAGCTTGTCGAAACCGGCAGAGCCCTGGGTCTCGACCTCAATCGTGTGGCCCGCGGCCTTGGCGGCCTGCTCGAGGCCCTCGGCGGCCATATACGTGTGGGCGATGCCCGTGGGGCATGAGGTGACTCCTACGAACTTCATGGGTTCACAACCTCTCGGGTTACGACGTCGACCACGGCGGCCGCGTCGGGTGCGTTCATCAGGGACTCACGGAACTCGGTCCGCATGAGACGCCGGGCCAGGGCGGCCAGGATCTTGAGGTGGTCGTCGCCGCCGCCCTCAGGGGCGGCGATCAGGAAGATGAGGGTGGCCGGGCCGTCTTCGGCGCCCCAGTCGATCCCGTCGGATGAGCGCCCGAACACCAGGGACGGTTCGGTGACGTGGGCGCTGCGCGCGTGGGGGATCCCGATACCTCCGGGAAGTCCTGTGGGCATCTGCTCCTCACGCTTGCGGACGTCTGCGAGGAAGCCGTCCAGGTCAGTGACCCGTCCCTCGCCGGCCAGGGCCTCTGCGAGGACCCGGGTCGCCACGTGGCGGTCAGGGGAGTCCAGGTTGAGAACCACGAGGTTTTCGGTGATGAGTGCCATGTGCGATTCCTTAGGGGAGAAGGGACTTCAGTTCTTCACAGAGAGGGTCAGATCGGGGTCGTTGGTGACGGTGACCTGGATGCCGGCCACGTCGGCGGGGGTGGGCATCCGGCTGCCCGGAAGGCCGACCGCCGCAGCGCCCCAGGAGACTCCGGTGCACAGGGCCTCGACCGAGGAGGATCCGTTGCTCGTCGCGTAGAGGTACCCGGCCAGCAGCGCGTCGCCGGCACCCACCGTGGACAGCGGCGAGGGGACGGGTGCCACGGCGTGCGCGATCACCGACTCCGAGACCAGCAGCGCGCCGTCACCACCCAGGCTCACCACGACGGTGGCAACCCCATGGGCGACCAGGTTGGTAGCGGCGTCGAGGACGTCGCCCAGACTGGTCAGCGATCGGTCGACGAGCTCTTCGAGCTCCTCCAGGTTGGGCTTGATCAGGTCGGGCCCCGCCGTGACCGCGTGTCGCAGTGCGGCACCCGAGGCATCGATCGCGACATGCACCCCTGCGTCGCGGCAGCGACGCACCAGGCCGGCATACAGGTCCTCATCGACCCCGGGCGGGAGGCTGCCCGAGCCCACCAGCCAGCTGGGCTGATCCGTGAGGGTGGCTACCGCCCCCGCCAGCAGGGCGTCGTGTTCGGAACCCGACAGAAGGGGGCCAGGTTCGTTGATCTTGGTGGTGGTGCCGTCGGGCTCCACCAGCGCGATGTTGGCGCGGATGGACCCGCCGATCGGCACGATGGCGACCTCGATGCCTGCCTCGGCCAGGAGCTCGGCCAGCAGATGTCCCTGCGGTCCGCCGGCCGGCAGGACGGCCAGCGTGGGGGCTTGGTGCGAGGTCAGGGCCCGGGAGATGTTGACTCCCTTGCCGCCCGGGTCGAGCCTGCTGGCGGTGGCGCGCTGCACCTCGCCCCGCTGCAGGTCGGTGATGGACACCGTGCGGTCGAGGCTCGGGTTGGGTGTCAGCGTGACGATCATGCGAGCACCACCTCCGGCCCGAGAGCCTCGATCTCGGCGGCTGTCTCGGGGTCGAGCCCGTCATCGGTGATGACCGCGGCGATGTCGGACAGGTCGGCGAACCGCGAGAAGTGGTCGACGCCGAACTTCGTGTGGTCCGTCAGCACGACGCTGCGACGGGCGGCTTTGATCATGGCGCGCTTGGCTGCTGCCTCGGACTGGTCCGGGGTGGTCAGTCCCCGCTCTGCGGACACACCGTTGGTGCCGATAAAAGCCACGTCGACGAACACGTCCTTCAGGGAGTCGGTGACCCAGGAGCCCACCGCGGCAAGGGTCCGGCGGCGCACCCGGCCACCCAGCAGGTAGAGGGAGAGGTTCGGATGCTGAGCCACCAGGTTGGCGATCCCGAGGGAGTTGGTGACGATGGTGAGCTCGTGGTCGCGGGGGAGCTGCTCGGCCAGCCGCAGTGTGGTCGTGCCGGCATCGAGCAGAACGGTGCCTTCGTCAGGAAGATGGGGCAGGGCCGCCTTGGCGATGCGCTCCTTCTCGGCGACCAGGCGCTCCGAGCGGGTCTCGACGCCGGGCTCGAACCCGAGGCGCTCGACCGGAATGGCTCCTCCGTGCACTCGACGCAGGACACCATGCCGCTCCAGAATGGTCAGATCCCGGCGCACCGTCTCGGGAGTGACATCGAGGGCCTCGGCGAGGCTGTTCACCTCCACCCGTCCTGCTGCACGGGCACGGTCGAGGATGTGTTGCTGGCGTTCCTCTGCGTACATGGAATCTCCTGCTTGAGATCGGCTATTGAGATATTTATAACCCCTTCGGACGCCGATGTAAAGAGTTTCGGACAAGAAACAACCAAAACAAAAGTCTGGATGAGTCTGTTTGACCACGGGGGCGGCGCCGAGTCAGGTCCATCCCGGCTGTCCGCCCGGTTCCGGGTGCGGACGGTGGGCCGTTCGGGCAGAACTTCCCGTCGTTCGGTTCAATCGGCGCCAAACGACCCGGGGACGCGCCGGCCGCTGCGCACGCTGGGGGTATGGCCACCGTCAGACGGCTTGCGAGCAGTGCGTTCCTGTGCGCCCTCGTCCTGGTCGCGGCACTGTACGGCCAGCGCGAGCGCCAGGTCACTCTCTTTGACGGGGACATCTGCCGGTCCGTCGCGGTGTGCGAACGCAACAAGGACCTCGGACCTGCTGTCGTGGAGATGCTCGCGGATCAGGTCCTCAAGTTCGGCCCCACCTGCGTTGACCCGGCCAAGTTCGTCGGCATCCCGTCCAGGGTGCTGGTCCGCAATGCGCGAGCGGCTGACGGCGATACGGGCGTCGTGCGTGTTGTGACCCTCGATGAGGCCCTCGCCGGAGCGAAGGCCGGCAGGGTCTGGGTGCTGAAGGCCTGCGCCTGAGGACGCCCGGCCCCACAGCCCGACAGCCCGACAGCCCGACAGCCCGACAGCCCGACAGCCCGACAGCCCGACAGGTGCTCCAGGTCGCGTTCCCTGGTCACGCCGGTGACGACAGTGGTGCTGCCAGAGGTTCAGCCACGTTCTCGGTGCACGCCGTCTTGAGTGCACGCCGTTCTGAGTGCGCGTCGTTCTCAGTGCACGCCGAATCTGCCGTAGTGCGCCACCTGGTCCAGCTCGCGTCGCCCACGTCTGAGGCTGCCACTCCTGGCGTGCGGCCTGGGGTACCCCAGCGACACCACGCCGACGAGCTTGCGGTCGTGGGGGATGGTGAAGGCGTCGAAGACGTCTTCGTGCGCTTCGGGAGGCACACCGAAGAAGCAGGCGCCGAGCCCCTGGTCGACAACAGTCAGCAGGATCATCAGGGCGGCCATCCCCGTGTCGATGTCCCAGTAGGGGACCGGCCAGCGCGCCTCGTCCATGTCGGCCCAGTCCTTGTCCGGCTCGGCGTAGCGCCGCAGGTACGCGTCCTTGTCGGACAGGCACAGGATCAGGGCCGGAGCGCTCGCGATGCCTGCCAGCCACGAGTCCGGCTCATCGTCGGGGTCGGTGGTGGCAGCCCAGTAGGCCTGCCGTTCCTCGGGGCTGGTGAGCACGATGAAGTCCCAGCCCTGGCTGAAGCCGGCGCTCGGGGCCCGGATCGCGTTGCCGAGCGCGGTGCTGATGACCTCGGCCGGCACCGGACGGTCGGGGTCATAGGAACGAACCATGCGGCGTCTGCGAACGACCTCTGAGAACTCCACCCGGTCACTGTGTCACGGCGGGCGGAACCGCTGCGGCGTCACGTGCGTCACAGCAGCATGACTATCTCACTCTCTCCCCGTCGGCTCTTCCTGATCCTGCTCGCCGTTCTCTCGCTCACTGTCGTGTACCTCGTCGGCGCCACCCGTTCTGCGGGCACGCAGGCGGCGGCCTCGACCAGGGCTGTCAACACCTCGCCAACCCAGTCATCGACCCTCGCGGGTGTCGGCGGCACGGGCATCACCGTCGGTGCCACGGCGAAGGTGGCAGGCACTCCTGACACCCTGCGGCTCGACCTGTCGGTAGCAGCCTCTGGCACCTCGGTGTCAGCGGCACTGGCGAAGGCCAACGCCTCGGCTGACGCCGTCCAGAAGTCCCTGCTCGGCAACGGCGTCGTGAAGAAGGACCTGCAGACGTCGGGGCTGAACATCACGCCCACCTATACGTATCCGAAGGGCCGGCCGGCCGTACTCACCGGCTATCAGGTATCGGAGAGCGTGAGCGCCAAGCTGCGCGACCTGGGCAAGGCCGGTGACGCGATCGGCAAGGCCGTCGGGGCGGGCGGTAACGCTGTCAGGGTCAACGGGATCAGCCTCGACCTCGAGGACACCGGACTACTGGTGACCCAGGCCCGGGGCAAGGCGTTCGCAGAGGCCAAGGCCAAGGCCGAGCAGTACGCCAGGGCCGCAGGGCGCTCGCTGGGCGACGTCGAGAGCATTGCCGAGAGCGTCGCCGCCAATGGCGGACCTCAGCTGGATGCCTCCGCCCCGTCCGGGCAGGAGGTAAAAGCGTTCTCAAACGTGCCGATCCAGCCGGGCAGCCAGGACGTCAGCGTCACGGTGACCGTGGTCTTCGCCATGGGGTGAGGCTCGCCCCGCGGTGTGCCTGGTGCAGCCAGGTACAGATGCACAGCTGCACCAGGCGATGGACGTCAGTCCTTGAGGCCCGGGAAGTCCGACTCCCAGAACTCCATCTGACTTGTCCGGGTCGAGGCGCTGTCACCGGCACCGGCTCCGTGCGCCTCTTGTTCCCGACCTCGCAGCTCAACCCGGCGGATCTTGCCCGAGATGGTCTTGGGCAGCTCGGCGAACTCGATCCGCCGGATCCTCTTGTATGCCGCCAGGTTCTTGCGCGCATAGGCCATGATCGACTCAGCGGTCTGCGCCGTCGGTGAGTATCCCGGTGCCAGAACCACATAGGCCTTGGGCACGGAGAGCCGGGTCGCGTCCGGTGAAGGCACCACGGCCGCCTCGGCCACTGCCGGGTGCTCGATCAGGACCGACTCGAGCTCGAACGGGCTGATCCGGTAGTCCGAGGCCTTGAACACGTCATCGGCGCGGCCCACGTACGTGATGTACCCACGCCCATCACGGGAGGCGACATCGCCGGTGTGATAGGCGCCGTCCCGCATCGACTCGGCCGTCTTCTCGGGGTCGCCGTTGTAGCCCGCCATCAGGCCGACAGGGCGCCGGCCACTGCCGGAGAGCCGCAGGCACAGCTCGCCCTCGGCGTCGGTACCGAGCTGCTCCTCACCGGTGGCCGGGTCGAGCAGGACCACGTCGTACCCGGGCAGGATCCGTCCCATCGAGCCGGGCACGACCTCCTGGCCGGGGCTGTTGCCCACCTGTGCGGTCGTCTCGGTCTGGCCGAACCCGTCCCGGATCACGATCCCGAGCCCGTCCTGGACCTGCTGGATGACCTCGGGGTTGAGCGGCTCGCCGGCGCCCACCATCTCGCGAAGGCTCAGCCGCCCCCGCCACGGCGCCAGATCCTGCTGGATCAGCATTCGGTAGACGGTCGGCGGGGCACAGAACGTGGTGACCGACTCCTGCGCCATGGTCGCGAGCAGGGCCGCCGCGTCGAAACGAGGCTGGTTCACGACCAGGATCGTGGCCTCGGCATTCCACGGGGCGAAGAAGGACGACCAGGCGTGCTTGGCCCATCCCGGCGAGGAGATGTTGAGGTGGACATCTCCGGGCCGCAGCCCGATCCAGTACATCGTGGAGAGGTGCCCGACCGGGTAGGACAGGTGCGTGTGCTCGACGAGCTTGGGCTGCGCGGTGGTGCCGGAGGTGAAGTAGAGCAGCAGGGTGTCGTCGCCGCCGGCCGGCTCCGGTGGCACGAACTCGGTTGTCGCGGCAGAGAACGACTCGTTGTATGCCGCCCAGCCGGGGGCCGGCTCGCCGACGGCGATTCGCGTGTAGTCGCCCGGAACCTCTGTGAACTTGCCGGCATCGACCGACGCCGTGATGACGTGGCTGACGGCGCCCCGGGTGATCCGGTCGTCCAGGTCTGCAGGGGTCAGAAGCGTCGTCGCAGGGATCACCACGACACCGAGCTTGATACAGGCCAGCAGGGTCTCCCACAGCTCGACCTGGTTGCCCAGCATCAGCAGGAGGCGGTCGCCTTTGACCGCGCCGATGGAGGTGAGCCACGCAGCCACCTGCGATGAGCGAGCCGACATCTCGGCATACGTCACCGCATGGCTCGTCCCGTCGGCCTCGACGATCTTCAGCGCGTCCCGGGCGCCGGTGGTCGTGTCCGCCGCCACCTGGTCGAACCAGTCCAGGGCCCAGTTGAAGTCCGCGGGACGGGGCGGCTGATAGTCGGCGATCGCCCGGTCATAGTCGGTCCGCTCGGTGAGCAGGAGGTCTCGGGCACTTCGGAACTGCGCGTATGCATCGGCCATGGGGTGACCATAACCACAGTTCGCCGATTCCGCCGATCGAGGTTTCCGGCGACCGCGCGTCCGGGGATCTGCCATTCTGAACCCATGACCGACACGGACACGCGCCCTGATACCTATCCGGCGTGGTGGGAGGCGGACGTCGTGCTTCGCGACGGTTCCGTGGCCCATGTGCGTCCGATCGTGCCGAACGACGCGGACGGCGTCCGTCGATTCCACGCGGGACAGTCCGCTGAGTCCATCTATCTCCGCTTCTTCGCGCCGTTGAAGACCCTGAGCGACAAGGACGTCGCCCGGTTCACCCAGGTCGACTACGACTGGCGAGTGGCTCTGGTGGCGACGGTGCACCAGGACATCATCGGGATCGCCCGCTTCGACAGGCTCGACGAGAACACGGCCGAGGTCGCCTTCCACATCTCCGACGCCCACCAGGGCATGGGAGTCGGGTCCGTGTTGCTCGAGCACCTGGCCGCGGCCGCGCAGGAGCGCGGGGTGACCAAGTTCGTGGCCGATGTCCTGCCCCAGAACCGCAAGATGATCCAGGTCTTCACCGAGGCCGGGTATGACGTCAACTACCACTTCGACGACGGCGTGATCGCGGTGGCCTTCACGATCGAGCCGACCGAGCAGTCCCAGGCGGTTCGGCTGTCGCGGGAGCGCCGCGCCGAGGCCCTGAGCGTGCGCTCCGCGCTGTTCCCCGACTCGATCGCCGTGATCGGGGCCAGCCGCCGGGTTGACTCGATCGGGCATCAGCTGCTGGCCAACATCCGTGCGGGTGGGTTCACCGGCCGGGTCCATGCCGTCAACATCGAGGCCCGGCACGTCCAGGGTCTGGAGGCCCACTCACGAGTCAGCGAGATCCCCGACCAGATTGACCTCGCGGTCGTCGCCGTCCCCGCCGAGTCGGTGCAGCTCGTGGTCCAGGACTGTGCGACAGCCGGTGTCAAGACCCTGCTGGTGGTGTCCGCTGGTTTCGCCGAGTCGGGACCGTCCGGCGTGCACCGCCAGGAAGAGCTCCTGAAAGCGGCACGCAGCAGCGGCATGCGGGTCATCGGTCCCAACTCCTTCGGAGTCATCAACTCCCATCCCGATGCCAGGTTGAACGCGTCCCTGGCGCCGGCGATGCCCCAGGCAGGGACCCTCGGCCTGGTCTCCCAGAGCGGCGCGCTGGGTATCGCGGTGCTCGCCCTGGCAGCCCGGCGCAACCTCGGTATCTCGGTCTTCGCGTCGGCCGGCAACCGGGTCGACGTCTCCATCAACGACTTCATGCAGTACTGGATCGATGACGCGGACACGCACGCGGTGGGCCTGTACCTGGAGTCGGTCGGCAACCCGCGCAAGTTCTTCAGGATCGCGCGACAGCTTGCCCTGCACAAACCCGTGATCGTGGTCAAGTCCGCTGTCAGCGCTTATAGCGTTCCGGCCGGTCACCGGGTCCGTCCCATCTCGGTGCCGCAGGCCGCCTTCGACGCCATGTTGCGCCAGGCCGGCGTGATCCGGGTGGAGAACGTGCACCAGCTCTTTGACGTGGCCCAGCTCGTGGTTCACCAACCGCTGCCACGCGGCGGTCGGGTGGCCATCGTCGGCAACTCGGACGCCCTCGGCGCCCTCACCGCGCAGGCGTGCGTCAGCTGGGGCCTCGAGGTCACCCATGGCCCGGTCTCGTTGCCGGCCGAGGCCAACGCCGGGGACTTCTCGACGGCTCTGGACGCGGCCTTCGCAGATGTCAACGTCGACAGCGTTCTGACGTGCTTCATCCCACCCCTGGCCACCACCGGCGAGCATGTCGCCCGTGCGCTCGTCGAGTCGGCGGGCAGATCCGAGAAACCTTGTGGGGCAACGTTCCTCGGCATGACAGGGATCACCGAGGCACTCTCCGGCAGCGATCGCGCCGACCATGCCGCCCACGGTGACCTGGGTGACCGCAGCCCGCGACGCGCGGTCCCGGCCTACGCGATGCCGGAGGACGCCGTGCGCGCGCTGGCGGCTGCCACCCGCTATGGGCAGTGGCGGGCTCGCGAACGCGGTGAGATGGTCGAGCCGACCGGTCTGGACCTTCCCGCCGCCGAGCGCCTCGTCGAGGGCGTCCTGGCAGATGCCCCCGCGGGCCGGACCCTCACCCAGAGCGAGGCCCAGACGTTGCTGGCGGCATACGGCGTGACGCTCTGGCCGACCATCTCGGTGGCGACAGCCGACGAGGCGGTGGCTGCCGCGGAACACCTCGGCTACCCCGTGGTGGTCAAGTCGGTCTCGCCCGCCGTCCGGCATCAGCCGTCGCAGATCGCCATGCACGTCGACCTGCAGACCGAGGCGTCCGTACGGGACTCCTTCGAGGCGCTGTCGGTGCGACTGGCGCCGATGGGCGCCGACGCTTTCGTGGTGCAACGGATGGGAACACCAGGGGCTGCCTGCGTCGTCCGCACCTCCGAGGACCCGGTTTTCGGGCCCGTGGTCAGCTTCAGCATCGCGGGGCCACCGACCGACCTGCTCGACGACATCGGGTACCGCATCCCGCCGCTGACCAACGTCGACGTCACGGACCTCCTCTCCTCGGTCAAGGCCGCGCCGCTGCTTGACGGGTACCGTGGCGCGCCGCGGGCGGATCGCGATGCGCTGTCCGACCTCATCGCACGCGTCTCGGTACTGGCCGACCGGCAGCCGGATGTGGCATCACTGGAGATCAACCCGGTACTCGCCCATCCCGGCGGGGTCGATGTTCTGGGCGTCGAGATCGTGGTCGCGCCCTCAACGAAGCGCACGGATGCGGTACGGCGGGCCCTGACGTAGCGCCGCGACGCTGCGCGGCACAGCCCGATCGCGGCATAGTGCGCGCGGCGGCGGAACATGGGCGAAGATGGGTCCCATGGGTGACATCGCCGACCAGATCACGACGCAGAGACGTCCGCTTCCGACCTCATTGACCAAGGACATCGAGGCTGCCGGTTACTACCCGTCCCTGGTGGCGGACGTGGTTGAGTCGGCGGTGGCAGGTGATGACGTCGTCTCCCATCTGGTGCACCAGGAGACGACCTTCGACCATGACACCGTGCGTCGTCACATCACGGTGCTGGCCCTGACACCCACCCGGCTTGTGGTCGCCCACGCCGACGACCACGCGCCTGAAGATGACCCGGGTGAGCCCGAGGACGTGGACCCCCAGTCAACGGCGATCGCGACCGCGACGGCGACCTCCGAGTGCGTGCCGCTGAGCGCAGTACGGGGGGTCATGCTGACCCACGTGGTGACGTCTCCGGCGACCTACACTCCCGGATCCCTGGGACGCGAGCTCACGCTCACCCTGGGCTGGGGTGCGGTCAGCAGGGTCGACATGATCCCGGCGACCTGCGGTGACCCGAACTGCGAGGCCGATCACGGCTACGAGGGCACCGTCACGACCGACGACATCGGGTTGCGGATCAGCGCCGATGCGGACGGTGAGCCCGCGCTGGCACAAGCCATGATGTTCGCGCGGACGCTGTCTGCGGCTATCGGGCGCTGAGGTCCCGTTCAGTGTTCGACCAGGGCCTGATTCCGACGTACGGCGCGTCCGGGCTCGCCGGCGTCCTGCCCGCGGTGGCCCGGTCTGTGGGGGTGAGCGAGCCCGCGGGGGACCGGCCTGACCTGCTCGACCTGCCACCGGCGAAGCGCGCGGTAGTGGTGCTCGTCGATGGGCTGGGCTACGACCTGCTTCGCCAGAGAAGCGGGCACGCACCGTTCCTGCGAGGGCTGCTGCCGGCGGCCCTGCGGCTCAGCGCGGGCTTCCCGTCCACCACCGCGACGAGCATGGGCACCTTCGGCACAGGCCTGCCACCCGGCTCCCACGGACTCGTCGGCTACGAGGTGCTTGTCCCGGGCGAGGACCGGCTGCTCAACGAGCTGTCCTGGGACAACGGCCCCGACCCGCGCCTGTGGCAACCGAGCCAGACCGTGTTCGAACGGGCCGCCGCGGATGGCGTCGCCGTCACCCGCATCGGCCCGGGCTTCTTCGATGGCTCGGGGCTGACCACCGCGGCCCTGCGCGGCGGAGGCTTCACGGCAGCACGCTCTCTGGATGCCCGGGTGGACGCGGCGCTGGCTGCAGTCCGCGCGAGCAAGCGTGCCCTCGTGTATCTCTACTGGGGCGACCTCGACAAGGTGGGCCACGTCCATGGCTGCCAGTCCTGGGAGTGGGGTGACGAGCTGGAGCTGATCGACCGCTCCCTGGCACGTCTCGTCGCGGGGGTGCCCTCGGACACCTCGGTGCACATCACGGCCGACCACGGCATGGTCGACGCACCGCATGCCCTTCGGATCGACCTCGCGCACGACGCCGAGCTGGCCGCGGACGTCCGGCATGTGGGCGGCGAGGCCCGGGCGCTGCAGCTGTACTGCGAGCCGGGTGCCGCTGACGACGTCCTGGCCACCTGGCGCGAGCGGGTGGGCGCGCGGGCCTGGGTGCTCAGCCGGGACGAAGCAGTCCAGCAGGGGCTGTTCGGTGCCGTTGCCCAGCATGTGCTGCCCCGGATCGGCGATGTCGTCGTGCCGATGCGGGACAACTTCGCCATCGTGGACTCGCGGGCCGCGCGGCCGGCGCTGCTGGCACTGCTGGGCCTGCACGGATCGCTGACCCCCGTGGAGATGGCGATCCCGCTCCTGCAGGTGCCCGCGAGGGACAGCGGCGGCGTTCCGTGACCCTGCCGACACCGTAGAGTCCGCGTTGTGGCTGAACTCGTCTTCTTCTCCGGCACGATGGACTGCGGCAAGTCCACCCTGGCTCTCCAGATGGACCACAACCATGCCGCGCGGGGGCGGGCGGGGCTGATATTCACCAAGCACGACCGGGCCGGTGAGGCGGTGCTGTCCTCGCGTCTTGGCCTGGCTACCAGCGCGCTCGAGGTGGTTGACGACCTCGACTTCTGGGATGTCATCGTGACCCGCGCCACCAGCGGCCAGCGGGTGGACTACCTGATCTGCGACGAGGTCCAGTTCTATACCCCGGCACAGGTCGAGCAGCTGGCCCGGATCGTGGACGAGATGCGTGTTGACGTCTATGCGTTCGGGATCACCGCCGACTTCAGAACAGCGCTGTTCCCGGGGTCCCGGCGGATGATCGAGCTGGCCGACCGGGTTCAGGCGCTGCAGGTTGAGGCGCTCTGCTGGTGTGGGCATCGGGCCACCCACAACGCCAGGGTGGTGGACGGCGCGATGGTGGTCGAGGGTGAGCAGGTTGCGCTCGGGGACATCACCGCGGGGAGGATCGGGCTGGTGCAGTACGAGGTTCTGTGCCGGCGCCACTACATGCGCAGGATGACCTCAGATGCGGCCAGGACCGCAGCGGTCTCACCCGACGTGCTGCCCTTCGACCTGGACTTCTGCCCGATCTAGGACGTCACGATCTGGTGCATCACCGAACCAGGACGTCAGCGAACCGGTGACGTCAGCGAACCTGTGACCTCAGCGAACTAGGACGATGAACGGTCCGCGTCCGGCCTCGATCCGAACATGATCTCGTCCCACGCGGGGACACTCGGCCGGCCGGTCTTGCGGGTAGCCTCGCGAGCTGGCCGTCTGGCCCGCCCCGTGGACTTGGTCTGAGGCGCGGACCCCTTCCTCGTCCCCTGTGACTCGTCACCGGTGTCGGACGACGCCTCCTGGGGTGAGGAGTTCTCTGAGGAGTCTTTCGGTGAGGACTCAACCAGCGTGAGCTCGTCATCGGCAGGCTCGGCCGGACCGTCGGGGCCGTGACCGGCCACCACCGTTGATGGATCGGGGGATGCGTGCGCATCAGCGCGATCAGGCATCCGGGCTTCGTAGTCCAGGTCATCCAGCGGCAGTGCCTGGTCCGTGGCCTCCTTCTCGGCCTCGGGCACGCTGGCGGCCGTCTTGGGTGCGCTCTTGGGCGCGCCGTGGCCGCCAGGCCTGCGGCGGCCGCGCGCCGCACTGCGCTTGCGCATGGCAGTCATCAGGTCAAGCGGGTCTTCCTGATGATCCTCACGGGCGCCGGGCTGCAGACCGCCCTCTGCCTCCACGTCGTAGACCGTCGTGTCCCGCACCGCGGCGGAGCGAGGTTTCGGTGCGGGGATCGGGCCCTTGGAGGTCTGCACCTCCTCACTGAGCCAGCGGGCCTCGTCATCCACCGCTGAGACGGTGCGGTCGGCAAGGTCGAAGCTCCACGACGCCTGCCGTTGGCGTCCACCGGCGACGAAGGTCAGCACGACGGTCCAGGGCCCTGCCTCAGCCCGCCACGAGTCCCAGCTGGTGTCGGTGACCTCCACGTCGCGACTCTTGAGCCGTTCGGCCACCCTGGCCGACAAGGTGGGCGCGCCACCGCCGCTGTAGACGCCGTTGCGGGTTCGCAGCCGGGCTCTCTGAGCCAGTCCGGCGACATGCTCGCGCTCGGCGAGGATCGGGCCTTCATAACGGTGGACCTTCTCGACCGTCCAGCCGGCACGGCTGGCGGCCTCCTCTGTCGAGGCGCCGGCGCGGATCAGGGCCTGGACATCACGGGGGCGGAGCCCGCCGTCCATCTCGATCTGTTGCTGGCCCAGGCGTGGCCGGTCGCGCCGGATGGCAGCACGCAGCGCCTCGTCGACGGGCAACCGGAAACGCTCGTCTTCAGGTCCGCTCAGCAACAGGTGCTCACCGTCCTCATGCACGCCGATCAGCTGCAGGTCTTGCATCGCCTTCTCCTGATTCGCCCATTAACAACAGACTCTGCCATCTTCTCGGCCCGAGCGTCCGCAGGCCACGCCGCAAGGGTAGTTTTGGCGAAGTCATTGCTCAAGCTTCATGGCCGAAGTCCATGTGGTCCCATCACGCCAAGTGAACCGGAGAATGCCTGTGACCTCACCCCGGGCCGGGTCCGAACCCACCCCGCTCACCCCGTATGACGGCATCCTACTGCTGTCGTTCGGCGGACCTGAGAAGCCCGAGGACGTGATGCCCTTCCTGCGCATCGTGACGGCGGGCCGCGGCATACCGGACGAACGTCTCACGGCCGTGGCCGGGCACTACCAGTCGTTCGGGGGCAAGAGCCCGATCAACGACCAGAACAGGCTCCTGCTGGCTGCCCTGCGCTCTGAGCTGGACCGGCGCGAGATCACCACCCCCCTGGTATGGGGCAACCGCAACTTCCACCCGTTCCTGACCGACGCCCTGCGTGAGGCTCACGAGGCCGGTATGCGGCGGCTGGTCACCATCGTGACCAGCGCCTACACCTCCTACTCCTCGTGTCGTCAGTACCGCGAGGATCTCGCCGCCGCCGTCGCGTCCCTGGCCGATGAGGGACGTGAGATCGCGGTCGACAAGGTGCGGCCCTACTTCAACCACCCGGGCTTCTCGCGCGCCAACGCGCGGCAGGTGACCGAGGCGGTGCGTGGGCTGGGACAGGCCTCCGATGACGAGGTCCGGCTGGTCTTCGTCACCCATTCGATCCCGGAGGCCATGGACGACACCTCGGGGCCGGGCAGCGGCGAGGGCAACGCGTATCGCCGCGAACATCTGGCACTGGCCGCAGCCATCACCGATGAGGTCAATGCGACCCTGAGCCGGGGACTGGACCACGAGCTGGTCTACTGCTCCCGCTCGGGACCTCCCACGCAGCCGTGGCTCGAACCGGACGTCAACGACGCGCTCCGGGACCTGGCCGCCAACGGGGTCAGGACGGTGGTCGTGGCACCGATCGGGTTCGTCTCGGACCACATGGAGGTCAGGTTCGACCTTGACACCGAAGCGGCTGAGACAGCCGCCGCCGTGGGCCTGGAGATGGTGCGGGTCCCCACCGTCGGCACCGACCCGGAGTTCGTCTCGGGTCTGGTCGACCTGGTTCTGGAACGAGCGGCACAGGCCCGCGGCACCACCTCCGTGCTCTCTCCGTCATGGCCAGACCATGAGGCGTCCCCGTCGGTGTGCCGGCCCGGTTGTTGTCCCAACCTGAGAGTGGCCAAGCCGGCGCTCTGCGGGTCCGACCGATGAACGCCGGGCCGGGGCGGTCCAGTCAGGAGCTGGCCGACCAGGTGCAGTCCGACCTGGCAGGTTGGGAGCCGACTCTTCGCGAGCTCGAGGCTCTGGCGATCTCGGCCGCCCGCGCGGCCGGGAGGTTCATCGTCCACGACCGCCCGCGTGGACTCGGTGTCCTGGACACCAAGAGCAGCATCAACGACATCGTGACCGTGATGGACCGGCAGTCCGAAGTGCTGCTCCGCCGTCATCTTCTGGGTGCCCGGCCGCAGGACGCGATTCTCGGTGAGGAGGACGGGGCCTCCGCCGGGACCTCAGGCATCACCTGGGTCATCGACCCGATCGACGGCACCGTGAACTACCTCTACGAGATCCCGGCGTACTGCGTCTCAGTGGCGGCGGTCATCGGCGACGCCGCAGCGCCGGGGAGGTGGCGACCGGTCGCCGGCGCGATCTGCAACCCGCTCACCTCGGAGATCTTCCACGCCCGGGTGGGTGGGGGCGCCCATGTCCTGGCTGGTGATGACGACACGGCACTGTCCGTCAACGCCGTCGACGTGCTGGTTCAGTCCCTGGTGGCCACCGGCTTCGGGTACCGGCCGGAGGTGCGGGCCCGGCAGGGCGAGGTGCTCACCGCGATCCTGCCCGAGATCCGGGACATCCGACGGGCCGGTAGCGCGGCGCTGGACCTGTGCGCCGTTGCCTCGGGAACGGTCGACGCCTACTACGAGGCGGGTCTGAACCCGTGGGACCTTGCGGCCGGCTGGATCATCGCCACAGAGGCCGGGGCGCTGGTCAGCGGCCTGAACAACGCGGCGCCGGGCGAGGCTGCCGTGGTGGCCGCCGGACCCGGCATACACGGGTCGTTGCTGTCCAGGCTCGAGGCACTGGCGCCGCTGCGCTGACCGTTTGGCCCCGGCTGAGAGGCTCGACGCTTTCGATTCTGTGAGTGAGTGTGTTTTTGGTCACAACCATCGCTCAACGGGCACTTTGCCTTGACAATGCGCCATTTGAGTAGATGGTCAGGCACATATTTGAACTGACAGGCCTCCCGATAGTGACATTGGCCCCTGGATAGGGCACACTGCGCGGCGGACAGGGCACACGGCGCGGCGCAAGCGGGCACAAAAACGAGGGGCCCGGCGTTAACCCCGCAGCGATGAACCACAACGCTTCCTGCCACCGATTTCCTGCACATGATTCCTGCCCACGACATGAAGGAGGGGGACATCACCTATGGCCACTGACTATGACGCGCCCCGCAAGACTGATGATGACGACGCCGAAGACTCCATCGAGGAGCTGAAATCGCGTCGGGTCGACAAGAGCGCCTCAAGCGTTGACGTCGACGAGACCGAGCACGCCGACGGGTTTGAGCTCCCCGGAGCCGACCTCTCCGGCGAAGAGCTGTCGGTGCGGGTGGTTCCCAAGCAGGCAGATGAGTTCACCTGCTCACGCTGCTTCCTGGTGCATCACCGCAGCCAGCTGGCCAAGGAAGTCAAGGGCCAACCGGTGTGTCGCGAGTGCGCGGCCTGAGCGGAGCCTCCACTGCTGGCACGCGCGTGGTGACGCGCGTGCCAGCAGCTCCGGCCACGGCGTGCCAGGTGTCTCGACAAAGGACGGTTCGATGACCGACCCATCGCGGGTCCAGGTGCTGATCTCACGCCTCGACCCTGACCTGCCGATGCCCTGCTACGCCCACCCGGGCGACGCGGGCGCCGACCTTCATGCCCGCCACGACGTGCTCCTCGCTCCGGGGCGGCGCGCACTGGTTCCCACGGGTGTCTCGATCGCCCTGCCCGACGGGTATGCGGCCTTCGTCCACCCTCGCTCGGGGCTGGCTGCCCGGCATGGCATCACCGTCCTGAACGCGCCCGGCACCGTGGACGCCGGCTACCGCGGTGAGATCCTGGTCAACCTGCTCAACACCGACCCTGATCAGTCCTTCACGATCACCCGCGGGGACCGGATCGCGCAGCTGGTGGTCCAGCGGGTGAGCGAGGCCCATTTCATCGAGGTGAGGTCGCTTCCGGGCAGCCATCGGGGGGACAATGGTCATGGAGCCAGTGGAGGGTTCGGCACGCCACCACCTCGATGACGGTGCCCGTGACACCCGGACCCGTGACATCGACTCCTGTGACATCGAGACCAGTGACAGTGACATCGAGACCAGTGACATCGACACCGACTAAGGACTGACGACACGTGGGCATCTTTCGCCGTGGCAGCAAAGCCACCAGCGCCGACCTCGACCCGAGCATCACCGCGTCCGACGGTGGAGACAGCGCATCCGCCGACGGTGCACAGGCGGCTCCTGCCACCACGACGTCGCCCAGCCGCCCGTCAGAGCGCCGGGGCGGGCCGTTCGACCGGTCTGAGGTGAAGGATCTGGACGGGCGCCTGGATCTCGGAGCGCTGTGGCTGACCGGTCTGCCGGGCATGGAACTGCGTCTTGAGGTCGAGGAGGAGTCGCAGAACGTCGTTGGGGTCACCGCGGTGGTGGGGGACTCTGCGGTCCAGCTCCAGGCCTTCGCGGCGCCGCGAAGCGAAGGGATCTGGGACGATATCCGCACGGAGATCGCCGCGAGCATCACCAGCCAGGGCGGAACAGCCGACAAGACGTCCGGTCCGTTGGGCGATGAGCTGCGGGCCCAGATGCCCAGTCACGACCCGAACGGCCACACCGTGTTCTCATCGGTTCGCTTCGTGGGCGTGGACGGCCCCCGGTGGTTCCTTCGTGGCGTCCTCAGTGGTCCGGCAGCCGTCGACGAGGGCGCTGCCGAACAGCTGCTCGACGTGGTCAGGTCAACGGTCGTCGTGCGCGGCGACGAGGCCATGGCCCCCCGGGAGCTGCTGTCGCTGAAGCTGCCCGAACAGCCGGAGCCGGCAGACGAGGCCATCGCAGATGAGGGCGCCGAAGCCGGGCAGGCCCCTTCCGTCGATGACTTCAAGCCGTTCGAACGCGGGCCAGAGATCACCGAGATCCATTAGTTGACCAAGCCTGATGAGCCGCAGCCTGATGGGACCAGCCATGGCAACTGAGCACACGGACGACACCGGAAAGGCCGGGCTGCTCTCCCGCGTGACAGCGGGCCTGGCCCGGACCGAGTCCGAGCTGGAAGCCCGCGAGCTGCAGGAGAACAGCTGGCGGCTCGGTGGTACCCCGATCAAGGACCTGGTGGACCGCTCCGAGGCCAGCGTCTGTGGCGCCGTCCGCAGCGTGACCCTTCGACCTCGCGTCAACGTCCCGGCCCTGGTCGCGGAGATCTACGACGGCAGCAAGGCCCTCAACCTCGTCTGGCTCGGCAGGCGGCGGATCGGCGGCATCGTTCCGGGGACCTATCTGACCGTGCACGGACGCGTGACCTACCGTCACGGCATACCGACGATCTTCAATCCTGCCTACGAGATAAGGCCTCAGCGTGGCCACTAACGACGACATCACGATCCCGGCACCGGTGCTGGAGGACGCGCACACTGTCGAGACCCTTATCCGGGAACGACTCTCGTCCGCGCTGGGAGGCGCTCGCGGGTCCTTCGAGACGGCACTGCCGACTGTCGCGTTCGTGGTGGCCTGGGCCTGGCGACACGATGTCACGGTCGCAGTCATCACCTCGGCGGTGTGTGTGCTCATCCTGCTGGCGGTTCGGCTGGCGATGCGACAGACGCCCCGCTATGTCCTGTCCGCCGTCTTTGCCACCGCCATCGCGGCATTCTTCGCGCTGCGCAGCGGAAAGGCCGAGGCGGCCTTCCTGCCCGGCATCCTGACCAGTGCGGCCTGGGGGGTCGCTGCGCTGTTGTCCGTAGTGGTGCGCTGGCCGATTGTCGGCTTCATGGTCGCCGCTGGTGACCCGAAGATGGCTGAGGACCCCACCGGCTGGCGACGTGACCGTGGTCTGGTCTCGGTCTGCCAGCGCCTCACCATGGTGCTTGTCGTGCTGTATGCCGTACGGGTGGTCCTGATGTTCCCGCTGTATCTGGCGGGGCAGGTCGCCTGGCTGGGAGTCGCCAAGGTCGCCCTCGGGTGGCCGGCCTACCTGGTCGCGCTGGCGGTCATGGGAATGATCCTGGTGAGAGGCAAGACGCCGCTGACCCCCTCCGAGCGCCCTGCTGCCTGATCACTCCTTGTCGCGCGGCATCCGCTCGCCGGGACTGAGCATCGCCTCGAGGGCGTCCTCGACCTCTGGTGTGGCAAGGAACAGCAGCTCGTCGTGAGCCTCGAGGGAGTCATCACGGCTGGGCGCGATCGGGTGGTCCTCCCGGATGATCCCCACCAGGACGCTGTCGTCCGGCCAGGGAACGTCCCCGACCCGTTTGCCGGCGAAGGGGCTGTTCTCCGGAAGGGTGAGCTCAACCATCGTTGACTGACCCTGACCGAAGGTGAAGATGCGCACCAGGTCGCCGATGCTGACTGCCTCCTCGACCAGCGCCGTCATCAGCCGTGGAGTCGACACCGCAACATCGACACCCCAGGCTTCGTCGAACATCCACTCGTTCTTGGGGTTGTTCACCCGGGCAACGGTGCGAGGCACCCCGAACTCCGTCTTGGCCAGCAGGGACAGGACCAGGTTGGCCTTGTCGTCCCCGGTCGCGGCCACGACCACATCACAGTCGGCCAGGCCGGCCTCGTGCAGCGAGCTGATCTCGCAGGCGTCAGCCATCAGCCAGGTGGCCGCCGGGACGGTCCGGACCTGGTGATCGTCGACTTCCTTGTCGATCAGGAGCACCTGGTGCCCGTTGTGCAGCAGCTCGCGGGCTATCGAGCGACCCACACTGCCGGCTCCGGCAATGACAACTCGCATCGGGGTGTTTGTCCTTTCGTGGGACGGTCTTACGGGTGGTGGTCTTTCGGGATGTGGTCAGGGGTCCGTGTTCAGGGGCAGGAGTGGGTGAGAGGCTCGTCAGAGGGCTGGCGGCACCGTGTCGAGGGTTCGTTCGACCTCCGTCAGAGCAGAGGCGGTGGTGAGGACATGGACCAGATCCCCGTCCTGATAGACGGTGTCGGCGCCGGGGAGCAAGCCGTCACCGAGTCGGGTCAGGTAGGCCACCCGGGCACCGGAGGCCGACTCGAGCTCGGTGATCCGGTGACCGACCCAGGCCGGGTTGACCGCCACGTCGGCGATGACGACATGGCCGCTGGGGTCGGTGTGCTCGGGCACGGAACCCTGGGGCAGCAGGCGACGCAGCATCTGGTCCGAGGTCCAGCGCACGGTGCCCACGGTGGGGATACCGAGGCGCTGGTAGATCGCCGCGCGGCCGGGGTCGTAGATGCGTGCCACCACGTGCTCGACGCCGTAGGTCTCGCGGGCAACGCGGGCAGCGAGGATGTTGGAGTTGTCCCCGCTGCTCACCGCAGCAAACGCGTAGGCGTTCTCGACGCCGGCCTCGATCAGGGTGTCCCGGTCGAAACCGAGTCCGGTCACCCGCTTGCCCTCGAAGCTGCGCCCCAGACGGCGAAAGGCCGTGCTGTCGCTGTCGATGACGGCCACATCGTGGCCCTGGCTCTCGAGACTGAGGGCGAGGGTCGACCCGACCCGGCCGCAACCCATGATGACGAAGTACACGCAGCGACGCTACACCGCGCGACGACCTGTCCGCGCCCAAACCCCGACAGTTGGCGCGATGCACCCGTGCCCGGTGCTTGCAGCCTAGAGTGTTTGCCGTGTCGACTTCAGGCAGGATCATCAAACGGCTCCTCGTCGGTAGGGCCATGCGCAGCGACCGGCTGGGGGAGACGCTGCTGCCCAAGCGGATCGCCCTGCCGGTGTTCGCCAGCGATGCACTGTCGTCGGTGGCGTACGCGCCCGACGAGATCTTCCTCACGCTGGCGGTTGCCGGTGGCGCCTTCGCCACGACCCACTCGTGGCAGATCGGCCTGGCTGTCGTCTTCGTCATGCTCGTCGTGGTGGCGTCGTACCGCCAGAACGTGCACGCCTACCCCTCCGGTGGCGGCGACTATGAGGTGGCCACGGTCAACCTGGGGCCCCGGGCCGGCCTGACCGTCGCGAGCGCCCTGTTGGTCGACTACACGCTGACCGTCGCCGTGTCCATCTCGTCAGGCGTGCAGAACGCCGCCGCAGCGCTGCCGTTCCTGCGAGGGCACGAGATGCCGGTTGCCATCGGGCTGGTCGTGCTGCTGACCGCGATGAACCTGCGAGGCGTGCGCGAGTCCGGCACCGCGTTCGCGATCCCGACGTACGCGTTCATGATCGGCATCATCGGGATGGCGCTGTTCGGGTTCTACCGGGAGGCCACAGGCACGCTGCCCCAGGCCGACAGCGCGAAGTACACGCTCCTGCCGGAGCACGGCGCCGAGGGACTTGCCGGGTTTGCCATGGTCTTCCTTCTCCTTCGCGCCTTCTCGTCGGGCAGCGCGGCCCTCACCGGGGTGGAGGCCATCTCCAACGGCGTGCCGGCGTTCAAGAAGCCGAAGAGCACGAACGCGGCGACGACCCTGCTCATGATGGGCATCGTCTCGGTCACCATGATGATGTCCATCATCACGCTGGTGAACCTGACCGGGATCAAGTTCGCGGAGTTCCCGGCTGCCCAGCTCACGCTGGGAGGTGTGCCGATCGGCCCGGGGTACACCCAGGACACCATCATCGGTCAGCTCTCCAAGACCATCTTCTCCGGCTTCCCGCTCGGTGTCCTCTTCATCTCGATCGTCACCGGGATCATCCTGATCCTGGCCGCGAACACGGCGTTCAACGGCTTCCCGGTGCTGGCGTCGATCCTGGCCAAGGACGGCTTCCTTCCCCACCAGCTGCACACCCGCGGCGACCGGCTCGCGTTCTCCAACGGCATCCTCATCCTGGCGGGCGCCGCCATCTTCCTGATCTTCATCTACAACGCCCAGGTCACCAGGCTGATCCAGCTCTACATCGTGGGGGTCTTCGTCTCCTTCACCCTGAGCCAGACCGGCATGATCAGGCACTGGAACCGCCACCTGCGCACTGAACGTGACCCCAGGGCGCGCAGACGGATGATGCGAAGCCGGATCATCAACACCGTCGGTGCCTTCATGTCCGGCACCGTGCTCCTGGTCGTCCTGGCAACCAAGTTCATCAAGGGCGCCGGCTATGCCATCGCGGCGATGGTGGTCCTGTTCATCATCATGAACGGCATCCAGCGGCACTACGAGCGGGTGCGCAGCGAGCTGGCCGTCGAGGAGTCTGGTGACGACCAGATGCTGCCCTCGCGGGTTCATGCGATCGTCCTGGTCTCCAAAATCCACAAGCCCACCCTGCGTGCCCTCGCCTATGCCCGCGCGACCCGGCCCTCGCTCCTGGAGGCGGTCACGGTCAACGTGGAGCCCGATGAGACACAGGCCTTGCAGGATGAATGGGACCGACGTGACATCCCGGTGCCCCTGAAGGTCCTGGACTCGCCCTTCCGTGAGATCACCAGCTCGGTCGTCGAGTACGTCAAGTCGGTCAGACGGGTCAGCCCTCGTGACGTGGTGATGGTCTACGTCCCCGAGTACGTCGTGGGTCGCTGGTACGAGAGTCTGTTGCACAACCAGAGCGCCCTGCGTCTGAAGGGTCGCCTGTACTTCACCCCCGGCGTGATGGTGACCAGCGTGCCCTGGCAGATGCGTTCCTCCGAGGGCGCCGAGGAACGCTTCGAGGGCACTGGCACCGGTGCCAGATCCGTGAGGCGTGGAGAATGATCGACCAGAGCGAGGACCTGAAAGGCGATCCGCACGTGTCGTTGGTCGGCACGCAGTTCGAGGCGGAGATCGGCAAGGTGGCCCACGGTGGCCATTGTGTGGCCCGCCATGACGGCCGGGTGGTGTTCGTCCGGCATGCGCTGCCGGGCGAGACGGTGCGCGTGCAGATCACCGATGGCAAGCACGGTGACCGGTTCCTGCTCGGCGATGCCGTCGAGGTGCTCACGCCCTCCGAACACCGCGTCGTGCCTGCCTGCCCGTTCGCCGGCCCGGGGAAGTGCGGCGGGTGCGACTGGCAGCACAGCGAGCTCAGCTACCAGCGCGAGCTGAAGGCAGCAGTGGTGGCCGAGCAGTTCAAGCGACTGGCCGGCCTCGACGTCGACGTCGAGGTCGAAGCGCTCCCTGGCGACACCCGGGGACTCCGCTGGCGGACCAGGACCGAGTTCGCCATCGACGCCTCGGGGGCAGCCGGGCTGCACCGCCACCACAGCAGTGAGATCATCCCCGTCCAGGACTGCCTGATCTCCACCGAGCGGGTGATCGCGACCGGGGTGCTCGACCGGCGCTGGCCGATGGCCTCTTCCGTTGATGTCGTGGACGCCAGCGGCGAGCGTGAGGCCATCACCGTGCCGCTGCCGTCGCGGGACTCGACCGTGCCGCATGTCACCGAGCGGGTCGACACCGGGCGGTGGTCGGCCGACTTCCACCTGTCGGCGCGGGGTTTCTGGCAGGTTCACCCGCACGCAGCGGCGACCTTCGTCGAGCATGTGCGCCGGGAGCTGGCACCACAACCGGGTGAGCGCGCGCTGGATCTCTACGCGGGGGTCGGACTGTTCGCGCTGGCGCTGGCCGATGCCGTGGGGCCGGCCGGGGCCGTGCTGACGATCGAGTCGGACACCCGCGCCATCGCGGATGCCAAGAGCAACCTGAGGATGCGCCCCGAGATCGAGCTGCGCCGCGGCAAGGTCGACCGGGTCCTGAAACCGTTGGTCCGGCAGGAGATCCGCACCGATCTGGTGGTCCTCGACCCGCCCCGGACCGGGGCCGGCAAGTCCGTGGTCAGGGACGTCGCAGCCCTGGCGCCTCGCGCGATCGCCTACGTCGCGTGTGACCCGGCCGCTCTGGCACGCGACGTCGCGTACGCCCGTGACGCCGGCTACGGCATGCGTTCGCTGCGGGCGTTTGATGCCTTCCCGATGACGCACCACGTGGAGTGCATCGCCATCCTGGAGCCCCTGGCGTGACCGCGGGCCACGATGCGCCGGCGTGGGACACCCGGTATGCCGGGTCGGAGCGTGTCTGGTCGGCGGCACCGAACGCCTGGGTGGCCGCAACGATCCGTGACTGGTTCACCGGCCGGGCCCTCGATCTGGGGGCGGGGGAGGGGCGCCACAGCGTCTGGCTGGCCGCGCTGGGATGGCAGGTCACCGCCGTCGACTTCTCCGCCGTGGGGATCGAACGGGCTCGCCAGGGGGCTCAGGAGGTCGGCGTCCAGGTCGACTGGGTGGTGGACGACGTGCGCACCTGGCAGCCGCCGTCCGGGGCGACCTTCGACCTGGTTCTGGTGTCGTACCTGCATCTGGACGACGACGTCCTGGCGCGGGCGCGCGGGTGGCTGGCTCCGGGTGGTGCACTGGTCGTGATCGGTCATGCCCTGCGCAATCTCACCGAGGGCGTGGGTGGCCCCTCTGATGCCGGCCTGCGGCACACCGAAGCGGGCTATCGGGTGGCCAGCGAGGGGCTGCTGGTCGAACAGCTCGGCGAGGTGGTCCGGCAGCTGCCGCAGGGCGATGCCATCGACCTCGTCCTCGTGGCGAGGCGACCGGCGCCGGGGCAGCCCGCAGCTGAGCGGTTGTCAGCGGAGCGGTCAGGAACGGGCGGTCCTCAGGTTGACACTCGTGAAGACTGACAACCATGAACAGTGACACCAGCAGCAGTGACACCCAGACCAGTGACACCCGCGGACGGAGCACCGCGTTGGCTGACAGTGTGTTTCGGTTTCCGCTGGATGTGCGCTTCTTTGAGGTCGACTCACTCGGCGTGGTCTTCAACATGTGGTATCTCGGCTGGTGCGACGAGGCGATGAGCGCCTTCATGGAGTCGATCGGCTACGGATACCAGGCGTTGCGCGGGCAGGGGTTCGACGCGGTGCTGCGCAGGGCAGAGGTCGAGTGGGTGGACAGCCTGCAGGCCTTTCAGCATGCCGAGGTTGCGGTGCGGGTGGACCATGTGGGGACGACGTCCTTCCGCCTCGGGTACGCGATCGAGCGGGTGGACCCGTCAGGTCAGCAGCGGACTCGATGCGCCCAGGCTGCGATCACCTACGTGTGTGTGCAGATCACCGGCCGAGAGACGGCGCCGATCCCCGCCGGCCTGCGTGAGGCGCTGGTGAGGGATCACGCCTGAGCCGATGTGGGCCGGACGCCCTGGCCCGGGTGTGGTTAAATATATCTTGACGTCAAGATAAATTGCGAAGGAGTCAACGTGAGCGAGCACAGCGTGGACAGTTTTGGTGCCAAGGGGTCGCTGAAGGTCGGGGACACGTCATACGACGTCTTCCGCCTGGCGGCCGTGGAGGGCAGCGAGAGGTTGCCGTTCAGCCTCAAGGTCCTCCTGGAGAACCTCCTGCGGAACGAGGATGGGGCCAACATCACCGCAGAGCAGATCCGTGCCCTGGCCGGCTGGGACCCCAGCGCGGAGCCCGACACCGAGATCCAGTTCACGCCGGCTCGCGTGATCATGCAGGACTTCACCGGTGTCCCGTGCATCGTCGACCTCGCCACCATGCGTGAGGCTGTCGCCGAGCTCGGCGGGGACCCGAGCCGGATCAACCCGCTGGCGCCCGCCGAGATGGTCATCGACCACTCGGTGATCGCCGATGTCGCCGGCCGGGCCGACGCGTTCGAGAGGAACGTCGAGCTGGAGTACCAGCGCAACGAGGAGCGCTACCAGTTCCTGCGCTGGGGGCAGAGCGCGTTCAACGACTTCAAGGTCGTGCCGCCCGGCACCGGGATCGTGCACCAGGTCAACATCGAGCACCTCGCCCGGGTCGTCTTCGACCGCTCCGGCATGGCCTACCCCGACACCTGCGTCGGCACCGACTCGCACACCACGATGGTCAACGGCCTCGGGGTCCTGGGCTGGGGTGTCGGCGGCATCGAGGCCGAGGCGGCCATGCTCGGCCAGCCCGTCTCCATGCTCATCCCGCGGGTTGTCGGCTTCAAGCTGCTCGGCGAGATCCCTTCCGCCGTCACGGCAACCGACGTGGTCCTGACGATCACCGAGATGCTGCGCGCGCACGGCGTAGTCGGCAAGTTCGTGGAGTTCTACGGCCAGGGAGTCTCTGCGGTGCCGCTGGCCAACCGCGCCACGATCGGCAACATGAGCCCCGAGTTCGGCTCGACCGCTGCCATGTTCCCCATTGACGAGGTCACCTGCGAGTACCTGCGCCTGACCGGCCGCAGCGAGCAGCAGGTCGCCCTGGTCGAGGCCTACAGCAAGGAGCAGGGGCTCTGGCACGACGCGTCGCGCGAGCCGCTGTTCTCCGAGTACCTCGAGCTCGACCTGTCCACGGTGGTGGCCTCCATCGCGGGTCCGAAGCGGCCGCAGGACCGCATCTCGCTCACCGAGGCCAAGAACTCGTTCCGCGGGACGCTGAAGGACTACGTGCCGGATGACGAGCCCGTCGCCAGCGTCGTCGATGAGGCCGGCAAGGAGTCCTTCCCCGCCAGCGACGCTCCCGCGTACAAGGCCAACGGCCAGAGCGCCGCTGAGCATGCTGCCGACGTCCCTCACATCTCCGTTCCGATGCCCGTGGTGAGCCGGACCAGCAACAAGGTGCCGATCACCCTGGCTGACGGGACCACCACCGAGATGGACCACGGTCACGTCGCGATCGCCTCGATCACCTCGTGTACCAACACGTCCAACCCCTCCGTCATGGTGGCGGCGGCGATGCTGGCAAAGAATGCCGTCGAACGCGGCCTGAGCGCCAAGCCCTGGGTCAAGACCTCGATGGCGCCGGGTTCCAAGGTCGTCACCGACTACTACGAGAAGGCCGGCCTGTGGCCGTACCTGGAGAAGCTCGGCTTCCACCTGGTCGGCTACGGCTGCACGACCTGCATCGGCAACTCGGGTCCGCTGCCCGAGGAGGTCTCGGCGGTCGTTCAGGAGCATGACCTCAGCGTCGTCTCGGTGCTGTCGGGCAACCGCAACTTCGAGGGTCGGATCAACCCCGACATCAAGATGAACTACCTCGCATCCCCGCCGCTGGTCGTGGCCTACGCGCTCGCGGGCACGATGGACTGGGACCCGGAGTCGGAGCCGCTCGGCACCGACCCCCAGGGTGTCGACGTCTTCCTGCGCGACATCTGGCCCAACGCGGCCGACGTCGCCAGCGTGGTCGACTCCTCGATCACCAAAGAGATGTTCACCAGCGACTATGCCGACGTCTTCGCCGGGGACGAGCGCTGGCGTTCGCTGTCGACACCCGAGGGCAAGACCTTCGAGTGGGCGGCGGAGTCGACCTACGTGCGCAAGCCTCCGTACTTCGACGGCATGCAGCAGGAGCCGAGCCCGGTGGCCGACATCGTCGGCGCGAGGGTCCTGGCCAAGCTCGGCGACTCGGTCACCACCGACCACATCAGCCCGGCCGGCCAGTTCACGCCCGAGAGCCCGGCCGGTGTCTACCTCGCGGCTCACGGTGTCGAGCGCAAGGACTTCAACTCCTATGGTTCGCGGCGCGGCAACCACGAGGTCATGATCCGCGGCACGTTCGCCAACATCCGCCTTCGCAACCAGCTGCTCGACGACGTCCAGGGGGGCTTCACCCGGGACTTCACCGCCGATGGGGCACAGTCCAGCATCTATGACGCGGCCCAGAACTACGCGGCGGCCGGCGTTCCGCTGGTCGTCCTGGCGGGCAAGGAGTACGGCTCCGGCTCGTCGCGCGACTGGGCTGCCAAGGGCACCCGGCTGCTGGGCGTCACAGCGGTCATCGCCCAGTCCTACGAGCGGATCCACCGCTCCAACCTGATCGGCATGGGTGTGCTTCCGCTGCAGTACCCGGCCGGCCAGAGTGCCGACTCGCTCGGACTGGACGGCACCGAGACGTTCGACATCTCCGGGGTGACCGCGCTCAACGGCGGGACGACGCCGAAGACGCTGCACGTCCGGGCGACCAAGGCCGATGGGTCCATCGTGGACTTCGACGCCGGGCTGCGGATCGACACTCCCGGCGAGGCGGACTACTACCGCAACGACGGCATCCTGCAGTACGTCCTGCGCTCGCTCGTGAACGGCTGACCCAGCCACCCGTCAGCACGGCAGAACATCTGAGGGCCCGGTCGCTTCGGCGGCCGGGCCCTCGCGTGCGCGGCACCTCAGCGCTCAGCCAGGCACAGTCCCAGGCTCCTGAGCTGTCTTGGTGCATGGCCCTGAGTTTGTGGGCTGTCCTGGTGCATGGCCCCTTGGCCTCTGGTGTTGTCGCCGGAGGTTGGCACACTGGGGGAGTGAGCTCATCTCGTACGCCTCCGGGCTGGCCGCAGGCAGTGCCGCCTCCGGAGTCCCCTGGCTGGGAAGTGCCGGCGGTGTCCTGGCTACTGGACCACTGCCCCGCCGACTACCGCGGGTATGCCGGATGGCGCAAGAACCCGGTTGCCCTGGCGTGGGTTGCGGTGCGGCACATCGACGCCCAGCTTGAGGTGATGCGTCAGGCCTATCGCGAGGTCCGGGTCGACCTCGGTGAGCTGGTCAGCACGGAGGCCCTCGCGGAGATACAGTCCGATCTCGAGAAGGAGGGCTTGCGGCTGCGAGCATCCGCCCGCAGTGCCCGGCTCCTGTATGACGCACTGCAGGGGAAGCGCTACGTCCCTCGGCTGTGAGGTTTCCTCGGCAGTGAGGTTCTCTCGACAGTGAGGTTCTCTCGACAGTGGGGCCCTGGCTGCGAAGGATCACGGGCAACAAGCGCCTTCGGGCGCAGAGCGCCACCTTCGGACTGTAGCGTCGGCGCCATGAACAAGAACCTGCGTGCCGGCCTCGGCGTCCTGATGGTCCTGGTGGGCCTGGTCTGGACCCTGCAGGGGCTGGGTGTCCTGCAAAGCTCCAGCCCCATGACAGGGGTGACCTTGTGGGCCGTCATCGGTCCGATCGTGGCGATCCTTGGTGCCTATCTGGCAGCCCGGGCCATCCGCGCCCGCAGCTAGCCCTTCCCCCCGCCCTCGTTGCCACCACGGATGAAGTGACGATGGAAGGCGAAGAAGATCAGGGCGACCGTGATGGTGGTCAGCAGGGCCGCACCCATCTTGAGCGGGAACTGCGTGCCCGACCCGAGCTCGCCACTGGTCAGGCTGGCCAGGCCGGTGACCATGGTCTTGAGCTCCGGGCTCTGGGTGACGAGCCGGG
>DASVKO010000122.1:0-9309 GCA_036385355.1 Dermatophilaceae bacterium
CGCATGATTGCGGTCCGGAACGCCGAGCTCATCGCGGCGATGGTCGAGTACTCCGACGACGCCATCATGAGCGGCACGCTCGAAGGCATCCTCACGAGCTGGAACCCGGCCGCCGAGAAGATGTACGGCTACACGAGCAAGGAGATGATCGGCAGGTCGGGCCGGATCCTGACTCCCGACGACCGGACCGACGAATGGTCCGCCAACCTGGCAATGGTCAAGACCGGCCAGCACGTCGAGCACGTTGAGACCGAACGCGTCCGAAAGGACGGGACGCCGGTCCCCGTCTCGCTCACCCTCGCACCGATCCACGACGAGGACGGCGCGATCGTCGGTGTGTCCGTGGTCCACCGCGACGTGACCGAGCAGAGGCGGGCGCTCGAGCTCGCCCAGCGCATCGAGGCGATCGTCGAGGGGTCGGACGACGCCATCATCGGCGAGACGCCCGAGGGCGTCATCACGAGCTGGAACCCGGCCGCGACCACGATGTTCGGCTACTCCTGCGAGGAGATAGTCGGCAAGTCCGTCGACCTCCTGATTCCCGAGGGCCACGCAGGAGCGGCCAAAGCCGTCGCAGCCAAAGTCAGCGCCGGCCAGCACGTCGAGCACCTTGAGACCTTCAACGTTCGCAAGGACGGAATGCTGTTGCCGGTCTCGCTCACCGTCTCACCGGTTCGCGGGGTGGACGGCGCGATCGTCGGCGCATCGGTGACCTGCCGTGACATGAGCGAGCAGAGGCGAGCGCTCGAGGTCGCCGAGCGCATGGCCGCGATCGTCGAGAGCTCGCAGGACGCGATCGTCGGCAAGACGCTCGACGGCATCATCACGAGCTGGAACCCGGCTGCCGAGAGAATGTACGGCTACACCGGCGACGAGGTTGTCGGCAAGCCCGCCAGGCTCCTGATCCCCCGGGGCCGGCCGGACGAGACTGACGCCATCCTGGCCAAGATCAGCGCGAGTCAGCCGGTCGAGCACCTGGAGATCACGCGTGTCCGAAAGGACGGAACGGAGTTCCCGGTCTCGCTCACCGTCTCACCTATCCGCGACGCGGACGGCGAGATCATCGGCGCCTCCACGATTCACCGTGACATGACCGCGCAGATGCTGGCGCTCGAGGCCACCCAGCGCGTCGCGGCGATCGTCGAGTACTCGCGGGATGCCATCATCAGCAGGAATCTCGACGGCACCATCACGAGCTGGAACCCGGCCGCCGAGCGAATGTCCGGCTACACCAGCGAAGAGGTCATCGGCAGAACCCTCAGCTTCATGAGTCCCGAGGATCGAAGCCACGAGGTCAACGACGTCACGGCCCGGATAGAGGCAGGCGAGTCCGTCCAGGAATTCGAGACCATCCGTCGCCGGAAGGACGGAACGCTGTACCCGGTCTCACTGACTCTCTCACCGATCCGCGGCGCAAACGGCGCCATCATCGGCATCTCCTCGATAGGCCGCGACATGACCGAGCAGCAGCGTGCGGCTGACTACGCCCGGAGTCTGATCGAGGCAGGCCCGGACCCGCTGATGACGATCAGCCCGGAGGGCAGGATCACCGACGTCAACGAGGCCACGGTCCAGGCCACCGGTGTCCCCCGCCACGACCTCATCGGGACCAGCTACCTCGAGTACTTCACAGATCGCGACAGGGCCAGAGAAGGATACGAGCGGGTCTTCGCGCAGGGGTCGGTCTCCAGCTACCCGCTGACCATGCGCCACCGCGACGGCACGCTGACCAGCCTTCTGTTCACCGCCTCGCCCTACTGCGACCTCGACGGAAACGTCCTGGGCGTGCTCGCCACCGGACGCGACGTCACCGAACAGAGGAGGGCGCTGGAGGCAGCCCAGATGGGGGCTGCGATTGTCGAGAGCTCGGACGATGCGATCGTCGGCCGGACCCTCGACGGCACGATCACGAGCTGGAACCCGGCCGCCGAGAGAATGTACGGCTACACCAGCGAAGAGATCGTCGGCAAGTGCATCGACCTCCTCGTTCCCCCGGACCGGGCCGGCGAGACGATCTCCATCCTGGCCAGGCTCAGCGCCGGCAAACCTGTCAGGAACTTCGAGACCGTCCGCCTCCGCAAGGACGGAACCCCGTTCACGGTGTCACTGACCCTCTCACCGCTACGTGACGACAAGGACGTGGTCGTCGGCGCGTCCGTGATCTGCCGCGACATCACCGAGCTGAGGCATGCAGCCCAGTACGCCCGGAGCCTGATCGAGGCAAACCTTGACCCCATGGAGACGATCAGCCCCGACGGCAAGATCACCGACGTCAACGAGGCCGCGGTCAAGGCCACCGGCAGACCCCGCCACAAGCTCATCGGGACCGACTTCTCCCAGTACTTCACCGACCCCGACAAGGCCCGGCAGGGCTACCAGCGGGTTTTCGAGCAGGGATCCGCCACCGCCTACCCGCTGACCCTGCGCCACCGGGACGGCACCCTGACAGACCTTCTCTGCAACGCCGCGGTCTACCGCGACGCAGCCGGAAACGTGCTCGGAGTGCTCGCCGTGGCCCGCGAGAAGGCCAGCTAGCCCGCGAGAAGCCAGCGAGAAGGAGGGGTTCACAGCGACCCCACGCCGGGCAGCCATGATCAGCACTTTCGGCGGTGGCCACGTCGACAGGCTGGTCAACCTGGGGCGAGGGCAACGGAATACGAGCACTGCCCATCAGTATTGATGACTGATTCTGGCGTAAAGTTCTTGTCAGAGTTTCGAGTTTCTGACAGATTCTTGAGTTGTCTGCCACTGCCCGAAGGGGGATCCGGTGCCTTCGACGACAGCGCGGTTCAAGAGCTTGCTGGAGGTGTCGAGCGAATGAGTCCCAGCGAAGCTGTCTCACGTTCGCAGGTCCGACCGCGGGTGATGCTACCCAAGTGCCCGACCGGGATCGGTGGCTTCGACGAGATCACCGAGGGTGGGCTGCCGGCGGGACGGCCCAGTCTGGTGTGCGGACCGGCGGGCTGTGGCAAAAGCCTGTTCGCCCTGCAGTTCCTCGTCAACGGAGCCATCCGGTACGACGAGCCAGGGGTGTTCCTTGCCTTCGAGGAGAGCCGGGCCGACCTGGTGGCCAACATGGGCTCCCTCGGCATCGACATCGACGACCTGGAGAGGGACGGCCGGTTGCTGATCGACGCCGTGGTCCTGGATCCAGGGACCATCATCGAGACCGGCGGGTTCGACCTCGAGGCGCTGATGGTCCGGCTGGCGTATGCGGTGGAGAAGATCGGCGCGAAACGGGTCGCCCTCGACACCGTGGAGGCGTTGTTCAGCGCTTTCAGCGGCAATCCGGGTCTGATCCGGTCCGAACTGCGACGGCTGTTCCGGTGGATCAAGGAGCAGGGGCTGACCGCCGTGATCACCGGGGAGCGCGGCGAGGGCATGCTCACCCGGTACGGCATCGAGGAGTACGTCTCGGACTGCGTGGTGGTGCTGGACCACCGGGTGGTCCAGGAGGTCTCCACCCGACGCATGCGGGTGCTGAAGTATCGCGGCTCCCTGCATGGCTGCAACGAGTACCCGTTCCTGATCGGGGCCGACGGTCTCCAGGTGCTGCCGATCACCTCCCTCGGCCTGCAGCAGCAGGTGAGCCCGGAGCGGGTTTCCACCGGGATATCAGGGCTGGATGAGATGCTCGGTGGGATGGGCGTGTTCAGGGGGAGCGGCGTCCTGATCAGCGGGACGTCGGGCACCTGCAAGACGACGCTCGCGGCCAACTTCGCCAACGCCGCCTGTCGAAGCGGGGAGACGGTCCTGTTCTTCAGCTTCGAGGAGTCCCCGGCGCAGCTCCTGCGCAACATGGCCTCGGTCGGCCTGGATCTGGCCGGCTGGGTCGAGCAGGGGCTGCTGCACCTGCACTGCCAGCGGCCGACCGCGCTCGGGCTGGAGACACACCTGGCCACCATGCAGCATCTGGTCCAGGAGGTGGCCCCGACGCTGGTGGTGATCGATCCGGTGAGCAGCCTGGCCCGCAGCGGGTCCGGTCTGGACGCCTCGGCGATGCTCATGCGCCAGGTCGACTACCTCAAGGCGGGCGGCATCACGGCCGTGTTCACGTCTCTGATCGAGGGGGGGACCGAGCTCGAGCGCACGGACCAGAACATCTCCTCACTGGTCGACACCTGGCTGCTGGTCCGCACCCTGATCGGCAACGGGGAACGCAACCGCGGGCTGTACGTGCTCAAGAGCCGGGGCATGGCGCACTCCAACCAGATCCGCGAGTTCCTGGTCAGCAGCTCAGGGGTGTCCCTGGTGCCGGCGTATGTCGGTCCGATGGGGGTGCTGACCGGCTCGGCGCGGGCCACCCAGGAGGCTGCGGAGAGGGCCGCCGGGCTCGAGGCGGAGCAGGTGTCAGCCCAGCGCTCCACCGCGCTGGAGCGCCGCAGGAAGGCTGTCGAGGCCCAGGTGGCCGCGTTGTGGGCCGATTTCGAGGCGGAGAGGAGCGTCTCGCTGAAACTGACCGAGGCCAGTGAGGACCGTCAGCAGGTTCTGCAAGAGGACTCCCGGGAGCAGGAGCGGCTGCGGACCGTCCCCCCGGAGGTGGAGCCGTGATCACCCAGCCCCAGCCCCCGAGGGGAACCCGGGAGATCTGGCACCTGCGACTGTATGTGGCCGGAACAACCGCGAACTCCACGCGCGCGCTGGCCAACCTGCGCCAGATCTGTGCCGAGCACCTGCCCGAGGCACAGATCGAGGTCATCGATCTGGTCGCCGATCCTGCACGGGCCGTCGCCGATGACGTCTTCGCCGTGCCCACCCTGATCCGCCGGCTGCCGACGCCGGTGCAGAGGATCATCGGAGACCTGTCCGACACCGAGCGGGTGCTGGTCGGGCTGAACGTCTCCCTGACAGAGGAGTCCTACCGATGACCGCGGAGGCCGCTGCGCAGCGGCCGTTCCTGACGTTGTTCGTCAACGGAGCCTCAGCCTCCTCCGCCGACGCGGTGCGGCGGCTGCATGACCTGTTCGAGAAGTACTATCCCGACGGCTACGACCTGGAGATCGTCGACGTCCACCAGCAGCCGGCACTGGTCGCCTCCCGGCAGGTAGTGGCAGTGCCCACCCTGATCAGGGACCTGCCAGCGCCCGTGCGGTTGCTGGTCGGCAACTTCATGGACCAGGATCGGGTGCTCGAGGCGCTGGACCTGACGCGCCCGAACGGCCCCGCCCTGCCCAAGGGCGGCTGAGCCATGGCATCGGGCGAGCCGACGTCCCGTGAGCCGGGCACGGACCCCGGGCTCGACCTCCTGAAGCATCAGCTCGCCGTCGCCGAGGAGACACTGCGCGCGATACGGGCCGGCGAGGTCGACGCGATCCTGGTGGACACGGCGGACAGCCATCAGCTGACCTACATCCTGGAGACTCCCGACCTGCCCTACCGGCGGTTGGTCGAGGGGATGTCCGAGGGTGCCGCCCTGATCGACACCACCGGGCTGGTCACCTACGCCAACCAGTCGCTCGCGGCCCTGCTCGGCGTATCGCTGGAGCACCTGCTGGGCAAGCCGTTCGCGGACTGGCTCGACGAGCCGGACCGGAACAGCTTCAACCAGAGGCTCGCTGCCGCGTCCTCGACGTGGCGCGGGGAGCTCACGCTGCGTCGCTCCGACAGCGACCTTGCGCCAGTGCTGTTGGGTATCACGGTGCCGGAGGCGTCCGAGGGGTCGCTCCGCTACCTCACGGTGACCGACCTCAGCGAACAGTCAGCGCGGCAGGAGGAGGTGCGACAGCTCAACAAGGAGCTGACCGCAGGCCTCGAGGAGCTGCGCAAGGAACAGGGCAAGGAGCAGGACCGGCTGGTGGAGCTCGAGCAGTTCCAACGGCTGACCATCGGCCGCGAGCTCAAGATGATCGAGCTGAAGAAGGAGATCGAGCATCTCAGAAGGTCCGGCCGGGGCCAGGACGATGAGTAATCCGGGACTGTGAGAACAAGCTCGGTGACCTCTACCTGACGACGTGAGGTCACCTGCCCGACGGGTGTTCCCCGCCCCGGGCCCGGCCTCATCCGGGTGGCGCGTCGCCCGCCGGGAGCGCCACAACGAAACACGATCCGTGGGGGGCCAGGGGCTCATAGCGTGCCTGACCGCCGTTGGCCTCGGCCAGTCCGCGCACGATCGAGAGTCCGAGGCCTGTGCCCTTCTTGCCCTTCTTGCCCTTTGTGCCCGGGGTGTCGGCCCGGGAGAACTTGTCGAACAGCCTGGGCTCGAACTCCGGCGGCACGCCAGGACCCTGATCGAGAACCCGGATCTCGGTCAGGTCGCCGACCCTGGTCGCCTCGATCCGGATGGGTGGCTCGCCATACTTGACAGCGTTCTGCAGGTAGTTGTCGATGATGCGCCCAAGGTGCCGGGGATCGGCCCGGACGACCAGATCCGGTGGACAGGACACCGACACCCCCGCGGTCTCGTCGCCGGCTGTCTCAAGGCACCGGCTGATGGCCTCCCCCAGCACGACCTGCGCGGGCCGGGTGTCCAGTGCGCCGCCCTCGATGCTCGACGCTGTGAGAATCTCGTCGATGAGCCCGGACATATCGTGCGACTTGCGGTCGATGATGGTCACGAACCTGATCCGGTCCTGGTCGCTGAGAGTCGCCCACTGCTCGGTGAGGATCGTGGAGAAGCCAATGATCGACACCAGCGGTGAGCGCAGGTCGTGCGCTGCGATGGCGGTGAAGCCCCGAATCGTCTCGTTGACCGCCTCCAGCTCAGCGTTGACCACCTGCAGCTCTGCGTTGACCACGTGCAGCTGTGCGTTGGCCTCCTCGACCCGGATCCTCTCGACCTCGAGGTCGTCGTTGGCCTTGCGCAGCTCGGCCAGCCGGTCGGTCAGCGCTGCGTTGAGCCGGTCCAGCTGCTGCTGTTGCGCCTTCTGCCGGCTGAGGTCGGTGACGGTGACGCAGCGGAGCAACCCCCCGGGCCCCGTCGTGTCACTGACACCCATCAGCGTCGGCACGGTGCCACCGTCCCCCTGACGGAGTGTGTGCTCGTGGTGCTCGCCAGAAGCGTCGGTGGCCAGCCGCCTGGTGAAGGAGATGCGTTCGGGTTCGTCGAGCCAGTCTGACAACGGGCTTCCCTGCAACCGCTCCAGCGGAACACCGAGCAGCGCCGCGAGCCATTGGTTGGCATAGACGATCAGGCCGTGAGCATCGACCAGGGCCGCGCCCTCGGACATCCGCTCCACCAGGCGCCGGTAGGGGCGGTCCTCGGTCTCCAGCGAGTAGACCTTCTTCGCACCCAGCTCGTCGTCCATCACGATGGCGTCGGCCTCGCCTGCCCGCAGCGCGCGCAGGGTCTCCTCGGCAACGGCCAGCCGTTCCTCGACAAGGGCCATCGCCTCGTCCGGGCTGGGCCCGCCAGCCGTCATGACTCAGGCATCCGTCATGGCTCAGGCATCCGTCACGGTGGCCAGGCCCAGTGCGGCGAGAACCCGTGGCTCGTTGGAGAAGTCACCGACCAGCCGCCGCACGGGAGGCGGCCCTTCCTTGATCAACGTGGGCACGGCCAAGACCCGCGCAGAGGTGGCCAGGTCGGGCTGCTGGTAGATGTCGATGATCCTCAGGTCGTAACCCTCGGGACAGTACGTGTCGCACAGGGCGCGCAGCCGCTGCACCGCCCGGATGGAGATGGGCGAGGCCCCGCTGACGAACAGCGACAGCTGCAGCCGCGCGGGGGCTGCCTCCCCTTCGGCTGCCTGCGGCTCGGAGGGGTTGCTCACGGGTCTGACTGTGGTTTGACGGTGCGCTGACGCGCCTGCTCCAGCCTGCTCAGCCGCACAATCTCCTCACGCTTCCGGCTCGTCTTGATCTCTCGTTCAGTCAGCTTCTCCTCGGCCCCGAAGTCGGCCCGCATCGCGGCCAGGCGCGTCTCGAGGGCCTGCCTCCGGAGCTCCAGCGCCGTGGCGAGGTCGCTGGACTCATCGCCCGATCCCAGCTCGATGTCCGCCTCGATGGCCTCCTGTGCCGCGCGCGCCGAGCCCGTCAGCACCCCGCCCGGTCCCACGTACACCGGGACCAGCTTGACTCCCTCGTCGCTGATCAGGAACTCGCGGATCTGGTTCGAGTGCGCCATGCCCCGGCTCTTGAGCACGTACAGCCCGCGGTTGCGTTCCCCGCTGCCCAGCATCGTGACGGCCAGCACCCAGGTGTCAACCAGCGAGGAGATGTTCAGATCGGTGCGCTCGAGCTCGGTGCCGCCCTCGGTCAGCGAAGTCATCACCGCCGTGATGCCGGACGTCTTGAGGAAGTAGATCAGGCGCATGAGCATGCCCGAGACCTCGGACACGTTCGAACCGCGGGACAGGCTGCTGACCGGATCGATCACCACCAGGCCCGGGCCGATCCGCTGGACCATTCGCTGCATGGTGGCAAGGTGGTCCTCAAGCCCGAGAGTTGTCGGACGCTCGCAGTGGAAATGCAGCAGCCCCTGCTCAATCCAGCCAGTCAGGTCCAGGCTGACCGAGGCCATGTTGCGCACGATCTCTTCCTGGGACTCCTCGAAGCTGAAGTACAGCACGGTCTCCCCGCGCCTGCAGGCGGCATCCGCGAAGCTCGCCCCGATCGTCGTCTTGCCGGTGCCGGACGTGCCGCTGACCATGATGCTGCCCGCCCGGTACGCCCCCTGGCCGCCGAGCATCTCATCCAGCCCGGGGATTCCGGTGGAGACCCGCTCGGTGTTCACGTGCTGGCTCAGCTCGAGGGAGGTAATCGGCATGACCTCAATCCCGTCGGGACCGATCAGGAACGGGTACTCGTTCCTGCCGTGCCGCGACCCGCGGTACTTCAGCACCCGCAGCCGCCGGGTGGCAACCTCGTCGACCACCCGGTCGGTGAGGACTACGACGCAGTCGGAGAGAAACTCCTCCATGCCGTGCCTGGTGAGCTGGGGCTCGACCTGCTCACCGGTGATCACGACGGTCAGCCCCCGGTCCCGTAGCCAGGAGAACAACCGCCTCAGCTCGGACCGGACCAGGTCCGGCTTGTCGCTGTACAAGGCGAACAGCCCCTCAAGGCTGTCCAGGACGACCCGTCTGGCACCAATCTTGTCCACAGCGGAGGCCACCCGGACCATCAGCGCCTCGAGGTCGAACTCGCCGGTGTCGATCTCCTGCAGGTCCATGCCCTGGGTGTCGACCAGCAGCAGCCCGTCCCGCTCCAGTGCGTCGAAGTCGATGCCGACAGAGCGGACGTCAGCCGCCAGGTCGGCCCGGTTCCCCTCGAAGCCCAGGAAGACTCCCGGCTCGTCGCAGCGGGTAGCGCCATGGACCAGGAACTGGATCGCGAACAGGGTCTTGCCCGCGCCGGGCGGGCCGCTGACCA
>DASVKO010000123.1:0-13915 GCA_036385355.1 Dermatophilaceae bacterium
GACGCATCACCCGCGACGCCAACCGTCTCGGCTACACCGTCCGCTTCGACCCCATCCAGGCCGCATAACGCACCGAACGCCCCTTTACTCACCGCTATTTTCGACGCAGGTTCGACCGTGCACAGCCTGCACCGTCCCGAGGTTTGCCGGGTGAAGGCTGCACCGTCCCGAGGTTTGTCGGTGGTTGCCTGCGCCGTCCCTAGGTTTGTCGGTGGCTGGGTGCACGGTCCCTGGGTCTGTCGGTGGGGGTCCCGCTTGGTCTTCTGGATTGCTGGAATCTGGGGTACTGGCGCTAGTCGTAGTCGGGGTCGGGGTCTGGGTCTGGGTCTGGGTCTGGGTCTGGGAGGAGGTAGATGAACCCGGGGCCCTCGTCACGAAAAGGTATGCCGAGACGCTCCAGGGCCGGCTGCCAGGATCCGGTGACGGTCGGGTCCGACCCCTCAAAACCATGGTCGGCGGTCAGCAGGAATGTCACCTGGTCGGTGATTCCCAGCGCATCGAGGTGTGCCAGGAACGAGACCAGACGGGAGTCCGAGTCCCGCAGGGAGTCACGCGCGATGTCACTGCGCGGGCCGCCGGCGTGATGGCCCGCATCGCTGACGATGTTCGCCCACCACGTCAGGGTGGGTGCCGACTCCGGGCTCGCCCACAGCTGTCGCATCTGCTCCAGCCCGAGATCGTCGACCTGGGTGCACCAGGAGAAGTACGAGTCATCGAGATGGGCCATGTCATGGACGTGGACGGAGGCGCGCGCATCGGGCAGCTGGTCATCGAGGCCAGCCGCCCCGGATGAGCTGCCGCTGTCACGGATCATCGCCATCGTCGAGTAGTCAGCGCCGCGATCAACGGCTTCGTTGACACAGGCAGTCCGCGCTGAGTGCCAATGTGGAACAACGTCATTGACCATCTCGAACACCGTGCGGACGGCAGCGCGCAGCCACTCTGCGCTGCGATGCCAGGTCTGCGCGTTGTTGGGCACAACCCGACGACCGGTAGCCCGGTCAAAGAAGACGTTGCCCAGGACCCCGTGGCGACCCGGCCCGAGACCGGTCAGGATCGAGGTGTGGTTGGTCAGGGTGACGCTCGGGAACTGCGCCACCGCCCCGCCTCGCAATGCCACGCCGTTGGCGATGAGCCGGGCGATACCGGGCAGCTCACCCGACTCGGCCAGGTGCAGGAGGTCGCCGCAGTGCGCGCCGTCCCACAGGATGCCGATCACCTTGGGCTCCGCCAGGGTCTCACCGCCGAGGCATGACGTGAGCGCCCGTCCGTCGAGCGGGTCGCCTCCGGCATCGTGCAGGTCCACCCCAGGGACCCCGGCCATGGTGGCCAGCGTGGGGCAGACATCGACCAGCCTGGCGTATTCCTCCACGATGCCTCGTGACGCAACACCCTTGCCGGACAACAGCAATGGCGCTCTGGACTGGATCACATCGAGCGAGCCGTGCTCGCCGACATGGCCGCCCTGCTCGGGAAAGAAATGACCGGGAGTGTGCATCACCGCCACGTCAGGGCTGCGGGTCCGGTCAGCGAACAGCGAGAGGATCCGCGAGGCGGCATACGGGTAGGAGTTCTCCCGAGAGGTTGGCGGCCCCGGGCTGGCGCACTCAAGGTCATAGGGAAGGAAGGCCATCGGGTCCTCGCTGGCGATGGGATCGAGGCCCGCGAGAACCCGATGGCGTCCGTCGAGGTGAAGCCGGACCCGCCCGACGTGGCTGGCAGCCATCGCCACCAGCCCATCGGCGGACGGATCGTCTGTGTCGGGCTCAACCCAGACAACAAGATCGACGATGGAGGCAAGGTCGGGCGAGGTCAGGGCCGTCACGAACGACTCGCGTCGGGACGACACCTGGGCCGCGGAGAGTGTGCTCACGACAACCGACCTTATCGGGAGCCGAACCCGGCCGGCTGTCGTCAGCGTTCTGACCTCACCCGGCCGGATTCTCGCGACGCGCCAGCCGGGCGTCGAGCTTGATCCGCAGCGCACCGCGAATCCTGGACGGTGGCGCAGTAGTGGACGGTGGCTCACTGGGACGTGAGAACTCATCCGTTCGAGCTCGCATGAGGATCATGCCTTGATGCAGATGCATGGTGAAACTCCTTGCAGACAAAGGCTTCGGACAGAGGGTCGCTCGCAGAGCCATGAGCTCTGGGCAACCGTGAAGCTGCCGGACGCGGCGTGCAGCACCGCGCTTTCGACGGACCGGACTGGCCGGTCTCCTCGACATCAGGCAGCGAGAGAGTCCTTGCGGGGACGCCCGCGAGGACGCTTGAGTGCGACGACCACTCCCTGGACAAGGAGCTCGCCACCCCACACGCCCCATGGCTCGGCGCGGTCCAGCGCTCCGGCAAGACATTCGGTCCGAACCGGACATGCCCCGCACAGGGACTTGGCAAACTCGACGTCGGCCGGGCGCTGCGCGAACCACAGCTGAGCGTCGGACTCCTGACACGGGATGGCAGAACCGGCGTCTTCGCGGTGCCCGTTCGGGTCAATGAACGCGGTCAGCTGCATCAGGTGTCACCTCCTTGGTCTCATACCCCGGATCCGGGGACGGTGTGCTCTTCTTCCATGGGGGCCCGCCGCCCGGGAAACACAAAGGCCGCGGATCCCGGATGTCGGGTTCCGCGGCCTGGAGATGACCTGATCTAGGTAGCTAGATCAGGTGGTCTCCGGGAGCGGAGGTGGACGGCCCGAAGACGGGACGCGACATCCTTGAAAACAATTGCCTTGTGCACCGGGGCGTAGAGCCCGCCGCGAACTCCGACAGTGAGGTCGCGGATCCACACATTGATGCCGCGATCGGCAGCCTGCGGGGACGCGAAGCGGATGCGGGTGATCGGCGTCGTGTTCGTCATCGTCATCGTCTTCACAGCGGACCACCTCCTCATCTGATATCGCGAACCCCGAGCACGGTCACTTCGACCGGCGGGCTGGACGTGGGATCAGGCTAGGGCACTCCGGGCCACGCCGCAACGCATTAAAACCTCTCGCCCGAATCAGGGCGTTGAGGTCGGGCGTTGGTTCGCCAATTCCGTTGCAGCAGAACGTCTCTCAGTCGCCTCCCGCGGCTCACCACCGCCCAGGATCGCCAGGACGTCGTCACCGTAGCGCTCAAGCTTGCGTGCCCCGACGCCCGAGATCATGGCCAGCTCGCCGGAATTGGCGGGGCGCGTCTCGGCGATCGCGGTCAACGTCGCATCGGTGAAGACGACGTAGGTCGGGACCTTGGCCTCATCCGCGACCGCGAGGCGCCAGCCGCGCAGCGCATCAAACGTCACCTCGTCATAGGCCGGCGGGCATTCCTGACAGCGCCCTACCTTGCGGGTCGCCGCCGTCTCCAGATCCCTGCCGCAGCCTCGACAGGTGGATCGCGTGGCTGCCTTCTGCCGCATGGCCGCCCTGCCCGCACCCGGACCAGCGCCCGCGCCCTTCGCCCGGGCAGATGACCTCGCACCATCGCCGAGGATGCCGGCCGCCTCGTCGAGGAAGCGCGACGGTCGCCTGCTGGCCCGGCCGCCGGGGTTGCGAGCCCCGGACCAGGACAGCCGGAGCTCACGCCTGGCGCGGGTCAGTCCGACATACATCAGCCTGCGCTCCTCCTGAACTGCCTCCGGCCCCTCCGCCATGCTGATCGGGATCAGGCCATCGCTACAGCCGACCATGAACACGCAGTCCCACTCCAGTCCCTTGGCTGCGTGCAGCGAGGCCAGCGTGACGCCCTCGACCGTCGGGGCATGCTGGGCCGCGGCACGCTCGACAAGCTCACCCACGAGATCAGTCAGCCGCGCCCGCGGTTCAGCAACGACGAAGCCGTCAGCCAGGGCGACCAGCGCCTGCAGGGACTCCCAGCGATCACGCATCGCCCCACCGGTCGTCGGTGGGTTCTGCGTCCACCCGGCGCCGGCGATGACGTCGCGGACCAGCTCGCCGAGCGGTTTGCTGCCGTCATCGGCTCTGGCCGCGCCGCGCATCAGCAGGATCGCCCCGCGGACCTCCTTACGGGCGAAGAACCGCTCCCCGCCGCGCACAAGGTAGGCAACCTGGGCGTCCGCGAGGGCGGACTCATACGCCTCGGACTGGGCGTTGGTGCGAAAGAGCACGGCGACCTGACTCGCCGGGGTGCCCCGGGCGACCAGCTCCTTGACCACCGCAGCCACCCCTGCCGCCTCGGCTGGGTCGTCGCTGTATGCCGTGAGGCTGGGCGGGGGGCCATCCTGGCCCTGCGCGCGAAGCTGAAGCACCTCAGCGGGCGGACCGCCGGCCTGCCTATGACCAGCCCGGACCAGGACGTTGGCCAGGGCGATGATCTGTGGCGTGGAACGATAGTTGCGGACCAGCCTGACCACCTGCGAGCTCGGGTAGCGGCGCGGGAACTCCAGCAGGTGTCTGGGCGTGGCGCCGGTGAAGGAGTAGATCGTCTGGGCCGGGTCCCCGACCACGCAGACGTCATCGCGCTCGCCCACCCACAGCTCGAGCAGCCGTTGCTGGAGGGCGTTGACGTCCTGGTACTCGTCGACCACGAAGTGGCGGTACTGGGAGCGCACGACCCTGGCGATGTCCTCGCGTTCGGCCAGGATGCCGACGGTCAGCAGGAGCACGTCCTCGAAGTCGATGACCCCTCGCTCGGCCTTGACCTCCTCGTAGGTCTGCAGCAGGCGGGCCATCGCCGTGGCGTCCAGGCCTGCGGGGTCGCGGCCGGCCTTCCGGGCGGCGGCCGCATACGTCTCGGGCGTGAGCATGCTGACCTTGGCCCACTCGACCTCGGCGGCCAGGTCGCGCACCGCCACGCGGTCGAGCTGGAGACGCAGTCGTGACCCGGCCTCGGCAACCACGGAAGCCTTGTGCGGCAGCACTTCCGGGGACGCCCCACCGATGGCCTGGGGCCAGAAGTAGTGAAGCTGGCGAAGGGCCGCAGCGTGGAAGGTCCGAGTCTGAACCCCCGGGACGCCGAGCTCGCGCAGCCGGGTGCGCATCTCACCCGCAGCCCTTGCGGTGAAGGTGACTGCCAGCACCCGCTGGGGTTGGTAGGCGCCGCTGAGCACACCGTAGGCAATGCGATGGGTGATGGCCCGGGTCTTCCCCGTCCCGGCGCCGGCCAGGACGCACATGGGACCGCTCGGCGACGCCGCCACCTGACGCTGCTCCGGGTCAAGGGCATCGAGAACGTCGTCGGCAGTCGGGGTGCCGATGGACCGGCTGGCTGAGAGAGACATCGCTTCGGATTCTCTCAGATGCCGGTGACATGTCCATCCCCGGAACGAGGCTGTTCTCCTTCCGTGGGACCCCGCGCTGCCGCTCCCGGGAAGGAATAGAGTCGATTCTCGGTTGATGGGGTCACCCACCTGACTTCTGAGGAGATCTCGTATGTCCGCGGCCCCCGCCCTGCCCCTCGCCGGCACCATCACCATGTTCAGCACGCCATGGTGTGGCTACTGCCGCAGGCTCAAGAAGGCGTTGGACCGCGAGGGGATCGCCTTCGCCGAGGTGAACATCGAGCAGGATCAGGGCGCCGCCGACTATGTCATGAGCGTGAACGGTGGCAACCAGACCGTGCCGACCGTGGTGTTCCCCGACGGGACCTCGGCCACCAACCCGTCGCTGTCCGAGGTCCGGCTGCGCCTGGCCTGAGGCGCAGCCGGATCTCAGACATGCGGCACCGGGCTCCGGGCGGATGCGGTCGGCCAGACGGCGATCTACACAGCCGGGGCCTGGCTACGCGGAGCTGGCGTACTTCGGCCTGGCGAGGCCATACACCTGCTCGACGCGTAGCCGGGCGACCAACCTGTGATCGGCGACCATCGACGCGCGGTAGTCGTCCCAGTCAGGATGGTCCTCCCCCCGGATGGCGCGGAAGACTTCGATGAGCTCTTCAACCGTCTCGTCATCGGAGACCAAGGCCACCGGTGAGAGCTCGACAGTCCCTTCAAGCACGGCATACGTCCAGCCATCGGGACTGCCGACAAAGATCGAGGCGCGTGGATCGCCGCGCAGGTTGTCCACTGTGGACCGGCCGTCCATCACGGAGATCCGGGCCATCGTGGTGGACGGGTCGAGCGTGAAGTTGACCGTCGAGAGCTGGGGCCGACCATCAGCCTTGATGGTGGCGAGCGCACCGATGTTGCGCGACGAGGTCAGCGCTACGAGATTCGGATCGAGGTTCATTGCGCTCCCTTCGGGCTGGTGCGCGGAGACGCTGCGGGACTTGCCATCCGTACAACTTGATAATCTTCTCAACGCATTACTTAATGACTTCTTAAACAGACACACCCTACCATCGGCATCAGAGAACGCGGATGCTTTGGGAACGCCAACGGCTGTGCCCCGACACGGCGACCAGCCACGCTCCCGGGGTCCGGCGCGGCCTCCTAGCGTCGAAACGCGGTCGTCGACTCGATCAACTGGTCGATCGGCGCGCCGTACCAGTGCTCGATCATGCGTCGGGCGATCGACACTGTGGGCGAGATACCGAAACGCCCGGCCAGCACCATCTCGCCCAGCTCCGCCCGGCTCACCCACACCGCCTCCGCGATCTCTTCCTGATCCAGGTGGAGCGTCGGATCAACGGCGAGCGCAGTGAAGCCCAGCATGAGCGAGGACGGGAACGGCCACGGCTGGTTGCCCAGATAACGCACCTGTTCGACGGCCACGCCGACCTCTTCGAAGACCTCCCGCGCCACGGCAGCCTCGAGGGACTCCCCCGGCTCGACGAAGCCAGCCAGCACCGAGAGCCGGCCCTGCGGCCAGTGCGGACTTCGGGCCAGCAACAACCGGTCGGCCGCGTCAGTGACCGCCATGATCACCGCAGGGTCGGTGCGCGGGTAGTGCTCGGTGTCGTCCTGCGTGCAACGGCGGACCCAGCCGGCCTGATCGGGCTCCGTGATCGCGCCACACGTGGAGCAGTGGGTGTGTGAGGCATGCCAGTTGGCCAGTCCCTGCACCGTCGCGAACAAACCGGCGTCCCGGTCCGAGAGCAGGACACCCACCTCGCGCAGGGTCCGCCACCGCCCGGTTCCGGGCAGGTCCTGGGCCTCGCCCACCACCCCCACGTATGCCGTGTCGCCGGCGTCCTGCCCCAGGAAGACCGTCAGCCGGTTCGCGTCGCCCTCTTCGGGCGAACGGAGGAGCAGCGCAGCGCCGCCTTCAGACTCGGTCACCTCCGCCCGTCCGTCAACCAGCGCCAGGACGCGCGTCAGGGGGTCCTTGAGCAGGAAGGGCAGCAGCTCGGGGTCCCTGCGTCGCAGGCCGGCCCGGTCCAGCGTCACCCCCACGAGAGACAGATCATGCAAAGAATCCAAAGAACGGCTCACGCCTTCCAGCCTAGGGGGCCCTCTCGACATACGGTGTATGAGTGACTCGCACTCCCCTTGCCCTCGCCGCCCTCGCCAGCGCCGCAGTGCCGGGACTCGACCCGGAATCGGTCGAGGGTGTCGTGCAACGTCCCGGACATCAGTTCGAGGTTGCCTTCATCCACGACACCCAGCATCGCCGTTGGGTTGTCCGCGCGCCGATGTCTGCGGCCGCGGGGGCCCAGATGGACGTCTCGGTCTCCCTGCTCGGGCTGCTGGCGCGCCGGCTGCCCTTCTCCGTGCCGACGCCCAAGGGCTTCGTGACCCTCAAAGAGGGCAGCCGCGCCGTTGTCTACCCCTACATCACCGGGCGACCGCTGAGCTTCGCGCGCCTGCCGGCCGGGCCGGGGATCGCGGCCGAGCTGGGTCGGGCACTGGCGACACTGCACAATGTCGACCTGGCCTTGTGCGAGGAAGCCGGCCTCACGTCCTACGACCCCGACACGTATCGCACCCGCCGACTCTCGGACCTTGACCGGGCCGCCGCGACGGGGCACGTCCCGACCGCTTTGCTCTCCCGGTGGGAACGGTCGCTCGAAGAGGTCTCGCTGTGGCGGTTCGCACCGACTCTGACCCACGGCGACCTGACCGGAGTTGAGGTTCTCGCTGTCTTTGAGGACGAGGACGACGCTACAACCGGTCGCATCTGCGGGCTGACCGGCTGGGAGAACGCCAAGGTCGCGGACCCCGCGGACGACTTCGCGACGCTGGTCACCCAGGCGTCTCTGGAGACTCTCGACTCCGTGCTCGAGGCCTACGCGGATGCCCGGACGGACCGGCCTGACCCTCATCTGGAACGCCGCGCCCGGCTGGCCGGTGAGCTGAAGCTGGTGTCCGAGCTGCTGATCGCGGTCGGTTCCCAGAGCCAGAGTCGCATCGAGGCCTGCGCGGGCAGGTTGCGGCAGCTTGCTGCCGACACTGTCGATGACCTGGACGACGAGTCATTGCCGGCCGACGCACCGACCGCGCAAGCAGTCCCCCACGATCCGAACATTACCGACGAGCTGGTAGCCCAGGGCGCTGAGATCACCGAGACCCTCGAGGTCCCCCAGGACCCCGAAGTCACCGAACCCTTCGAGGTCCCCCAGGACTCTGAAGTCACCGAGACCGTTGACACCTCCCGGGGGGCGGGCGTCTCTGGGGACACTGACATCACTGAGACCATCGACGTCTCTGAGGACACCGACGTCACCGAGGTCCGGCAACAACAAGGGACGCCCGGCGGCTGACCACCGACGACAGGGACCTCTGCGGGCCGCGACTGGCCGGCGCCTCGACCAGCGGGGTGGGGATCTAGGCCGGGATCGACCCCAGCACCATGGCGAGCGGTTCGTTGTCGGGCAGCTGCGGGAACACGGTCTCACCGGTGCCGGCGTAGTAGAACGCCGCGTCGACCTGGTCCAGGGCGAGTTCCCGATGGCGGGCAAAGGCCAGGCGATACGCCTCGAGCTGCAGCGCGCGAATCCTGGCCTGCTCACCTGACGGTTTCACGCCGGTCTTCCAGTCCACGACGGTGAACCCACCTCCGCTGCGGGGGAAAACGGCATCGATGCGACCCCTGATCGCGACCCCTACCACGGTTGTCTCGATCGCGATCTCGATGGCTTCCGGAATGCGCCGGGCCCATTCACTGGCCAGGAACCGCTCCTTCATCAGGGGAAGCTCCTCATCATCTGCCGGGTCGTCATCAGCGCTACCGGGCAGATCGAGCAGGTCGACGAAGGCCGCCCGCGCGAAATGCTGCTCGACCCAGGCGTGAAAGGCGGTGCCGCGACGGGCGGCGAGCGCCGGGGGTGCGGGCATGGGCCGGCGAAGATCACGGGCAAACGCCTGAGGATCGCCTGCGAGGGACACCACGGCGGATGCGGACAGGTGACGCGGGACCCTGACCTCGATGTCACGGGGACGGGCCGCAGAGTCGCGTTCGGACAGCAACATCACGAGCTCACGTTCACGACCAACCACCTCGGCCCCCTCCATCGAGCCCTCAGCCGCGTCAGGCGAGCTCTCGGCCCCCTCGAACGAACCCTCGGCCACCTCGAACGAGCTCTGGGCCCCATGGAGCGAGCCCTCGGATTCGAGGTCTGCCATCGCGCCCAGCACCTCGCGCACGGCGTCGCTCAACTGTGCGCGCCGGCCGGCCATCAGATCTGCCGGCCAGATCGCGCTCACCGGCTCGCTCTGGCGCGGGTTGGCGGGTTTGGCCCCACCGTCCGGCTCGGGCAACGGCTCCCAGGGCAGGGCTCGCACAGCGAGGTCGGGGTGCTCGACCAGCTCGGTCAGGAACCGCGAGGTCATCCGCGGCGTCGTGGGGTCGGCCCACACCGGTGCCGTCAGCAGCAGCTCGCGGCGAGCGCGCGTGAAGGCCACGTAGGCGAGTCGGCGCTCCTCGTCGATGCCGTGCTCACCTCCGGCCCGGACGAAGTCGCTGACCTCGCTCCCCAGTGCCTTAAGGTCGGGGGCTGACCTCCACCTCAGCACCGGCAGACCGTCGCAGTCCCCCCGCAGGTCATAGGGGACACCGGACAGGCCCCCGATCCAGCCCTTGTCAGCGGGCGGGCTCATCCGCCAGCTGCCGTCCCGGAACGAGGTGGTCGAGCTCGAGCGCGCAGGGAACGTCCCCTCGACCAGTCCGGGAACGGCCACGACATCCCACTCCAGCCCCTTGGCTGCATGAACGGTGAGCACCTGGACTGCGTCGGTGGAAACCTCGATGTGCCCCCGGTCCAGCCCTCGCTCCCGGGCCTGGGCGGCGTCGAGCCAGGACAGGAACCCACCGAGGGTGGGTCGATCGGCAGAGCCGGAGAAGTTGGCCGCCACGTCGGCGAACGCGTCGAGATGAGCACGGGCCGTCGTCGGGGTGTGCTCTGGACGGGACAAGACCTCGATGTCCAGACCGAGAGCACGCTCGGCCTCGCCCGCCAGGTCAGCCAGGGGCAGGCCGGTCATCGACCGCAGCCCCCGGATCGCCGCACGCAGTCCGTGCAGGCGTTGCAGCGCCACCGACGAGAGGCGAGAGCCGCCAGGGCCGACCCAGCCCGCGGACGGCAGCTCGTCGAGCGCCTCGACGATGCTGAGACGGTCGGCGCTGTCGGGCGCCTGGTCTGTGATCTGCGGCCGGGCCGTCCGGGAGCGAGCAACGTCCGAACGGTCGACGTCCGATGGGTCGGCGTCCGAACGGTCGACGTCCAATGGGTCGGCATCCGAACGGTCGGCGTCCAATGGGTCGGCATCCGGATCGGCATCCGAACGGGCAGCATCCGAACGGGCAGCGGAACGGGCCGTCTGGCGGCGTTGCAGGACCCTGGACCAGACTGCCAGCCCCTCCAGGTCGGCGGCGCCCAGCCGGCACCACGGCCCGGTCAGCAACCGCATCAGCTGATCGCCCCGGGTGGGGTCCTGAACCACCCAGAGCAGGGCCACGATGTCCGTCACCTCCGGTGTGCTGAGCAGCCCGCCGAGTCCCACGACCTCGACGGGCAGACCCGCCCGCTCGAGGGCCTCGACCACGGCGCCGAACTGAGAACGCTTGCGACACAGCACCGCAGCCGAGACTCCGGTGGCACGGCCGCGCGGATCCAGCCAGTGGTGCGCGATCCAGGCCGCCAGGTGCGCCGCCTCGGCCTCGGTGGTCAGCAGCCTGGCAGCCAGCACCCGCCCGGTTCCGGCATCGGGACGGGGACGGAGCACCTCCACGTCAACGGTCGACTTGGCCCGTAGTGGTCCCGACGTGATGTTGGCCGCCGACAGGATCGCGTTGTCGTTGCGCCAGCTCGTGGACAGGGGCAGAACCTGCGCATCTCCTTGCGTGTCGGCGAACTCATGTGGAAAGCGGGTCAGGGTCGTCGCACTCGCCCCGCGCCACCCGTAGATGGACTGGTTGGGGTCCCCCACGGCGGTGACCGGCACCAGCTCACCGTCGGCGACGAACAGGTGCTTCAACAGCACCAGCTGCGCCTCGCTGGTGTCCTGGAACTCGTCGAGCAGAACGGCCCGGAACCGTTGGCGTTCCATCGATCCGATGTCGGGGAACCGCTGCGCCAGGGTGGCCGCAAGGGCCATCTGGTCCGCGAAGTCGAGCGCATCCCGGCTGCGCTTGAGCAAGAGGTAGCCATCGACCAGCGGCAGCACCTGACGACGGGCCTTCAGTGCGGTCATCGCATCAGCCACCACCTTGGGCAGAGCCCGGGCCCGGGTGGCCCCCTTGGGTAGCCCGGCCACCCTGGCCTCGAACCGGTCGATCAGCGCACGCAGGTCCGCGGGCACCAGCAGGTGCTCGGCCATCTCACCGGCCAGGTCGACCACGGCGTTGATGATGGTCGACGCCGCGAACGGAACGTCATCCATCGGGCCGTCATAGCGCTCGACCACCTCGGCCGCGAACTGCCAGGCGGCAGCCTCTGACAGCAGGCGCGACTCGGGCTCCACTCCCAGACGCAGCGCATGCTCACGAACCAGGCGACCGGCGTAGGAGTGATAGGTCGAGACGGTCGGTGTCCCGCCGAGCACCTCGGCACCGTCCTGCTCCTGGGCGGGGGTCCACATGCCAACGTGACGTAGCCGGCGGAGGCGGCGCCCGATGCGCTCGGCCAGCTCGGTCGCTGCCTTGCGGGTGAAGGTCAGCCCCAGCACCTGGTCGGGCTCCACGTAGCCGTTGGCGACCAGCCAGACGACTCGCGAGGCCATGGTCTCGGTCTTGCCCGAGCCGGCGCCGGCGACAACCAGCAACGGGCGCATCGGCGCCTGGATGACTGCGCGCTGCTCGACCGTCGGCGTCGGGTTCCCCAAGGCTTCGGCAATTGACTGAGCCGAGTGCAGCATGGCCGGCTGTCGCTGTGGACCCCGCACTCAGATCACCCTGCCCCTGGCCTGGGCAGGGCAGCTCGAGCTGACCGCACAGAAGGTGCATGCAGAGCCGACGGTGGCCAGGAAGTCACTGCCGGCCATACCCTCGGCGGTGTCGGCCACCAGGAGCTCTGCCCACTTCGGATCATCATCCTCGGACAGCGGCCCCTGCTGCTGCAGCGTGGTCCTGACCCCGGCAGCCTTGCCGACCTGCAGCAGCGCCGCCCCGGCCGAGGAACTGCCATGGTCCCCGAACGCGCCGTGCTCGACGGCGGCCTGGTAGGCGCCGAGCTGGGCATTGCGGAGCAGGTCATCACTGGAGGGCTTGCTGGAGCCGGTCTTCAGGTCGACCACCCGCAGACCACCGTTGCTGTGGCGCTCGAGGCGGTCGACCCTGCCCCTGAGCACAGCACGTCCGAGCTCGACCTGCAGGTCGAGCTCGGCACCGATCCGCACCCAGCCACTGGCCGCGGACTCCTCGAAGTAGCGAGCCAGCCGGGCCACCATCGTCTGTGCCTCGGACCGTTGCCGGCGCGACAACCAGCCAGCCGGCAGTCCCAGCCTGCCCCATCGACGGTCGACCTCCGCGCTCATGGTGGCCTCGTCGGCATCACCGAGGTCGGCGGCGATGTCATGGATCAGGGTGCCGATGCTGGCGGCGCCGACACTGGGACCGTCCCCGCCGCAGGTGGACAGCAGCCATCGCAGGCTGCAGTCGCCGTAGCTCTCGATGCGTGACGGCGACACCGGGACGCTCGTGCCGTCGGCTCGCAACGGCCGGTCGTCACTCAGGGGGGTCAGTGCCCACCATGACGACGGATCGGCCCCTGCGACGCGCGCAGCCGCCAGCCGAGCCAGCTGGCGCGCGGCAGTATGCCGGGCGCTCGCCGTCGCGCCCAGGACCACCTCGCGGCGCAGCTCGGCCACCAGCCCGGTCAGCGTCATCGGACGAGGCACCTCGCTGAAGGGCCGCAGCTCCTGACCGTCATCGGACTCCTCCGGCGGGTCGACGATGTCGAGGTACACCGATGGCTGCTCGTCGTCACTGCGCACCGCGGTGACCAGAAGCCGCTCGGACGCGCGGCTGACGGCAACCAGGAAGAGGCGCGTCTCGTCATAGCGGACTGCTGCCTGGGCCGCCCGCAACGACTGCCCGCGGCCGGTGACGACCTCGACCAGCCGCTCCGACCCCAGGAGGGACCCCCGCAGGCGCAGGTCGGGCCAGACCCCCTCCTGGACGCCGGCGACCACGACGAAGCGCCACTGACGGCCGGCCGCGCCGGCAGGGGTGACCAGAGAGACCATGTCGTGGCTGGGGGCACGGGCCACCAGGGTGTCGCCCGCGACATCCTGGCCCCGCAGGTGCTCGAGAAAACCGCGAGGGCCCATCTGGGGCAACCGGTCGACGTACTTTGCGGCCGCGTCGAAGACAGCGACCACGGCGTCAAGGTGACGATCGGCGCGAGCACCCGAGAGGCCGCCGGTGAGCGCCACCCTGCGCCAGCTCTCACCGAGCCCGGTCGCGTCCCACACCGCCCACAGAACGGTCTCGGCTGTCACCCCGGGGGCGAAGCGCGAACCGGCGCCTGCAGAACCAGCCGGGTCAGCCGGGTCAGCCGGGTCAGCCGGGTCAGCCGGGTCAGCCGGGTCAGCCGGGTCAGCCGGGTCAGCCGGGTCAGCCGGGTCAGCCGGGTCAGCCGGGTCAGCCGGGTCAGCCCGG
>DASVKO010000124.1:0-1792 GCA_036385355.1 Dermatophilaceae bacterium
CTTGGTCGGCATCGTGTTGACGGTACTGGGGGCGGCGAGGTCGACGACATACATCGTGTCCTTGTAGGCGGGGTCCTTCACTCCGGTGGAGGCCCACAGGGGGCGCTGCCGGTGTGCCCCCTCGGCCGCCAGGTTCGCCCAGCGGGGGGTGGCGAAGACCTCTTCGAAGGCCTGGTAGGCGAGCCGGGCGTTCGCGATGCCGGCCTTGCCCCGCAGTGCCGTGGCCTCCTCCAGGTCGAGGACGGCCAGGCGTTTGTCGACCTCGGTGTCGACACGGCTGACGAAGAAGGAGGCGACCGAGTGGATCTGTGAGATGTCCAGGCCGGCGAGGCGGGCCTGCTCGAGCCCGGTCAGGAAGGCGTTCATCACCCCGCGGTAGCGGTCGAGGGAGAAGATCAGGGTCGCGTTGACGCTGATGCCCGCGGCCAGGATCTGCGAGATGGCCGGCAGGCCCTCGACGGTGGCCGGGATCTTGATGTGCACGTTGGGCCGGTCGACGGCGGCGTGCAGCGCCATGACCTGGTCGACGGTCCTGGCGGTGTCGTGGGCCAGACGGGGGTCGACCTCGATGGAGACCCGGCCGTCCTCGCCGCCGCTGGCCCGGTAGACCGGCGCCAGGATGTCGCAGGCGTTGCGGACGTCCTCGGTCATCAGCGCGAACACCGACTCCTCGACGGTCCTGCCCCCGGCCGCGAGGCCGGCGATCTGCTCGCGGTAACTGTCGCCGTGGGACAGCGCCCCCGCGAAGATCGTGGGGTTGGTGGTCACCCCGACGACGCTGCTGGTGTCGATGAGCGACTGCAGGCCGCCGCCGGTGATCAGGGGGCGGCTCAGGTCGTCCAGCCAGATCGAGACGCCTGTTGCGGACAGTTCCTTGAGGTGGTCGGTCATCTTCACTTGCCTCCTGGGCGGGTTCCGGCTGCGGACCTGATGGACTCCTGTGCTGCGGCCACGACGGCCTCAGGGGTGAAGCCGAACTCACGGAACAGCGTCGCGGCATCGGCCGAGGCGCCGTAGTGGTCAATGCTGACGATCCGGCCGGAGTCCCCGACATACTCCCGCCAGCCCATCGACACGCCGGCTTCGACGCTCACCCGGGCCCGGACCTCCGGCGGGAGCACCTGGTCCCGGTAGCTCTGGTCCTGGGCCTCGAACCACTCGTGGCAGGGCATCGAAACGATCCGGGTCGAAACCCCCTGTGACTCAAGGGTCTCGCGGGCGGCGACGGCGATGCTGACCTCCGAGCCGGACGCGATGATGATCACGGCGGGACCAGAGCTGCCGGGGTGCTCGGAGCCGTCGACCAGTACGTAGGCGCCGCGTGCGGTGCCCTCGGCCGAGGCGAACGTCTCGCGGTCCAGGGTGGGCAGAGCCTGTCGGGACAGGATCAGACCGGTCGGGCGGTCGGTGTGCTCAAGAATCGTGCACCAGGCGACGGCCGTCTCGTTGGCGTCGCCGGGGCGGACGACATCCAGGCCCGGGATGGCACGCAGCGCGGCCAGGTGCTCGATCGGCTGATGGGTGAGGCCGTCCTCGCCCAGGCCGATCGAGTCGTGGGTCCAGACGAACGTCACCGGCAGGTTCTGGATCGCGGCCAGCCGGACCGCCGGACGCATGTAGTCCGAGAACACCAGGAAGGTGCCGCCGTAGGGGCGGGTGAGCCCCTCCAGCGAGATGCCGTTGAGGATGCAGCCCATGCCGAACTCGCGGATGCCGAAGTGCAGGGTCCGGCCGTACGGGCTGCCCTGGTACTCGTCTGTCTGCTTGCCCGTCGGGATGAAGCTGGGCGCGC
>DASVKO010000125.1:0-3318 GCA_036385355.1 Dermatophilaceae bacterium
CGGGCAGCTCCCGCTCGATCCGCGCGGCCAGGAACTGCACGATCTGCTCCGGGATCGCGGCCAGAGCGTCCAGCCGGGTCCGGTAGTCGTCAGCGTCCGGGTGGTCGCTCAGGTAGCTGAGCTCGTCGCCCACGCCGGCCAGCACAGCGCTGCGGTCGGTCTCGACCACCGGCTGGTCGAACCAGCGGAACCGGGCGCTGCGGGCCAGGTCACCCACCATGGGGTGGCGCAGCTGGGTGGCCAGCACCAGCCGGTCCAGAACCTCGTGCGCCTGCCTGGCGACAGCGCCCACCGGCGGTGGCCCGGCCATCCAGTGCTGCAGGAGGGGGATGACGACCAGATCGGACGAGGTCCGCTGGGCCAGGAAGATCCGGAAGACCGCCTCCTCCAGTGCCGGGCCGCGCTCGAGCTCGGTGACGTCGTAGTGGGCCAGGGCTCGGGTCAGGCGGCGACGGAACGTGTCGGGGAGGTGCTCGCGGTCGACGTCCAGGCTGCGCAGGTAGGCGTGGAAGTGCTCACGCGGGCTGTGCACCAGCTCGACGGCCCCCTCCTCGGCGGCCGGCCTGTTGCGGGCGAGCTCCGAGAGGTCGGCGAAGGTGCTGAACACCTCGATCTCCCGGTGCAGCGGCAGCTCGCCGGTCGAGGCCAGCTCGGCGCGTGCCCGCTGGTAGTGGGCAAGGGTGCGGGTGGCATCCCCGTCTGCGAGGTCGAACCCGAGGAGCAGGCTGCGGAGGTCGTCGAGGCTCCGGGCGGCGGTGGTGGTCGCGGTCGCCTCCGGGGACCCGGGGAGGTCCAGGAGCTCGGGCCGGGCGACGGGGGCGGACGCGCCCGGCGTACCGGACTCGCTGTCAGTGACCGGCTCCAGCCGGACGACGGGCGTGCCCGTCTCCACCTGACCGCCGGTGCTCACCATCAGCTCGCGCACCCGCGCGGCATACGGGGCGCGCAGTACGGTCTCCATCTTCATCGACTCCAGCACCAGCACCGGTGCTCCGGCGTCGACGTGGTCACCGACCGCCACCGGCACCGCGATCACCAGGGCCGGCGCGGGTGAACGCATCACGCCGCCCTCGTCGCGGGTGACCCGGTGTGTCGTGGAGTTGACCTCGATCTGATGAACAGGACCATGGGTTGCGCTGACCAGCCGGAAGCGGCGATCCCCGATGACCAGGCGACCGACGTACGCGTCGAACTTCTCGAGATCGGCATCGACCTGGCGGTCCCGCTGTCCTTCGCCGAAGCCGACCCGGAAGCGGGTGGGGCCGACCTGCGCGACAGTGACCCGGTGCGAGGCGCCACGCAGCTTCAGGTCGATGGCACGCCCGACCTCGTGCCGGGCCTGGGGCCGGCCGCCGTGCGCGGTGGCCAGGAAGTGCAGCCGCTCGGCCTGCTCCTGCTCCTCGTACGCCTCGATCGCCGCGGCGACCAGGGCGACTCCGGAGTACCGCTCCGGCTGGAGACGACCCTGCCCGCGTACCCGGTCGATCCACCCGGTGTCGGCGCTGCCGTCGATGATCTCGGGCTGGTCGAGCAGATCGAGCAGGAAGCTCTTGTTCGTCGTACCGCCCTCGATGAGGACGGTGGTGTCGCCGAGCGCCCGCCGAAGCCGGGAGAGCGCCTCGTCGCGGGTGAGCCCGAAGGCAATGACCTTGGCGATCATCGAGTCGAAGTCAGCGGGGATCACGTCACTGGGGCCGATACCGGTGTCCACCCGGATGCCGGGGCCGGACGGCAGGTTGAGCAGCAGGATGCGACCGGGGGAGGGGGCGAAGTCACGGTCTGGGTCCTCGGCGTTGAGCCGGGCCTCGATGGCGTGCCCCGTCTCGGTCGGGCGGCTGCCCTTGAGCCGGCCGCCCGAGGCGACATGGAGCTGCCCCTTGACCAGGTCGAAGCCGGTCGTCAGCTCGGTGATCGAGTGCTCGACCTGTAGCCGGGTGTTCACCTCGAGGAACGCGAAGGTTCGGTCACCCGGGTGGTAGAGGAACTCGACGGTCGCCGCGCCGCAGTAGTCGACCGCCAGGGCCAGCCGCTCGGCCGACGTCTTGAGGTCGTCCACCTGCTCGTCGTCCAGCAGGGGTGAGGCGGACTCCTCGATGACCTTCTGGTTGCGTCGCTGCACCGAGCAGTCGCGCACGCCGAGCGCCCACGCCGTTCCCTGGCCGTCCGCGATCACCTGCACCTCGACGTGCCGCGCACCGGAGACGAGGCGCTCGAGGAAGAGCGCGCCGTTGCCGAAGGCGCGGGCCGCCTCGTCGCGGGTACGTTCGAACGCCTCGGTCAGCTCGTCGTCGGAGCCGACCATCCGGATGCCGCGCCCGCCGCCACCAGCGGTTGCCTTGAGCATCAACGGGTAGCCGATCTCGCGTGCTGCCGCATGCGCCGCCCCGATGTCGTCGACCGCACCCCGGCTCCACGGGGCGACCGGCACACCGACCTCCTCGGCCAGCAGCTTCGAGCCGATCTTGTCGCCGAGCCGACGCATGGCGGCTGCGCTCGGACCGATGAACGTGACGCCGATCCGCTCACACATCTCGGCGAAGCTCGGGTCCTCTGCGACAAAGCCCCAGCCCACCCACGCGGCGTCCGAACCGGTCTCGGTCAGCGCTCGCTCCAGGACGGCGAGGTCGAGGTAGGGACGGTCCGCTGCAGGGCCGAGCGGATATGCCGAGTCCGCCTCTCGCACGAACATGGCAGACCGCTCGCCGTCGGTGTACAGCGCAACGGTCTCGAGCTGTTCCCCGCCCTGGGCATTCAGCTCGCGGACTGCGTGGATCAGCCGCATCGCGGCCTCTCCGCGGTTGACGATGGCGATGCGGCGGATCATGTTCGGTGACTCCCAAGGACTCGGCGGATCCCTGACGTCACGTCGGCTCGGGGCCGAGACGGGTCCATCCGCTCGCGAAGGTCTGGGTCAGACCTGGTCAAGTAGACCAGCCCACGACGTACATGTCATTCCGGCCCTGCTTGCACGGCAGCGACCGGGTGACCGATCAGCCTCTGTCCGTTGTGCCAGCAGACGGCGCGCAGCCAGTCGTCGTCCAGGCGAGGTTCCCGCTCTGACAGCCGCTCGAGCGCCTCGAGCTGACGGACGTACGGGTAGGGGATGTTCGGGAAGTCGCTTCCCAGGACGGTCCGGTCGGTCAGGGCCACCAGCCGCGGCAACAGATCCGCAGGGAAGGGCGCCGCCTGCTCGAAGAAGTCGGTGAAGACCATCGTCGTGTCCAGGTGCACTCGCGGGTACCGCTCGGCCAGGGTCAGGAACTCGGAGTACTCCGGCGCGCCCAGATGGGCGACCACCGCGGTCAGCAGCGGATGTCG
>DASVKO010000126.1:0-4040 GCA_036385355.1 Dermatophilaceae bacterium
ATGGTCATCCATCACGGCAATGCGGATGCGTCTCGGCGGCATACCGAGAGCCTGTGACCTACCACGGCGAAGGGGAGCCGTCAGCGGCGGGAGAAGTCTCTACGTCAGGTGCCCGAGTCCGAGCACGTCAGCGCATGTGGACAGGCCAGCTCACCTCTGAGGCGTGGGCGGTCATCAGCGCGACTGCTTGCAGGCGCGAGTGCACACCAAGCTTTATCAGCAGGTTCTGCACATGTGTGCGGGCCGTGCTCCGTTGCACACAAAGGCGATCGGCTATCTCTTGGGTGCTCAGCCCGTCGATGAGGCAGCGCATCACCTGCCACTCGCGCTCGGTCAGGAACTTCAGCACCCACAAAGGGTCATCGCCGCGAACGCTAGGCCTCAAGGCGGCCTGCAACAGGAGCGGATCCACCGCGAGGTATCCCTGATTTGCCAGCTCCACCGCCTCGATGACCACCGCAATGGGCTTCTCCTTGCCAACGAAACCCTGGGCACCCTGGGCGATGGCGTCCGCCACCAGGGCGGCACTGGTTGTCCCCGAGAAGATCACTACCTTGGTATCGGCACTGACGGCATGAATTCGGCGGATGGCGTTGAGCCCGTTACCACGGGGAAATTTCACGTCGAGCATGCACACATCCGGCTGGTGCTCGCGGGCGGCTTCGACCGCCTCATCTGGATCCAAGGCAGTAGCCACGACCCAGTGCCCTTTGTCCGCCAGAGCCATACTCAGCGCTTCAAGGAGCAGCCGGTGGTCGTCACAGACCAGCAGCCTCATCAGAGCACTCGCCTAGATCTCGACACGGGCAGCACGATCAGCGCGACCATGCCGCCAACCGTGCCCGGCTTGAGCTCGAAGCCGCCACCGCAGGCGCAAACCAGAGCGCGGGTGATGGGTAGCCCGAGCGAGTTGTGAGTGGGCACGTGCCCAAGCCCGGGGCCGTCATCGCTGACGCGGATGATGATCTCGCGGACGGTGCCCATCACGTCAACAGTGACGTGCCCGCCGGGGCCTGCCGCCCGCACCGCATTGTCCAGCACGCAGCTGACCGCGCGGCTCAGTGCCACCGGAGCCGCCAGCACCATGGCACGCTCTGAGGCGCTGAACCCGATCTGGCAGTCGGCTGTGTGCTGCGCCCGAACCACACAGCGCGATGCCAGGTCAACGACGTCCACCCTTGCAGGCTCGTCGTCAGCCGCGTCGCCGATGACTCCCTCGACCATTTCCGCCAGCCACTGGGCCTGGTCGAGGATGCCGTCCATCCGGCGTTGTGGATCGCCGCTGCCGGCCCCCGCGAGGAGCCGGATGGCCGACACCGGCTGGCGCAAGTCATGACAGAGCGCGCGTACGGTGTCTAGATTATTGAACGGTTTGCTCCGGCGACCAATCGGCTTTAGCGCCCATAGTGCAGCCACTGTCTACCCTCCCCATTTTATGTGCGGTGCGGTCTTCGCCCGCCTTTGAAAGGGACAATTCGCCCCTCACCCTAAAGAACTAGTCACCAAATCAATGACCAATTGAGACCAGATCATGGCCAAATGGACACCCTACCGAGACGAAATTTGTGGTAAGGGTATGCTAACCCCGCGGTCGGCGCTTCCTCAAGTCCGGCAACGGCTAGCACCGGGCACCATCGGCGGTGCTGGCTCCCGATGATCTGGGGCCCGACTGGATCGATCCAGGTATGAACCCCAACAGGGCCCCGGCCGCGGTGAGCGACCGGGGGCTCTGTCGTCGTCTTGTCTCCAAGAGCGTCAGTTGCGACCGCTCTGCCCAAAGTTAGTGGTGACTGTGGCACCACCCAGGTGGCCAGGTATGGCCCTGGAACACTCGTTGTCCACGACCTTGTTCCCGAATCCACTGCCGTCCCAGAAGATGTCAGCGGGCCGGTTGCGGTGGGCCCTGTTGTCCCGGACGGTGTTGTAGGTCGGGTTGGCCCCACCCAGAAACGCGGTGGAGATGATGACGATGCCGCCATGGGCGATCGACGGAACCGTTGTGGCGTTGCCGTTGACCTCGTTGTCCGAGACCAGGGTGTGGTGGACGCTAGCCAGGGCGATACCCATCCCAGACAGCGGCGGGTGCTGACCGGCGGGGCACACATTGTTGTTGGCCCAGTCCACTGACCCGCTCGGACTGCGATGGGGTGTGCCCGCGGTGCCGGCGCCGCCAGCTGGCCACGGCCTGCTCGCGCTGCGGAGTCATCAAACCGGTCGCAGGTCGGGACCCGGACCACCAGCCGGTATGTGCCCGCTGCTCCGACCGCCCGCAGCGGCCATGCGGACAGTGCGGGCGGACCCGCCGGATCGCGCGCCGCGGCCACGATGGGCTCCCCGATATCTGCGACGCCTGCTTCAAGATGCCACAAGCGATCTGCAGCCACTGCCAGCAGCGCCGGCCGTGCTCGTTCGCTACCGGCCCGAACCCTGTCTGCACCCAATGCGCCCCACGGGCCACAGCGGCCTGCGCGCACTGTGGGAACGAGCGTCCACCGACAGCGCGCTGGCCCGAGGGCCCGGTCTGTGACCCCTGCTACACCGCAGCGCTGCGCCGTCGGGGCACCTGCGCCGATTGCCGTCAGCAACGCCGGCTGGTCGACCCTCCCGGGCCGGCGGCAACCCTCTGCGCGGACTGCACCGCCACGGCGACCGCACACCTCACCGCCTCGCACGTATGCACCGACTGCGCCACAGAGGACAAGCTCTACGAGCGTGGCCGGTGCCCCCGATGCGCGTTGCGCCGTCGAGCAGGTGAGCTGCTGCACGGCCAGGGCGACCTGATCCCCCCGGCCCCGACGCCGGTCTATGAGGCGATCATCGCCACCGACACCCCGGCCAGCGCATTGAACTGGCTACGCAAGGGCTCCGGCGCGGCGCTGCTGGCTCAGATGGCAGCAGGCACTTTGACGGTCAGCCACGAGACCCTGGATGCCCATCCCCGCCCTCAGGCCGCCGGCTACCTGCGCGCAGCGTTGGTGGCCAACATGGTGCTGCCCGCCCGCGATGAAGCGCTGCTGGCCACCGAACGTTTCCTGACCGACACGCTCGCCGGGATACGCAGTCCGGCTGACCGCCGGCTGGTCCACGCCTACGCGACCTGGCGGGTACTGAACCGGCTACGCCGATCCGCCCAGCGCGGCGACCGGCCACGCACCCACACCCGCCACGCCCACCTGAACATCAGCGCAGCGGCCCGCTTCCTGGACTGGCTCAGCGAGCAGGAGATCATCTTGGACCACGCCGGCCAAGGCGACCTCGACCAGTGGCTGACCGGCGGCCACGCCCACTACCGGGTACGCGACTTCCTGGGCTGGGCCGCGCGCAGCGGCCACGCACGCCCGCTCCTGGTCCCCACCCTGGGATCCAACCCCGGACAGGCCACCAGCAAGGACCAGCGGTGGGCCCTGATCGCCAGGCTGCTGCACGACGACACCATCGACCTCACCGACCGAGTCGCCGGCTGCCTGCTGCTGCTCTACGGGCAGCAGCTGTCCCGGATCACCGCAATCACCACCGACCAGGTCATTACCGCAGGCAACCAGGTGTTCCTACGCTTCGGCCGAGACGACGTCCTCATTCCCGAGCCACTGGCCGGTCTACTCCTGACACTGGTACGCGAAGGCCGCCGCTACCTCGCAGTCGGCTCACCGACCAACACCATCTGGCTGTTCCCCGGCATGATGCCCGGTCGCCCGCTGACGCCAAGTCGGCTCGGGGAACGCCTGCGCAAACTCGGGCTCCGAGCCCAACCCGCACGACGCGCCACACTGACCGACCTCGCCGCCCAACTACCCGCAGCGGTCATGGCCGACCTACTGAACCTCGCCCCGACCACCCCAGTCCACTGGGTCCGCGACGCCGGTGGCGACTGGTCCCGCTACGCCGCGCAACTCGCCAGAGACCCCAGTCACCAAACACGCTGAATGCCCAGCACGCCAACCTGTTCAAACAGCTATTGGCAGGGTTGGAACACTGCCGGTTACCAGTTTCGCGGCCGGGGGCAACGTCAAGGTTGTTCAGCAGATGCTTGGGCACGCCAC
>DASVKO010000127.1:0-5803 GCA_036385355.1 Dermatophilaceae bacterium
CGAAACCCACGGCTACCACAAGCAGGGCGCCGCCTACGGCTACAGCAAGGTGAAAGGGCTGAACGCGATCCTGGCCACCATCTCGACACCCACGGCGGCGCCGGTGATCGCCGCCACCCGACTCCGCAAGGGCAACGTGGCCTCCGCCCGCGGCGCGGCCCGGCTGATCGGCGACACCCTCGCCACCCTGCGCCGGGCCACCACACCGGGACTGGGGGTCGTGCGCGCCGACAGCGCCTACTTCAACCACGACACGATCACCGCCATCACCGCCGGCGGCGCCAAGTTCTCGATCACCGCGAGGATGAACACGGCCGTCACCAAGACCATCGCCACGATCAGCGACCAGGCATGGACGGCGATCCGCTACCCGCAAGCCATCTTCGACGAAGCCCAGCAGGCGTGGATCTCGGATGCCGAGGTGGCCGAGGTGGCGTTCACGGCGTTTACCTCCAGGCGTAACGCCGACCACGTGACCGCCCGGCTGATCGTGCGCCCGCGGGTCGTCGGGTTGATGTCGAAGCCGAGCTTGGTGGCGATGACCACCTTGTCCCGGATCGGTTCGAGCGCCTCGCCGACGAGGTCCTCGTTGGCGAACGCCCCCTACACCTGCGCGGTGTCGAAGACATGGTGATGACGAGCTCCGTGCACCCCGGCGAGATCCTCCGCGAGGATCTCGTGGCCGCCCTCGGGTTGACGGTCGGCGACGCTGCGACACGGCTGGGGATCTCGAGAACGACGCTCAGCAGAGTGCTTCACGGCCATGCTCGCGTGAGCCGGAACCTCGCCGCACGGCTGGAGCAGGCGGGTGAAGGCACCGCCCGTGCCTGGCTGGCGATGCAGTCCGTTCACGACCTCGCGGCCGAGCCGGCTGCGGGAGGCCCGAAGGTGCAGCACCGCGGCCCGCGATCCGCCCTGGTTCACAGAGTGACCGCCGAACCTCACGGCTCGATACTGCACGCACCGCTCCCGATGGAGGCCTACAAGGTGTTGGTCAAGGTCGTCGCATCGATGCGAGCGGGCGACTCACCACTCAAGGGGGGCCGCGAACTTCCTCGGCATCAGTCGTCCGACGCTGGTCAAGCTGCTGGAGCAAGGCGAGATCTCGTACGAACGTCCTGCCTCGGGCAGGCATCGACGGCTGCGGCTGAACGACGTCCTGGATTACCAGCGACGCAAGCGGGCCGACCGACGCGCAACGCTCGATGTGCTGACCGAGCAGGCCGCGGAGGCCGGGCCGTACGACGGGGTGCCCGACTACACCGAGGCTCTCAACGCTGCTCGCAAGCGCCGCGCTGGCTGACCATGGCCCGATTCAAGCGCGTTCCTCGATGCCTGCGTCCTGGTGCCGATCTGTCCTGGCATCGTGCCCGCGCGCGAGGACGGCAGCGCCACCCCTTCCTCCTGGCTTGATTCCTTGCCCTAAGTCATTCCTTGCCCTAAGTCCGATTCTGAGCATTTGCGGCCCCGCTGCTGCCCGAATCGGGCCGCTGTTCCGTGTTTGCCTGGGACATCTGTTGACAACGCCCCGATATGGGGCTAGAAACGGACACAACACCAGTCGATGGAGACGAGGTAGCCGTGAATGGGCAACAGCGAGCAGTGGTGACCGTGACGCTCAACCCCAGTCTCGACCGCACCCTCGGCGTCGACGAGCTGATCCCCGGAGAGGTCAACCGGGCGTCGCAAGTGTGGCTCGATGCCGGAGGCAAGGGCATCAACGTCTCGCGAGGCCTGAACCAGCACGGAATCCCGACCGTTGCAGTCTTCCCGGTCGGCGGGGCGGACGGCAGGACCCTGATCGCCGAGCTCGCCGACGTCGCGTTGCCCGTCCACCCCGTCCAGATCGACGGTGCGACCCGCAGCAACGTCACCGTGGTCGATGCCAAGGGCTCGACGACCAAGATCAACGAGCCAGGGCCTCAGCTGTCCGAGGCGGAACTGGACGCGATCCTGGATGCCGTCGAGTCCGAGCTTCCCACCGCAGCGTGGGTCGTCGTTGCAGGGAGCCTTCCCGAGGGCGTCTCGGAGGCGTTCCTGACCCGGCTCGCAGCGCTCTCCGCTGGGCGTGGCGCCTCGTACGCGCTTGACACCTCGGGTGCCCCGCTGAAGGCGGCCGTCGCCGCCGGCGGTCTCGCTGTGGTCAAGCCGAACACCGAAGAGCTCGCGGAGCTGGTGGGACGCGAGCTGACCACGGTCGGCGACGTCGAGGCCGCCGCTCGAGAGGTCCTGTCTGCCGGCAACGAGGCTGTGCTGGTCAGCCTGGGCTCCCACGGCGCCCTGCTGGTCACCGTTGCCGGGATGTGGTGGGCCGGTGGAGACCCGCTGGTGCCGCTGTCCACGGTCGGCGCCGGCGATGCGACCTTGTCCGGCTGGTTGGCCGCAGATGGCGCACCGGCGCCGGAGCGGCTGCGCACGGCGGTCGCTTGGGGGCGCGCGGCTGTCCGGCTGCCCGGGACCGAGATGCCCCGACCCGAACACATTGACCAGGCGGCCGTACGTGTGGTCGCCGATCCTGATCCGTCCCTAACCCTGAAGGAGCTGTGACATGGCCGAACCCCTTATCACTCCGGAACTCGTCGCGCTGGACCTCGTCGCCGCGGACCGCGACGCAGCCACCCGGGCGCTGATCGACCTGATGGTCGCAGCCGGGAGAGTCACGGATGCAGACGGCTTCCATGCAGACGTCCGCGCCCGGGAGGCCCAGATGGCCACCGGCATGCCGGGTGGCATCGGACTGCCCCACGCCCGCTCCGAGCACGTCACCGTGCCGTCCCTCGCCGTAGGCCGGGTGCCCGGCGGGGTGGACTTCGGGGCGCCCGACGGTCCCGCGACGCTGGTCTTCCTCATCGCGGCCCCGGCCGGCGGCGACGCCGACCACTTGAAGATCCTCGCTGCACTCGCCAGACGTCTGGTGCACGAGTCGTTCCGCAGCTCCATCCTGCAAGCCCCCGGCGCCGGCGAGGTTGCCGACATCGTAAATCGAGAGGTGGTTCCCAAATGAAGTTCGTCGCAGTCTCAAGCTGCCCGACAGGTATTGCGCATACCTACATGGCAGCCGAGGCTCTGGAACAGGCCGCGAAGGCCGCCGGGCATGAGTGCACCGTGGAGACCCAGGGAGCGGCCGGGTCGACCCCGCTCGACCCGGCGGTCATCGCCGCGGCCGACGGCGTGATCTACGCCGCCGACCTGGAGGTCCAGGGCAAGGACCGGTTCGCCGGCAAGCCGTCCGTCGATGTCGGTGTCAAGGCCGCCGTCCACGACCCGGCCAAGGTCATCGCTCAGGCGGTCTCCGCGGTCGAGGCCAAGGGCTCCGGTGCGAGCAAGGTCGCCGCGGCCGCGGCCCCCGTCGCCACCCGTCACGTGGGGGTCGGCACCCGGATCCGGAAGTACCTCATGACCGGCGTCTCGTACATGATCCCATTCGTCGCGGGCGGCGGCATCCTCATCGCCCTCGGCTTCTTGCTCGGCACGGCCGGGTGGGGCAAGGACGGTGCGATCGTCGTCACCAAGATCATCGGTGGCACCGCCGACAACCCCTCCGTGGCTGCGTACGCGGCCGCGCACGGGATCGACCTGTCGAACGGCGCCAGCATCGCCCTGACCACGTTCGCGCAGCACTTCGGCTGGTTCTCAGCCCAGTCGTGGGCCGTGGCGCTGTTCTACGTCGGGGGCGCCGCGTTCGGCTTCCTGGTCCCGGCGCTGTCCGGCTACATCGCCTTCGCGATCGCTGACCGGCCCGGCATCGTGCCCGGGTTCGTCGGCGGCACCATCGCCGCCGCCGTGGGCGCTGGCTTCCTCGGCGGCATCGTCACCGGCTTCCTCGCCGGCTTCCTCGCGCTGTGGATCGTGCGCTGGAAGGTCCCGAAGGGCGTGCGTGGTGTGATGCCTGTCGTGGTCATCCCGCTGCTCGCGACGCTGATCACGGGTGTCCTCGCAGTGATTGTGATCGGCCCGCCGATGAAGGCCGTCAACGATGGCATGAAGGCCTGGCTGACGGGCATGAGCGGCACTTCCGCGGTGCTCCTCGGCATCATCGTCGGCCTGATGATGTGCTTCGACCTCGGTGGCCCGCTCAACAAGGTCGCGTACACCTTCGCCACGGCCGGCCTGGCCAACGCGGTGCTCAGCACCGATCGTCCTGCAGTGATCATGGGCGCCGTCATGGCGGCCGGCATGGTGCCGCCGCTCGCCGCCGCGCTCGCGACAGTGGTCCGTCCGAAGCTGTTCAGCGAGTCCGAGCGTGAGTCGGGCAAGTCCGCCTGGCTGCTCGGCCTGTCGTTCATCTCCGAGGGCGCCATTCCGTTCGCCGCCGGCGACCCGATTCGCATGATCCCGTCGTTCATGGTCGGTGGTGCGGTGACCGGCGGCCTCGCGATGGCCTTCAACACCGGCGTACTCGCCCCGCACGGCGGGTTCTGGGTGACTCCGCTGGTGAACCAGCCCTTCCTGTTCCTGCTCGCGATCGCCGCCGGGATGGCGGTCTCGGCAGCTCTGGTGATCGTCGCCAAGTCGATCCGTCGCAACCCGGACGAAGAGGAGGTCGAGGGCATCGAGAGCCTCAGCGCTCTGACCGGCAGCCGCTGATCGACGACAGGTGCCCGCCCGGGACAGTCCCGGGCGGGCATCTGTACTTCAGGGAACCCAGACCTGCCCGGCCACGGGCTCCCGTACGACAAGAGAACGCCAGATCCGAAGGAGGCCTACTGTGGCCGAACGCACGGTCGTCGTTGCATCGAAGGTGGGGCTGCACGCCCGCCCGGCGATGATGTTCACGCAGGCAGTAGCCCGAACCGGCACCGCAGTCACCATCGCTCGGGTCGGGGAGGCCGCCGTTGATGCCTCGAGCATCTTGTTCGTGATGGGCATGGGTGTGAAGAACGGCGAGGAGGTCGTCCTCGCCTCGAACGACGCGGCGGTTCTCGACCAGCCTGTCGCCCTGCTCGCAACCGACCTGGACGCCGAGTAAGCCGCGCCATGACGCGTGGTGCGGAACTAAGCGGCGTGGGCGTCCGACACAGCCCGACGGCCGCCACGTCCTCCGATCCCAAGGAGTTACGGCACCTCCAGGTTGTGTCCCTCTACGATCGTGCCCGAGATGTACGCGACTGAGCGACAGCAGGAGATCCTCACCCGCGCGCGGAGCGCGGGCCGAGTAGAGGTGCGCTCATTGGCGAAGCTACTCGACGTGACGCAGGAGACTGTGCGCCGCGACCTCACAGCGCTTGAGCGCCGCGGGCTTCTGCACCGTGTGCACGGCGGCGCGATACCGATCGAGCGGCTCGGCTTCGAGCTGGCGGTGCCCGAGCGCGAGGCGGTCATGGCCGCGGAGAAGGAGCGCATCGCCCGGGCCGCGCTCGACGAGCTCCCGGACGGCGGGGCGATCATCCTCGATGCGGGGACCACGACGGCGCGGCTCGCCGCCCTGCTGCCTGTGGACTCGAGGCTCACCGTGGTCACCCACGCGTTGCCGATCGCGGTCGCGCTGGCCAACCACCCGGCCATCACAGTCCATCTGCTCGGGGGGACGATCCGGCGCTCGACGTTGGCTGCGGTCGGGCACTGGGCCGAGCGGGACGTGCGCGATATCTACGCCGATGTCGCGTTCATCGGCACCAACGGGCTTACCGTCAACCAAGGACTGACCACCCCGGACCTTGCCGAAGCCGCGGTCAAGCAGGCCCTGATCGCGGCGGCCCGCCGGACCGTGGTGCTGGCCGACCACACGAAAATCGGCCGGACCGACTTCGGACACGTCGCCGCGTTGGCCGACGTCGACACCATCATCACCGACACCGGTGTC
>DASVKO010000128.1:0-1706 GCA_036385355.1 Dermatophilaceae bacterium
CAAGGGGATCCGCAGAGCCGCCCCGGCGCTGGCCTTGGTGCCCGCCGCAGTGGATGTGGTGCCCCCCGTCGTGGAAGAGGTGCTGCTGCACGCGGACGCTCCCCCGAGGGCGAGGGCGCTGAGACCGAGTAGCTGAAAGACCGTGCGCCGTTCCATGTTGGCTCCTTCGCCTCTGGCGTCGGCTGGACCCGACGTCTCAGTGCCCACAGCCCACAGTCTTGTCCGGTGAGCCCAACTGGATAGACGTCAGGAAAGGCTCGGGGGTTCATCCGTCGGGGCGTCCTGGGATAGGTGTCGGCCGAAGAAGACCAGGATTCGCCTGCGGGCATCAGCCGCGGCGTCCGGCTCGTACCGGTTGTTCATGATGGGTCCCAGTACGGCGAACAGTGCCGGTGTCTGGTCCCCGGCGCCCACCCGGTCGTTGAGGAACGCGTGTCCCGCATGGGAGTACTCCTTCACGTCATGGTCCACTCCGACCTCGGTCAGCACGCGGTCGAGCCGTGCCGCGGCGCCGCGCAGCGTGTGGTCCTTGGCGCCGTAGCTGCCCACGATGGGGCATGCGGTCCGAAGGAAGCCGGCCGAGTACGCGTCCTTGCTGGCCGTGCCGTAGTTGACGCTGGAGGCGGCGAAGCCACGGTCCGGGGCGAGCATCAGCGCGATCCCGCCGCCCAGGCAGAACCCGATCACGCCGATCATGCCGGTGCAGTCAGGGCGCCCGGTGAGCCAGGTCCGCGCCGCTTCGATGTCGTCGAAGGTCGGCCCACTGCGGTCGCGCTCGTCCCGCATGATCGAGACCATGCACGCGAACTGGCCCCGGCCGCGGAACAGGTCGGGGGCGATCGCGAGGTAGCCGGCCTCGGCCAGCCAGTCGGCCTGTGCGCGGATGTCGTTGCCCAGACCGTACGCATCGTGGACGACGACGACGCCCGGAAACGGACCCGGTCCCGTCGGTGTCGCCACGTACGCGGGCAGCTCGCCGGTCGAGGACTCGATCGTGGTGTTCGGCATCGGCCAAGACTGACACGGACGTGCGGCTAGGACCAGGGAGTCCGCGGGCGGGGTTGGGGCTCATCCTCGATGGTGAGGTCGAGGCGCTCGGTGAGGAAGGCGTTGAGTGTCAATCTGGGTTTTGGCTGCCCAGTCGCGGATTCACGCCGCCATCGACACACTGCATCGCACTGCGTGGCGAAAGCCCGGATCTTGCTCCACAGACAACGGACCCGGCCCGGTGACGAGGTCACGCAGGCCGGGTCCGACTCGGTGGTCGTCCTCTTCGCTGACTAGCCGGAAGAGACCGTCGTCGGCTGGTCCTGATCCTTCTCCGCCGCCTGCTTGCCTGCCTTGTGCTCCTTGCGCCAGACCAGCACGTACACCTTCAAAACGTCAGGAAGCCTGTTGACGTAGGGGATGAAGGGGAACGCGAGCATGGTCAACAGCAGGGAGCCGAAGATGATGGCTCCGTCGCGGTCGCCGTTGTCGTCGTTCGCGAGGACGGTGTGATTCAGAAGGCCGATCGGCGACAGCCACCAGGCGCCCGGCGCGTGACCGGACTCCTCGCGGATCATCCCGTACTGCTCGGTCGTGATGCCCAGCTGCGAGGCCTGCTCCTCCAGCGCGCCGGTGTCGGCGAGGAAGCGGTTGCCGTACGTCGCCGTGTTGGCCTGGTTGGTGCCCAGGTTGGTCGAGAGCAGCGCCGGCTCGTACAG
>DASVKO010000129.1:0-3906 GCA_036385355.1 Dermatophilaceae bacterium
TGGTTCCGGCTCGGTCCGGCTCCCGGCCAGATGGGTTCGGCGGTCATCCTCGGCCATGTCGATGACCAGTCCGGCCCGGCAGCTTTCTACAGGCTGCGGTCCCTGCGGTCAGGAGACGCCGTCGACGTGAGCCTGGCCGACGGCGCGGTAGCCCATTTCGTGGTCAGGACCGTGGCGACATACCTGAAGACGCAGTTCCCGTCCCGGCAGGTGTACGCCTCGCACGGGTTCCCCGCACTTCAGCTGGTCACCTGCGGCGGGAAGTTCAACAGCAGCACCGGCCACTACCTGTCCAACGTGATCGCCTTCACCTCTCTGGTCTCCACCACCCCGGCCGGCCAGAAGTAGGCCCGGTTCGCTGCCGGGATCGCCCACCTCACCCGCCCGGGGTGACGCGACGAGTTCCGCTGGTGGGCAGGGTGGGCTCATGGGTTCTGCACGGACGTGGCTGGCGGATGCCAGAAACATCGACCAGGCGGTCTACGCCGCCATCGCCCGCACGCCAACGCCCACCCTGGACCGGGAGATGAGCACCCTGTCGCACGCCGCTAACTACTCACGGCTGTGGATGGGCTCGGCCGCTGCGATCGCGCTCGTGGGAGGCCGCGCCGGGCGGCGGGCTGCTGTCCAGGGCCTCACCTCGGTCGCCGTGACCAGCTCCGTGGTCAACCTCGCAGTGAAGAGGATCGGCCGTCGCCAGCGGCCTGACCGTGCGGGAGAGGACGTGCCGGCCGCCCGGCACGTGGTGATGCCCACTTCGCTGTCGTTCCCCTCGGGCCACTCCGCCGCGGCGTTCGCCTTCGCGACAGGGGTCGGGAACCGCCTCCCGGTGGTCGCCGGGCCTCTGCACGCGATAGCCGGCGTGGTCGCCTACTCGCGGGTGCACACTGGCGTCCACCACCCCAGTGACGTGGTCGTCGGCTCGGTGCTCGGCACCGTTCTGGCCCAGCTCACGACACGAGCGCTGGACCACTACTACGACAGTCACCGGCCGGCTGGCCACTGACCAGCCGTCACCGAACAGCAGTCACTGACCCACAGCCACCGACCCACAGACCAGCCGTCACAGACCAAGTCACTGTCCAGCCGTCACTGTCCAGCCCTCACTGTCCAGCCGTCACTGTCCAGCCGGGCCATCCCCGGACCCGGCGAGGTGCGCCAGGCTCAGCGCCTGATGACGCAGCAGGCTCAGGTCGATCGGCTGCTTCGCTGCCGGCACACCGGGCCGATCCCTGGGCAGGCGCACCCGCAACGCGCCCGGCCGGATGGTGCAGTGCACCGGCGTCGCCATCATGACCGCCTCGCCGTCGATACCGACCGAGATCTCGGGGGCGTCCGACTCGACAACCACCTCGTGAGCGACCAAGGTGTGCAGCCCGCTGGCCTGACGGCCTCTGAGCAGGCCGGCGGCCTGGGCCGCGCTGTCGACCGTGACCGCAACGACGCCCAGCACTCCGGTGTCCAGCCTGGCCCGGCGGCCCAGCCCGGCCGGGTCGCCGAGCTCGTACGGGTTGTTGCTCACGAGCAGCGCCTTCGGGCGCTCGATCACCACCTCCCCGTCGATCCGGACCACCAGCCCGGGCCCCTGGTGGCCGGACAGCAGGTCCGGCAGCATCTGCAGCGTGGTGCCCGCCTTGTCGTCGCGGTACGCAGGACTCTGCACCACCTCGGCATACGCACCGAAGGAGGCGTTGTTGACGAAGGTCCTTCCGCCGATAACGCCCAGGTCCAGGCACACCTCGACCCCGTCGGTCAGCGCATCGAGGTCCGCGTCAGGGTGCTCACGGTTCAGGCCAAGGTCCATGGCGAAGTGGTTTCGGGTGCCCGCGGAGACCACCAGGAACGGCAGGTCATGCTCGGCGGCGACCCCGGCCACCAGCGCCTGGGTGCCGTCGCCCCCCGCCACGCCGAGCAGGTCGGCCCCTTCGGCCACGGCCTTGCGCGCGAGTTCGGCCACGTCAACGACCACCGGGCCGTCGAGCAGCGCCACCTCCGCCCCGAGCGCGGCCGCCCGCTCGTGGAGCCCGAACCTCCCGACCTTCCCGCCGCCCGACCTGGGGTTCATGATCAGGTACGGCCGGGAGGGAGGCTGCGTCTCTCGCTCCCGGATACCGGCCGGGGGCCTGGCCCGGACCAGGGCAGCCCTCGCAGAGGCGGCAGACGTCGCGGCCAGCAGAACGACCAGCACGACGGCCCACAGGAGGTTCCGGGAGATGTACAGCACGATGACGACGGTCGGCGAAGCGACGGCGAGGACGGCCGCGAGCCAGCGAACCAGGCCACGGCGGCTCAGGAACCACCACACCCCGGCGAGCGTGAACATGAGTCCGAGCACTCCGACGGCCAGTACCGCGAGACTCGAGCGTCCGCCGATCAGAAGCAGCAGCACAGCCGCCAGGGCCGCGACGTAGGCGAGCCGGGCGAGCCACCGCTGAGGTGCCGTCACTGTCGCCGGGACTCCCTCGTCATCAGTCACCGCGATCGCTTCCCTCCGAGCCAAGCGGGCGTCACCAACGTCGCCCCTGGCGAAACTATCCATCTGCGCCGCAGTCGGCGCGTCCCCCGCGCAGGATGATGCCCGCCAGCCGAGACCCCGATGTACTGACACCTTGGCAAAGCCCTATCAGCCGTCACAGGAGGCGTAGCAATGACCGAACCCGCCATCCCCCGCCCCGCCCAGAAGTCAGCTGCTACCCCCACAGCTGCCCCACCTGCCCGGCCCGCGGCCCGACGACGGCCCGCCAGGGTAGAGCACCTGAGCCGTGCCGAGCGGGCCGAGCGCGGGAAGGCCGCCCGCAAGACCGTTCCGCTCAGTTCGCACGCCGACTTCGAGGCGGCTGACCGAGCCGACCCGATCGCGCTCCTGGAGAGCCAGGCCGTGACCCGGGTGCCCGAGCTCGTCCCCATCCGGTATGGGCGGATGTTGGTCTCTCCCTTCTCCTTCTACCGGGGCGGCGCGCTGATCATGGCCACCGACCTGTCGAGAACGCCGAGCTCGGGGTTGCAGGTCCAGCTGTGCGGAGACGCGCACATGAGCAACTTCGGGATCTATGCCTCCCCCGAGCGACGGCTGGTCTTCGACATCAACGACTTCGACGAGACCCACCCCGGACCGTTCGAGTGGGACGTCAAGAGGCTGGCCGCGAGTCTGGCAGTCGCCGGACGTGACAGCGGGTTCTCCTCGAAAGAGCGCCGAAAGATCGTGCTGGCAGCGGTCGCCGGATACCGCGAGCTGATGATCGAGTTCGCCGGCCAGGGGAACCTGTCCGTCTGGTACTCCCACGCCAACATGGACGAGATGCTGTCCCAGATCGGAGATCAGCTCGACGTCGGCCGCAAGACACGGGTGCAGGCGGCCCTGGAGAAGGCGACCCACCGGGACAGCCTACAGGCGCTGGCCAAGCTCACCCAGACGGTCGACGGTCGGGCGCGCATCCGGAGCCAGCCGCCGCTGCTGGTGCCGGTCGAGGAGCTGTGGGGGGAGGATCAGGCGGAGGCGACGTACGAGCAGCTGAAGATCCTGATCAGGTCCTACCGCCGCACCCTTCAGTGGGACCGTCGCCACCTGCTGGAGCAGTTCAGGCTGGCCCAGCTGGCGCGCAAGGTCGTCGGGGTCGGCAGCGTCGGCACCCGGGCCTGGATCCTGCTCTTCGAGGGTCTCGACGGCGGCGACCCGTTGTTCCTGCAGGCCAAGGAGGCCCAGGCCTCGGTGCTCTCGGGATTCGTCAGGACCAGTGGTTTCAAGAACCAGGGCGAGCGAGTGGTGAACGGTCAGCATCTGATGCAGGCCTCGAGCGATATCTTCCTCGGCTGGCAGAGGACTCAGGGAGTCGACGGGGTCGATCGCGACTTCTACCTGCGTCAGCTCCGCGACGGCAAGGGGTCAGTGGTGGTGGAGGAGATGGT
>DASVKO010000130.1:0-3956 GCA_036385355.1 Dermatophilaceae bacterium
GGTGAGATCGCGCCCGGCGGGGTCGGTTCCGGCCTGTACGGCATGCTGATCATCGCGGTCTTGGCCGTGTTCCTCGCCGGGCTGATGGTCGGGCGGACACCGGAGTACCTGGGCAAGAAGATCTCCGCGCGGGAGATCAAGATGGCCAGCCTGTACATCCTGGCCACCCCCGCGGTGCTGCTCATCGGTGCGGCGCTGGCGATCAGTACGGCGGGCCAGCGCGCCGCCCTGCTGAACAGCGGCCCGCACGGATTCACCGAGATGATCTACGCGTTCACCTCGGCGTCGAACAACAACGGATCCGCCTTCGCGGGCATCTCCGCCAACACGACGTGGCTGAACACTGCGCTGGGACTGTGCATGCTGCTGGCCCGGTTCCTGCCGATCATCTTCGTGCTGGGCCTGGCGGGGTCCCTGGCCCGTCAGAGACCCGTGCCGGCCACCGCCGGGACGCTGCCCACGCACCGCCCGCAGTTCGTCGGGTTGGTCATCGGCGTCGTCTTCATCGTCACCCTGCTCACCTACATGCCGGCCCTCGCTCTCGGGCCACTCGCTGAAGGGCTCCACTGACCATGACTGCTGTCATCACCGAACCCCCCGCCGCGCACCACGGCCCGTCCCCGGCGGTAGGCAAGGGTGTACTCGACCCGAAGTTGCTGTGGAGGTCGCTGCCCTCCGCGCTGGCGAAGCTGGACCCGCGCACCCTGTGGCGCAACCCGGTCATGTTCATCGTGGAGCTCGGGGCACTGTTCTCGACGGTCCTGGCCGTACGCCACTCCAGTCTGTTCTCCTGGTCCATCGTGGTCTGGCTGTGGATCACCGTCGTCTTCGCCAACCTGGCGGAGGCCGTCGCCGAGGGGCGGGGCAAGGCGCAGGCCGATGCCCTGCGCCGTGCCCGGTCGGAGTCGGTCGCCCGCCGGCTCATCGGCTGGTCGCCGGGCGAGGCGGTCAGTGGCGCCCGCGAGGAGAACGTGCCCGGCACCGGCCTGCACGTCGGTGACTACATCGTCGTGCAGGCCGGGGAACTCATCTCCGGCGACGGCGACGTCGTCGACGGGGTGGCCAGCGTCGACGAGTCGGCGATCACCGGGGAGTCCGCGCCCGTCATCCGTGAGTCCGGCGGCGACCGTTCGGCGGTCACCGGCGGTACCCGGGTGCTGTCGGACCGGATCGTGGTGAAGATCAGCAGCGAGCCGGGTGAAACCTTCCTGGACCGGATGATCCGCCTGGTCGAGGGCGCCGCACGGCAGAAGACCCCGAACGAGATCGCCCTGAACATTCTGCTGGCCAGCCTGACAGTGATGTTCCTGCTCGCCGTCGTCACGCTGCAGCCGTTCGCGATCTTCGCCGGGGCGCAGCAGGACATCATCGTGCTCGTCGCGCTGCTGGTCTGCCTGATCCCGACCACCATCGGCGCGCTGCTGTCGGCCATCGGTATCGCCGGCATGGACCGGCTGGTGCAGCGCAACGTGCTCGCCATGTCCGGGCGGGCGGTGGAGGCCGCCGGCGACGTCGGCGTGCTGCTGCTGGACAAGACCGGCACGATCACCCTGGGTAACCGTCAGGCGAGCGACTTCGTCCCGGTGGGCGGCACCGGGGTACGTGAGCTCGTCGAGGCGGCCCGGCTGTCGAGCCTGGCTGATGAGACACCCGAGGGACGCAGTGTCGTCACTCTGGCCGACGAGATCTGCAAGGATTCCGCCCGGCTGCCCGAGGGTGCCGAGGTCGTTGCGTTCACGGCGCAGACCCGGATGAGCGGGATCAACCTGCCCGGGGGCGAGCAGCTGCGCAAGGGCGCCGCGGCGTCGGTCACGGCGTGGGTGCGCGAACTCGGCGGCACCGTGCCCGCCGAGACCGAGCGCACGGTCGAGGAGATCTCCGCCGCCGGCAAAACACCGCTGCTGGTCGCGCGTGCGGGCGGCGGGAGGGTCAGCGTGCTCGGGACGATCGACCTCAAGGACATCGTGAAGCCCGGCATGAGCGAGCGGTTCGACGAGCTGCGCCGGATGGGCATTCGCACGGTGATGATCACCGGTGACAATCCGCTCACCGCCGCGGCGATCGCCCGCGAGGCCGGCGTCGATGACTTCCTGGCCGAGGCCACCCCCGAGGACAAGATGGCACTGATCCGCCGGGAACAGGAGGGCGGGGTGCTGGTCGCGATGACCGGTGACGGCACCAACGACGCCCCGGCCCTCGCCCAGGCCGACGTCGGCGTCGCGATGAACACCGGAACCTCGGCGGCCAAGGAAGCCGGCAACATGGTCGACCTCGACTCCGACCCGACCAAGCTCATCGAGATCGTGGAGATCGGCAAGCAACTGCTGATCACCCGCGGGGCACTGACCACGTTCTCCATCGCCAACGACGTCGCGAAGTACTTCGCGATCATCCCGGCGATGTTCGTCGCGGTGTTCCCCAGCCTCGACTCGCTGAACATCATGCGACTGCACTCGCCGCAGTCGGCGATCCTCTCGGCGATCATCTTCAACGCCCTGATCATCGCCGCGCTGATCCCACTCTCCCTGCGGGGGGTGGCCTACCGGCCGGCTGTCGCCTCGAAGCTGCTCAGCCGCAACCTGCTGATCTACGGCCTGGGCGGTCTCCTCTCACCGTTCATCGGCATCAAGGTGATCGACCTCATCGTCCAGTTCATCCCCGGAATCAGGTGACCCCCATGTCCTCGCTCCCCGGCTGGCTGCGCCAGCACCTCGCCGCTCTCCGCGCACTGCTCGTGCTCACGGTGGTGCTCGGCGTCGCCTACCCCCTGGCCATCACCGCTGTCGCCCAGGTGATCGCCCCGACCAAGGCCAACGGCTCCCAAATCACGGTGAACGGCACGACCGTCGGATCCTCGCTGCTCGCCCAGTCCTTTAACGACGACAAGAAAAACCCGCTGCCGCAGTGGTTCCAGCCCCGACCGTCGGCCGGGTCGTGGGATCCCACCGCCTCGGGCGCCACCAACCTCGGCCCCGAGAACCCGGATCTGATCGCGGCGATCACGACGGCCAAGGAGTCCGTGGCCGCGTTCGACTCCGTCCCCGGGCACACTGTGGCCCCCGCCGACGTACCAGCTGACGCGGTCACGTCCTCGGGGTCCGGGCTCGACCCCCACATCAGTGTGGCTTACGCCGAGCAGCAGGCCTACCGGGTCGCGGCCACCCGCAAGCTGGACGCCGGCCGCGTCCTGGCCCTGGTCACCGACCACACCGAGCACCCGGTGGCCGGAATCTTCGGCACCGAGGTCGTCAACGTGCTGCGCCTCAACGTCGCTCTCGCGACGTTGAGCTAGCGACTCCGGCACACTGATGGGCATGGTCAGAGGCAGTCTCCGCATCTATCTCGGTGCTGCGCCCGGCGTGGGCAAGACTCTGGCCATGCTCGACGAAGGCAACCGCCGCGCCGAACGTGGCACCGACGTGGTCGTGGGATTCATCGAGAGCCACGGGCGGGCCCGCACCGAGCAGGCCGTTGCGGCGCTGGAAGTCGTCCCCCGCCGAGAGCTGGACTACCGCGGCGCCACGTTCACCGAGATGGACGTGGCGGCCATCATCGCCCGGCGCCCCGAGCTGGCGCTGATCGACGAGTTCGCGCACACCAACATTCCCGGCTCACCCAACGCCAAGCGCTGGCAGGACGTCCAGATGCTGCTCGACGCCGGCATCGACGTCCTCTCGACGCTGAACATTCAGCACCTGGAGAGCATCAACGACCTGGTCGAGAAGATCACCGGCGTGGCCCAGCGCGAGACGGTCCCCGACTCCGTGGTCCGGTCGGCCGCGCAGATACACCTGGTAGACCAGACCCCGGAGGCGCTGCGCCGGCGGATGGCTCACGGCAACATCTACGCCCCGAGCAAGGTCGACGCGGCGCTGAGCAACTACTTCCGGGTCGGCAACCTGGCGGCGCTGCGCGAGTTGGCCTTGCTGTGGGTGGCCGACCGGGTCGATGAGGGC
>DASVKO010000131.1:0-20267 GCA_036385355.1 Dermatophilaceae bacterium
GGCCACCGACTCGCGGCTGATCCCATCCTTGGTCACATACTTCTTCGAAACCTTGGCTACATGCATCGCCCCTGTGTGCTTCGCCATACCGCACAGCATAATGGAACAGAACGTGAGAGCGGGTTCACGACACACCCTAGACTTGGCTACATATATCAAGCACGAACCAAGCAAGACCGCAGGTCAACACTGCAGTCAGCCCTCAAACCGCCCGTAACTTCGGCCTAGGTTTGTGGCCTCACCACCCGCACGGTCCCTAGGTTTGTGGCCTCACCACCCGCACGGTCCCTAGGTTCGCGATCTCCGCTTACCGCTTGGAATCGATCGGTGACCTTGCGTACCTCAGCACGCAGGTCATCCGAGCTCCGCGACCTGGTCATGCAGGACCGCCCGGTAGGCCTCGTCATCGGCCTCGCCGGAGCGCGAGAGCAGGACGTTGATCAGATCTGCCACGGCGGCCGGGGCCTCGCCCTGATCCAGCATGGTCAGCGCCCGGAAGGCAGCGACGGCCGCACTGCCGGGGCGCTCCCCGCACAGCGCGTCCAGGATCGCGCGCGCCGCCGTGAGGTCGCCGACGCTGCGGTAGCCCGATGCCTGCTGGAGCAGCGCGCGGTGACGGTGCGGCTCCCGCAGCCCGGCGCCAAGTGCCGTCTCGTACAGCGCAATCGCCGTCTGCCCGTCACCTGCGCTGTCGTGAGCGCTGGCCAGCTCGAAGATCAGTCGCGGGTCGCCGGGGCCGGTGTCGAGCAACGTCCGGGCCGCAGACACCCGGGCCCGGGCATCCGGCAGGGCCCGCAGGTCGGCGATCGCGGCCTCGTGCTCATGCTCCCCGCGGGAGGCGATGACCTTCTTGCGGATGTCCCTGGCGGAGTCGGGGGTGGCACCGTTCCCGATGAGCCAGTCGTCGAGGATCACCCGGTCGGCGTGCACCATGACCGCCAGCACGTCACCCTCGCCGGCCATCGCGACCAGGGCCCGCAACCCGTCGAGCTCGGTGGGGTACGAGTCGTTCTCTGCGACACCGACCCGGGCCAGCCCGACGCGTAGCTGCAGCTCGAGGTCGGCCATCTCACGACCACGCAGGTAGCTCGCCTTGTGGACGATGGACACCCGGTCGGCGCGGCGGCCGGCCAGCTCACCGAGACCCTGCAGGATCTCGTCCGTCCGGTCGCCTCCCGAGCCGAGTCCGAGATGCACCGCGGACCCGGGCGGCCGCAGACCCTCCGCGACGCGGAGCAGTGCCTCCAGGCCGGCCTCGTTGTGCGCGAAGTCGATGATCACGGTCGCTGCACCGCCACCGGCAAGCGGCAGCGAGTACACGTTCATCCTGCCGGGGTTGAAGCGCGGGTCGGGAGCGAAGGTGCGCAGCCCCTGCACGACCGCCTCCCGTGGCAGACCGAGGCCGAGGGCGGCGGCGGCGGCGGCCAGGGCGTTGGCGGTGTTGTGTTCGGAGAGCCCCGAGAGCGTCATCGGCACGTCCAGGATCGCGCTCAGATGGTCGGGGTCGGCGTTGGGCGCCAGCACGACCACGTCACCGTCCAGAACCGTGATGCCGCGCCCGCCGGCGCCGAGCGACTCCCGAAGGGCCGGTGAGTCGGGGTCGAGGCTGAACACCCACGGCCGGGCCCTGATCCCCACCCGCATGGCCCACACCCGGGGGTCGTCGCCGTTGAGGACCACCCAGCCGCCGGGTCTGGTGATCTTCGTGACGATCGCCTTGACCTCGGCCAGCTGGTCGACGGTCTCGATGCCCTGCTCCCCGAGGTGGTCCGCCGAGACGTTCGTCACCACGCTGACGTCGTTGACCGAGATACCCATGCCTTTCAGGAGGAGGCCGCCGCGGGCCGTCTCGAGAATGCCGAGCTGAACCCCCGGCGTGGCCAGGACCCGGCGGCCACCCGCCGGACCCGAGTAGTCCCCCGGCTCCACCATCACTCCCTGGGCGACCACACCATCGGTGGCGCTCCACGCGGTGACCAGGCCGGCCGTCATACCCATGTGTCCGAGCAGGCGCGTCGTGGTCGTCTTGCCGTTGGTCCCGGTCACCGAGGCGACCGGGATCCTCGGCTTGGTCATGCTGTACCGGGCACCCTGGTCCGCGCCGGCCACCGCTTCGACGGCCGCGCGCAGGGCGCCGTCCTGCGCCGCCTCGTCCGGGTCGAGCAGCCCTGCGAGGGCCGGTCCCAGGGACTGGCCCAGTGCCAGGCCACGACCGCGCCAGCGCCACGGGAAGGCCACGACCACCTCATCGCGTGACCCGCCGGTGCGAACACGAACGCCCAGCCTGGTGGTGCCCGCCGAGGCCGCGATCCGGTGCACCACGTGCGCCACCAGCCGCATGACCGCCCGCTGACGCTGCTCCGAGCCAGGCGAGCCCGGGCGGACCACCCGCATCCCCAGCCGCGTGCTGAGGGCCCGCAGCGTCGTCTCATCGACGCTCAGGTAACCCGGACAACCGACGATGACCTTGATCGCGGGTCGCGGGAAGTACAGGTTGGGCCCCTCCAGAACCCGGACCTCGGTGACCGTCACCCGTGCAGTTGCGGCATCCACCTGGCTCACCCCATCGCGTGGAAGCCGCCGTCGACGTGGACGATCTCGGCGGTGGTGGCCGGGAACCAGTCGGAGAACAGCGCCACGCACGCCTTCGCCGCGGGAACCGGGTCGCTGACGCTCCAGCCCAGAGGCGCTTTGGCGTTCCAGGACTCCTCGAACGTCTCGAACCCGGGGACGGACTTGGCTGCGGTCGTGCGGATGGGGCCGGCCGCGACGAGGTTCACCCGGACGCCCTTGGGGCCCAGGTCGCGGGCGCAGTAGCGGCTGGTGGACTCGAAGGCGGCCTTGGCCACACCCATCCAGTCATAGATCGGCCACGCGAACTTCGCGTCGAAGGTCAGGCCGACCACGCTGCCACCGTCGGGCATCAACGGGAGCGTGGCCATGGCCAGCGCCTTGAGGGAGTACGCCGAGGCGTGCACCGCGGTCGCGACGTCCTCCCAGCTGCCCTCGAGGAAGTTGAAGGCGCCGGGAGGGGCGTAGCCGATCGAGTGCAGCACGCCGTCGAGGTGGTCGACGTGCTCGCCGAGCCGCTCCGCCAGGGAGTCGAGGTGCTCCTTGTTGGTGACGTCCAGCTCGACGACCTGCGGGGTCGACGGCAACCGCTTGGCGATGGCCTGGGTGATCTTCATCGCACGGCCGAACGAGGTCAGCACGACCTCGGCGCCCTCCTCCTGGGCCAGCTTGGCCACGTGAAAAGCGATCGAGGAGTCCATCAGGACACCCGTGATCAGCAGCTTCTTGCCTTTCAACAACATGCTCTGTCCTTCCGGATCAACGTTCGGGGTCAGGTTCGGTTCGGGTTCGGGTTCAGTGACCCATGCCAAGGCCGCCGTCGACCGGGATGACGGCGCCGGTGATGTACGCCGCATCCCGGGACGCGATGAAGGTCACGACCGCGGCGACCTCCTCCGGGGTGGCGAACCGGCCGGCCGGAATACCCGCCAGGTAGGTCTTCCTGAGATCCGGCGCCAGCTCGGCGGTCATGTCGGTCTCGATGAAACCCGGCGCCACGACGTTGGCGGTGATCCCCCGGCCTCCCAGCTCCCGCGAGATCGAGCGCGCCAGCCCCACCAGGGCCGACTTGCTCGCTGAGTAGTTCGCCTGTCCCGCCGAGCCGTAGAGCCCCACCACGCTGGAGATGAAGACGATGCGGCCCCTGCGCAGCCTGATCATGCCCTTGCTCGCGCGGCGTGCACAGCGGAAGGCGCCGGCCAGGTTGGTGTCGACCACCGCGTCGAAGTCCTCGTCGCTCATCCGCATCAACAGGCCGTCGCGAGTGATTCCCGCGTTGGCCACGAGCACCTCGACCGGTCCGCCGAGCTTCTCCTCGGCGGCCGTGAACGCGGCGTTCACCGAGTCGCTGTCGGTCACCTCGCAGATCACGCCCTGCAGTCCCTCGGGTGGCTCGCCGGAACGGTGGGTGATCACGACGTTGTCACCGGCCGCGACGAAGGCACGGGCGATCGAGAGGCCGATGCCCCGGTTGCCGCCGGTGATCAGGACGTTGCGAGGTTCAGCCATTGGTTCCTCCACGAGAGTCGGGTCCGGACACCTGTCTGATGAACGGGCGCGCGCTCAACCGGGCGGGCAAGGATAGACGCTAGCCGACTACCGGCGAGTACCTCGCATGCACCCCGGCTATCGTCGTGCTGTGAGGAAACGCAGTTCCCGTCCAGCCGGCCAGGTGTACGCCGTCACCGGCCTGCCGGCGTCGCTCCAGGAGGAGCAGCGGGGCCGGATGCATCGCTATCTGCTGTCCATGGGGATCCGCACCGCCTGCTTCGTGCTCGCGGTCTTCGCGCTCGGGGTGTTCCACTGGACGGTGGTAGGTTGGATCTCTGTCGTCGGCGCCGTGATCCTGCCGTATATCGCCGTCGTGGTTGCCAATGCCAAGAGGCCGCGCGGCGGCTCGGATCCTGGGCCGGTGACACCAAACGTGACACCGAACGTGACACCGAACAGCGGAGCGACCCCACAGCTCGCACCCCGTCGTCCCGATGAGGAGCAACCCCGATGAGCATGGACGCGTCCCCGCGGCAGGACCGGCCGGTCGTCTGCAGCGCCAAGGGCTGCCGGGTCAACGCGTCCTACGGCCTGCTGTGGAACAACCCGAAGCTGCACACGCCCGAGCGCCGCAAGGTCTGGCTGGCCTGCGACACGCACGCCGACCCGCTCTCCGACTTCCTGTCCAAACGAGGATTCCTGAAGGACGCCGTCGCGGTCGCGGACCTCACCGACGAGATGGGCTGAGACCCCTCGTCCCCACAAGTTCCGCTGGTGGAGGTCCACGCTCCCCCGGCTCCTCATACCGCCAGGGGCGGGAAGGTACGGTCGTCAGGTGCTCAGGGTAGTGATGTCGCGTCGTTGGCTTGGCGCGTTGCTGGTCGCAGCCCTCTTCGCGATCGCCTGCTTCTTCCTCGGCCGCTGGCAGTGGCACCGGCACGAGGACAAGGCGGCGAGGGCTGAGCGGATCGACAACCACTACTTCGCCAGCCCCGTTCCGCTGTCCCGGGCGATGCCCGTCCCCGATGCCAGCCTCCCCCGCGCGCAGGAGTGGACGCGGGTGACCGCGACGGGCCGGTATGACGCCCAGCACCTCATGCTCGTGCGGAACCGCCCGAACAACGGGGTGTTCGGGTACGAGGTCGTGGTTCCCCTGGACCTGGCCGACGGCACCTCCCTACTGGTCGACCGCGGGTGGATCCCCAACGGACGCAGCGCTGCCGAGCCATCCCGGACGCCGGACACCCCCACCGGAGACGTCACGGTCACCGGCTGGCTCCGGGTCGGTGAACCGAGCATGGGACGACAGATGACGAACGGGCAGCTGGCGTCGATCAACCTCTCCGAGGCCCGGGCACAGACCGGCGCCACGCTGTACGGCGCCTACCTGATCCGGCGCTCCGAGGTCGGGCAGCCCGGTGAACGCATCGAACATCCCCAGGCGCTGGAGAGTCCGGACACCGGGCAGGGGCCGCACCTGGCCTACGCCCTGCAGTGGTGGCTCGCCGCCCCTGTCGGCTTCGTCCTGGTCTTCGTGGGCGCCCGGCGTGAGCACCTCGAGGGCTCAGACCCCCGCGCGCCGGCGCCGGCCGGTTCAGCAGTCCCCGGCAAGCCGGTCAAGGTCAAGGTCAAGAAGACCCGGATCTGGGACGAGGAGGACGAGTAGCAGGCCACGCCCGGTCTCTGCGACCGCGAGTCAGCCCCGCCAGCCCGCCAGCCCGCCAGCCCGCCAGCCCGGCAGGTGGCAGGTGGCAGGTGGCCGAGTGGCCGAGTGGCCGAGTGCAGAGCCTCAGCGGAACGTGCTGGCGAAGTTGATCAGGGCGGCCATGTAGTTCGCCCGCTCGAAGGCGGACGGGTCCGCGACGTTGCGCTGGCTGACGCTGCCCTTGAGCTGTTCCACCGACTCGAAGCCTGACTCCGCGGCCCACGCGACAAGCTCACGCTCGACGGTGGCGACATGCTCGGGGCCGTTCTCCAGCAGTGCCGAGGTCATCATCGCCACGTCGGCGCCGGCCAGCAGGCAGCGGGCGACATCGGCGCCGGTGTGAACCCCGGTGGTCACGGCCAGCGACGCCTCGACCCGTCCGGAGAGGATGGCGGTCCAGCGCAGCGGCAGCCGCAGCTCAGCGGACGTCGACAGCTCCAGCGCCGGCGCAACCTTCCGGGTCCGGGGGTCGATGTCGGGCTGGTAGAAACGGTTGAACAGCACCAGGGCGTCTGCCCCCGCATCGATGAGCCGGGCGGCCTGATGGCCCAACGCGCTGTAGTGGGGACCGATCTTGACCGCGAGCGGGATCGAGAGGGACGCCTTGACCAGGGCGACGAGCTCCACCTGGTCGTCCTCGACCTCACGCCCAGACATGTTGATGTCGGCAGCGACCCCGTAGAGGTTGAGCTCGAGCGCATCGGCGCCGGCAAGCTCGAGCAGTCGCGCGTACCTCACCCAGCCGCCCGGGGTCACTCCGTTGAGACTGGCGATCACAGGGATCGACAGGGCGTTCTTCGCCTCCTCGACGTGACGCAGGTAGCGGTCGGCAACCGACTCGTGGTCCGCCTGGTCGGGGAAGTAGCCGGTGGCCTCCGGATTGCTGTCCGTGTAGAGGTCGCCCAGGCGATCGGCCTGCATCTCCTCGTGCTCGACCTGCTCCTCGAACAGTGAGGGCAGCACGACTGCGGAGATGCCGGCCTGCTCCAGGGCGAGCAGCGAGTCGATCCGGGAGGTCAACGGCCCGGACGAGGCCACCAGCGGGGTGCGCAGCCGCAGCCCGAGATACGTGGTGGACAGGTCGAAAGCGGTCACGACTGCCGGTTCAGCGGTCACTTCGGCACCTCCTCGGTGGCCACGCCCTCGGGGTCGACGATCGCCCCGGGCTCGTGCGGCACGCTGCGTTCGACCCCGGCGAGCTGCTCGTAGTAGTGCCAGCGCTCGTCGACGTCGGCCTGGGCAAGGGCCATCAGATGGTGTGCCCGGTCAGGGTCGGAACGTTCCAGCATGGCGAAGCGGGCCTCCGCCCGCGCGAACTCGCTCAGCGGCATCGCGGGCTTTCGCGAGTCGAGCCGGAACGGCTTGGTGTGCTCCTCAGCGCCGGGGGCGAACCGGTAGAGGGGCCAGTGGCCGCTCTTGACCGCGTCCCGCATGTGCGTCATGGAGTACTTCATGTCGATGCCGTGCGCGATACAGGTGGAGTAGGCCAGCACCAGCGACGGGCCGGGCCACGCGGCGGCCTCATGCAGGGCCCGGACCGTCTGAACCTCGTTGGCCCCGAGCGCGATCTGGGCGACGTAGACGTTTCCGTACTGCATCGCCAGGACGCCCAGGTCCTTCTTCGGGGTTGACTTGCCCGCGGTGGCGAACTTCGCCACCGCGCCCCTGGGGGTGGCCTTGGACGCCTGGCCGCCGGTGTTGGAGTAGACCTCGGTGTCGAGCACCAGCACGTTGACGTTCTCACCGGAGGCCAGCACGTGGTCGAGCCCGCCGTAGCCGATGTCGTAGGCCCAGCCGTCGCCGCCGATGATCCACACGTCGCTGCGCACCAGGTCGTCGGCCAGGCTCGACAGGTGGGTTGCGGCAGAGTCGCCTCCGAGGGTGCCCAGCCGTTCGCGCAGGCGCGCCACCCGCTCGCGCTGGGCGCCGACCCCCGCCTCGTCGGACTGGTCCGCGTCCAGGATCTCGCGGGCCAGGTCGGGACCGATCGCGTCGGCCAGGGTGCTCACCAGTGCCCGCGCGGTCGCCTTGCCCTGCTCCTTGCCCAGGCGCATGCCCAGGCCGAACTCGGCGTTGTCCTCGAACAGGCTGTTGGACCAGGCCGGGCCCTGGCCTTCGGCGTTGCGGCTCCAGGGCGTGGTCGGCAGGTTCCCCCCGTAGATCGAGGAGCATCCCGTCGCGTTCGCCACGATCATCCGGTCGCCGAAGAGCTGGGTGAGCAGGCGAAGGTATGGCGTCTCGCCGCACCCCTCGCACGCACTCGAGAACTCGAACAGCGGCTGGAGCACCTGCGAGCCCTTGATGGTGTCGTGCGGGAGCAGCCCGCGGTCGAGCTCGGGGATGGTCTCGAAGAAGGTGTAGTTGGCCCGCTCGCGGTCCCGGTGCTCGGCGACCGGTTCCATGTTGATGGCCTTGTGCCCGACCACGCTCTTGCTGATCGCCGGACACTGCTCCACGCACACCCCGCACCCGGTGCAGTCGTCAGGGGCGACCTGGATGCTCAGCAGGTGCGGAGTCGCCAGGTCACGGGACGTGAAGGACTTGGTCTCGAAGGTGTCCGGCGCGCCGTCCAGGTTCTCGGGCGGGAGCACCTTCATCCCCATCGCGTTGTGCGGGCACACGATGGCGCACTTGCCGCAGTCGATGCAGATGTCGGCGTCCCAGATCGGGATCTCCTGGGCCAGCGCCCGCTTCTCGTACCTGGTGGTGCCGGTCGGGAAGGTCCCGTCCACCGGCAGCGCGCTCACCGGAAGCAGGTCACCCTCGCCCGCGAGGATGCGAGCGGTGACCCTGGTCACGAAGTCGGGCGACCCCGGCGGGACCACCTCGCGCATCGGCGTGGTCGAGGTGACCCCGGCCGGCACCGTGAGCTGGTGCATCTCGGCCAGGGAGGCGTCGACCGCGGTGAGATTGCGCTCGACCACCTGGCGCCCGCGCCGGCCGTAGGTCTTCTCCACCGCGGCTTTGACCGCATCGATGGCCTGCTCCCGGGGCAGGATCCCCGAGAGGGCGAAGAAGCATGGCTGCATGACGGTGTTGATGCGCCCGCGAAGGCCGTTGTCGGCGGCCACCCGGTGAGCGTCGATGACGTGCACTGTCAGGTTCTTCTCGACGATGGCCCGCTGGACCTTCTCCGGCAGGACGTCCCACACCTCCTCGGGCGGGTACGGGGCGTTGAGCAGGACTGTGGCGCCCGGCTTGGCAACGGCGAGAATGTCCTGGGTGAACAGGAAGTTGAACTGGTGGCAGGCCACGATGTCGGCCCGTTCGATGAGGTACGTGGACCGGATGGGCTCACGGGAGAACCGCAGGTGGGAGACGGTGATCCCGCCGGCCTTCTTCGAGTCGTAGACGAAGTAGCCCTGGGCGTGCAGGTCGCTCTGCTCGCTCACGATCTTGACGGTGTTCTTGTTGGCACCGACGGTGCCGTCAGCGCCCAGCCCGTAGAAGACCGCACGGACGTCTCCCTCGGGCACGGGCAGCTCGAAATCGGCGTCGGGCCGAACGGACAGGCGGGTCACGTCGTCGACGATGCCGACGGTGAAGCGGGGGCGCGGTGCCTCTGAGCCGAGCTCGTCGAAGACTCCCTTGACCATGGCCGGGGTGAACTCCTTCGACGAGAGCCCGTAGCGACCGCCGGTCACCCGCGGCATGGTGGCCGGGTCACGCAGCCCGCTGCTGACGGCTTCGGCCAGCGTCGCGATGACGTCGAGGAAGAGCGGCTCGCCGAACGCGCCCGGCTCCTTGGTGCGGTCGAGCACTGCGACGCGACGAACGGACGCGGGCAGCGCGGCGACCAGTTCGGCGGCCGGGAACGGCCGGTAGAGCCGAACGGTGAGCACACCCACGCGCTCCCCGCTGCGGTTGAGCTCCTCGACGGTCTCCTGGACGGCGCCCGCGCCGGAACCCATGATCACGATGACCCGGTCAGCCTGGGGGTGCCCGTCGTACTCCACCAGCCTGTAGGCGCGCCCGGTGCGCTCGGCCAGCCGGTCCATGGCGTCCTGAACCGCGGCCGGCACCGCGTCGTAGAAGGGGTTGGCCGCCTCGCGGGACTGGAAGAACACGTCCGGGTTCTGCGCCGATCCCCGCAGCACCGGGTGCTGGGAGGTCAGCCCCCGTCCACGGTGCGCCAGGACGCCCGCGTCGTCGACCAGGGCCCGCAGGTCCTCCTGCTCGAGCATGTCCACCCGGTTCAGCTCGTGGGAGGTGCGGAACCCGTCGAAGAAGTGCAGGAACGGCACGCGGGTCGCCATGGTGGCGAGGTGGGCGACCAGGGCCAGGTCCTGTGCCTCCTGCACCGAGCCGGAGGCCAGCATGGCGAAGCCGGTGCTTCGTGCGGCCATCACGTCGGAGTGGTCGCCGAAGATCGACAGGGCATGCGTGGCGAGCGAGCGGGCGGCGACGTGGATGACCGCCGAGGTCAGCTCGCCGGCGATCTTGAACATGTTGGGCAGCATGAGAAGCAGGCCCTGGGACGAGGTGAAGGTCGTCGCGAGCGCCCCGGTCTGCAGCGCGCCGTGCAGGGCGCCGGCCGCGCCCCCCTCGCTCTGCATCTGGACCACCCGGGGCACCGCGCCCCACAGGTTGGTCCGGCCGCTCGATGCCCAGGCATCGGCGAACTCCCCCATCGGGGACGAAGGGGTGATCGGGTAGAGGGTCACCAGCTCGCTGAGGGCATACGCAACCCCGGCTGCGGCCTGGTTCCCGTCGACGCATTCATGCCGCATGTCGTATCTCCCCTGCAGTCTCGGGCACTGACGGAAACACGGTAGCGCGCTGTGGGGGATAATGGGGTCCGAGTTGAGGCACCGTTGAGCCACCAAGGATGTTCGCGCAAAGATCCTGACGAGGACGGCCACCGGCAGAGCGACGGCCCACCGCCGATCATGGCCGGCGGGGGCTCATCAGGTCACCGGCAACAGGTCGGGTCGCTTGCAGGTGAGGGCCTCCCCCGAGGACTGCCCGCGCACGCGTTCCCAGGCCCACGGGAGCAGGTGCGAGCCAACCCAGGCGGCCTCGCCGAAGGCGACGCGCGCGCGACCCGGCTTCGGCGCCGGTGGCGGCTCCGCCCTCCAGTCCCCCACCTCATACCCGACGGCCTCGGACAGCGCGGCGGCGATACGGCGGTGTCCCTCGCTGTTGGCATGCAGCCGGTCGGTGTGCCACAACGCCGGATGGCTCGCGGTGGGCGCCGCCGCGAGGTCGACGACGATGGAGCCGTACCGCTCGCGGCACTCGAAGGTCACCGAGTTCAGGAACTGCAGCCGCCCGCGCAGCACGACCGCGAGCGGCGCGACCCGCGCCATGTCCGGCATCGTGAAGGTGAGGACCCGGGCGCCGGTCGCGGCCAGCCCGGCGTGCATCGCGAACAGGTCATCGCGCAGCGCCGCGCGGTCGAGCCTCGGTCGCAGCAGGTCGTTGACGCCGGCCACGACCACGGCGAAGTCAGGCGTCAAGGCCAGCGCCGGCCGCAGCTGGGTCTCGCGGACCTCGCCCGCGGTCTGCCCGCGCACCGCCAGGTTGGCATAGAGCAGGCCCGGGTGCAGCACGTCCAGGTGGCGGGCGAACCTGTCGGCCCACCCGATGTAGACCCCGTCGGGGCCGGGGTCCTCCAGCCCCTCAACAGTGCTGTCACCGATCGCCACCAGGCGAAGGGGCATCTCGCTGCGCACGCGCTCAGGAGGTCGTCGCGGGGAGAGTGCCCCGCGGCGACCTGACCCGGTAGATGGCTGCGGCTGCGAGGTAGACGAGCGCCAGCGCGGCGAAGACCGCCGGTGAGTACCCGGAGTCCGGCAGAACCAGGGCCGCGAGGGCGGCGGCGCCGACGAACGCCGCGTTGTAGAGGACGTCGTAGAGGGCGAACGCGCGGCCCCGGAAGGCGTCGTCCGTGTCCCGCTGGACGATCGTGTCCACCGCGATCTTCGCGCCCTGCGCGGCCAGGGCGAGCGCGGCCGCACCGGCGAGCACGGCCCAGCGGGCGATCGTCGCCGTGAGCAGGAGCTGGCTGGCCGCGGCCAGCACGAGGCAGTACACGATCCAGGTGTGCGGTCCGGTTCGCGGGGTGAGGACGGGGGTCAGCACGACGGCGAGGGCGAACCCGACGGCGGAGGCGGCCAGCACCGTCCCGAAGGTCCTCAGCCCGGCGGAGGCATCTGCCGGGTCCTCGAGCAGGTTGCGGGAGATGAGGATGCTCGCGATGAAGACGACGCCGTACACGAACCGGTGGGCCGCCATCACGGCGAGCGCCCGGGCCGGGGTGCCGCGCTGACGAAGATGGCGCAGTCCGTCGGCCAGGCCGCGGCCGAGCGTGTGCAGCGACCGCCGCACGGCCCCGGTGTCGGCCCGGGCATCAGGGCCGAGCAGGTCGCGGTCCATCACGGTGGCGAGCGCGGAGGCTGTAGCGAAGACGAGCGCGGCGAGCGCGAGGATCGTGGCGTCCCTGTTCCGCCCCGGTTCGAGGCCGAGGCCCAGCGCGAAGCCGGCGACAGCGCCGGCGATCGCGGCGGCCGCGCCGAGAGTGGGCGTCAGGGAGTTGGCCGTGAGCAGCAGCCGGCCGTCGACGACACGCGGGAGCGAGGCCGACAGCGCCGAGAGCAGGAAGCGGTTGACCGAGAGGTTGACCAGGGCCAGCACGTAGACCGCGGGGCCGAGGCCACCGGTGAGGAGGATGAGCGCGATGGCGAGCGTGATCGCCACCCGCGCGAGGTTGCCGACGAACAGCACCTGGCGGCGGCGCCAGCGATCCAGGAGCACGCCGGCCCAGGGACCGACCACCGTGAACGGGAGCAGCAGGACGGCGAAGGCTGCGGCGACGCCAGTCGCCGTGCTCGCATTCTGGGGGGAGAAGAAGAAGAGGGTCGCCAGCCCGACCTCGAACATCCCGTCGCCGCTCTGGCTCACCAGGCGGACGGCGAAGAGCCTGCGGAAGTCGCGAAGTCGCAGGAGTTCCCTCAGCTCCCGGATCACCTGCACGCACGTCAGCGTAGTCGGCGCAGGCTGCTCAGGATCAGCCCTGGCCCCGCCCGGCTATCCGGACACGACACCGGCCGGTTGCTGGCTAGGGGCGCATCTCATAGGCGCCTGCCAGGTCGCGGACCTGCTGCCAGACCCTGTCATAGCGACCTGTGGCCGCCACCGGCTTGCGGACGTGCTCGAGCGCCCACCTCTGCTGCTCCTTGGTCGAGGAGGCCTTGCCGTGCAGGTCCACGGCGTAGGCCGAGAAGTCACGGACAAGCACGTCGAAGACCTGGTCAACCACATCGCGATCGAGACCGGTCAGCGAGGCCTGCTCGAGGATGAGCTGGCCGTAGACGACCAGGGTGAACAGCTCGCCGAGCGCCAGGAGCAGGTCGAGGTCCTTTGCCTGGTCCTCGTCGGGCCCGGCGTTCATGACGAGGTCGACCAGCCCGTCGGCCTGCTCACGGAAGACGGCGACGTTGGGCACGTCCGCGAACTCGTCGTACGACGTGCGCCAGTCCGCGAACCGGACCTTCCCGAGACCCCGGGCAGGTCCCTGGTGGAACAGGAAGGCGTCGTCGGCGGTCTCGCGCCGTCTCGGCACCTCGGGAAGCGTCGCCGGCCGCAGGAGGTAGCTGGGCAGGAACTTCAGCACCAGGGCCATGTTGACGTGCACCGTGCCCTCGAGCTTGGGCAGCGCACGGATGTCCATCGCCGCCTGCTCGAAGTAGGTGTCCGCCTCGAAGCCCTTGGCTGCCACCACGTCCCAGAGCCCGTCGACGACCCTCTCTCCCTCGGTCGTCACCTTCATCTTGGTGACCGGGTTGAAGAGCAGGTAGCGCCGGTCGTCAGCGGAGGCGGAGCGGACGTAGTCGATCGCCCTGTCGCCGAACAGCTTCATCGCGACCAGTCGCGCGTAGGCATCGGTCAGCCCCTGGCGCACGTGCGGGAAGTCGGTGACCCGCTTGCCGTACAGGACCCGGTTGTCCGCATGCGTGATGGCCTCGTAGATCGCGTGCTCGCAGATCCCGATGGAGGCGAATCCGAGGTTGAACTTGCCGATGTTGACGGTGTTGAGCGCTGCGTCGAAGGCAGCAGACCCGGCGTGCAGCAGGTCCGCGGCCGCGACGGGGTAGTCGTCGAGGCGGAACTCGCTGACGTACATCTGCGCCGACACGACGTTCTTGACCAGCTCGTATGACGGATGCTGGCTGTCCACGGCGAAGAAGACGTAGCCGTCGGGACCCTCGACGTCCGCCCTGCGTCCGAAGACCGTGACCATGCCTGCCACGTTGCCGTTGCCGATGTAGTACTTGCTGCCGTTGGCGCGATACCCGTCGCCGTCGGGGGTGAGGACCATGTCGGTGCTGTAGATGTCGGCCCCGTGCGCCTTCTCGGACAGGCCGAACGCGAACACGCCGCCCTCCTGGAGGATCTGCGCGGCGCGAGCCTTGGCCGCCTCGTTGTCGCTCTGCCAGACCGGGCCGAGACCCAGGATGGTGACCTGCCACGCGTACCAGTAGCCGAGGCCGTAGAAGGCCAGCAGCTCACCGAAGGCGCAGATCCGTGCGGTGTCCCACTGACCGCCCTGCGACCCGGGCGTGAGGAAGGTGGCGAAGGCCTTCTCCGACGCCATGAACTCCAGGAAGTCGGCGTACCACTCGCGTTCGTGGCGGACCCGCTTGAGCTCGGTCTTGCCGCGTCCCTCGAACCACTCGATCGTCACTCGCAGGAGGCGTCGTGCCTCGGGGTCGAGGTCGGCGGGGTCGTAGGTCCTCGGGTTGAGCAGCAAGTCGGTCATGACCGCACCCTAGCCTCAGGCTCCGACGTCGGGATACCGGAAGTCCTCTTCCACCGTGGCCGGCGTCGAACCGGCTGCCCCTGGCCTCACACTGCGCAGGAGTCGCCCTCGCAGGAGGGCGCAGAGCCGGCCGGAGTCACCAGGGTGAGCGGCGTCCGCTCGGACCAGGCCTTGTCCAGCGCCTGCAGGACGGCGTCCGCGGGCTGGGCTCCGGAGATGCCGTACCGACCATCGATGACGAAGAACGGGACGCCGCTGATGCCGTACGCCCGGGCCTGCGCCTCGTCGGCGCGAACAGCCTCGGCGTAGCGGTCCGAGGTCAGCACGGCATCCACCTCCGCCTCGGGCAGCCCCACCTGCGAGGCCAGGTCCCGCAGCGCCGGGTGGTCCGAGACCTGGGAGCCCTCCGTGAAGGTCGCGCGGTCCAGGCGTTCCTTGAGCTCGTCCTGCTTGCCGTGCTCCAGGGCGAGATGCAGCAACCGGTGGGCGTCGAACGTGTTGCCGGGCCGGGCCAGGTCAAAACGGAAGTCGAGGCCTTCCCGGGCCGCCGTCGCCGTCATGTTGTCGATCATCTCCTGCGCCTGGCCGACCGGGAAGCCGTACTTCGTCGCGAGCCGCTCGGCATACGTCCCCTGCTCGGCAGTGCTCGCAGGTGCGGACACGTCGAGCTCGAAGCTGCGCCATACCAGCTCCACCTCGTCACGGTGGGCGAAGCGCGCCAGGGCCGCCTCGAAGCGGCGCTTGCCGATATAGCACCACGGGCAGACGACGTCGGACCAGATCTCAACTTTAAGGCTCACGACGGACCCAACAACATCAGTGACCTGCTTCTTCCGCGGACCACGCCCGGGCTGGGGCCGGGAGCCCTACCGATCCGTCCGGTGCTGGAGCCTGGAGCTCTACCGATCCGTCCGGGGCTGGAGCTCTGCCATCCTGGTCCAGCCGTCGCCGGGAGCCTCGACGTTGATGATCTGCGGTATGTCCGAGATCGCGTCGGGCATCTGCGCCATGGCCGTTCTGAAGTGGTCGGAGCTCACGTGCGCCTCGCCTGCCTCACGGTCCCTGAACGCCTCCGCCAGGACGAACTGGTCGGGGTCGTCGACACTTCTGGACCACTCGAAGAAGACGTTGCCCGGCTCAGCGCGGGTGGCTGCGGTGAAGTCCTCGACCAGAGAGAGCCACTCCTGGCTCCGGTCCGGGCGTACGGGGAACTTGACGACGATGAAGATCACGGTGGTGATCCTTTCGGGTGCGGGCATGTCCTGGGCTGGCGGCCGGCCAGCCGGTCGCGTTCCTCGTCATGCTGTCACCTACGCCCGGCAGTTCCTGACCACGACCGGATGCTGAACGGGGCGAACAGTCCGCGGGCCCATGCCGGCCGGTCCGCCCGGTACCCCCACCCGTACAGGGACCTATGGCACTCCCCGCAGTGCGTGGTGGAGTCGTAGTCTCGGGTGTCGGGCTCCAGCCGAAGACCTCGAAAGGCGATTTCGCATGACTGCACTACTGATGACCGGTTTCCCTGGATTTCTCGGCTCCGCCCTGCTCCCCCGCCTGCTGGCACGTCGCGAGGGAGTCCGGGCCATCTGCCTGGTCCAGCCCCAGCACCTGGAGATGGCGCAGCGTCGAGTCCGCGAGATCGAGGCCGCTCATCCACACACCCTCGACCGGGTTGAGCTGGTGGAGGGCGACATCACCGCCCCGGGCCTCGGGATCGATCCGGCCTTCCGCGATGTCCTCGAAGAGGTGAACGAGGTCTGGCACCTGGCGGCGATCTATGACCTGGCCGTCGCCGAGGGGATAGCCCGCAAGGTCAACGTCGGGGGGACGGCGCGGATCCTGGAGTTCTGCCAGTCGCGCCCCAAGTTCAGCAGGTTGCAGTACGTCAGCACGTGCTACGTCAGCGGGGGGTACCAGGGCGAGTTCACCGAGGATGCCCTCGACGAGGGGCAGGCGTTCCTCAACCACTACGAGTCCACGAAGTTCGAGGCAGAGGCCCTCGTCCGCACGGCGATGGCGGAAGGCCTGCCGGCGACGGTCTACCGACCCGGGATCGTCGTCGGCGACTCCCGAACCGGCCAGACCCAGAAGTACGACGGGCCCTACTTCCTGGCGACGTTCCTGCGCCGGCAGCTTCCCCTGGCCGTGGTGCCGGCTGTTGGCGCCATTGACCACGTCAGGGTCTCCCTGGTCCCGCGGGACTTCGTCATCGAGGCGATGGACCAGCTGTCCGTGCTCGACCGGTCGCTAGGGCGGACCTACGCCCTCACGGACCCCCACCCGCCGACCGTCCGCCAGGTGGTCGACTCCTTCGCAAACCACCTGGGCAAGCGGGTGATCTGGGTTCCGCTGCCGCTGGGCATCACCCGGACGGCGATCGGCTCGGTGCCGGGGTTGGAGCGCCTGCTCGGCCTGCCTGCCGAATCGCTGGACTATTTCGCCTCGACGACCACCTACTCCACGACGAACATGGTCACTGACCTGGCCGGAACCGGGCTGGAGTGCCCGCCATTCGAGAGCTACGCTGGAAAGTTGCTGGACTTCATGGTCGACCATCCGGAAATCGACTCCGCGGCAATGGTCTGACCACGCACCTCCCGTAGCCCAGCACCAAGACAGGAGTCACAATGCCAGAAGCCAATCCCACACTCATCGTGCATATCAGCCTCACAGGATCAGAGCGAGACTACGACGAGCACGTGAGCTTCCTCCATCACGAGTTCCGGATCGTGCGGATGGGGACCAACGGCGACGTCGCCGCCGCCGAGTCGCTGGTTCAGAAGTGGGCCGACGAGGCCGCCGCCATCGCCGTCACAGGCATCCGGGAGGCACGAGCGGCCGGGCTGTATGACGGGGAGCTGGAGGCGATCGAACGGGTCAAGCGGGCCACGACGGCTGTGCCGGTCACCGACGGGCACGGGCTGCGCGATGTCCTTCAGGAGTGGGCGATCCGGCACGTGCAGACGGAGATGCCGGGGTTCTTCAGCAACGCCCGCACCGTGGTCCTGGGCGGCGTGAACCACGACCGGACCACCCGGATCCTTCGCGAGTTCACGCCCAACCTGGAGTTCGCCGACCCGCTGCTGAGGCTGGATCTGCCGGCCAGGCTCGATGCCAACCCCGTTCTCGGGCTGGCGGCGAACGTGGGGATGTGGCCGGTCCGCAGGCTCCCGGGTCCGGTGAAGTCGCTGGTCAAGGCACCGGGCGGCCGAATCAGCAACGCGATGGCGCGCAGGGCTGCGCGCGACTGTGACGTCGTCGTCGCCACCTACGACGAGCTGACCGGCTTCGGGCTCGAGGATCTGGCCGGCAAGACCGTCATCAGCTCCGCTATCTCGCAGGACCGGCTCGCCGAGCTGGCCAGCCGGGGTGTCGACATGGTGCTCGACTCCACGCCTCAGCCGTTCCACGTCACCGTCGTGGCCGCGGTGCTCGAGGCCATGATGCTGGCCACCGTTGCCGGCTCCGGGGGCCTGACCAACGACGATCTGCTGGACATGATCGTCTCGGCGGGCCTTGAGCCCCGCGTGCTCTACCCGAACGGGCCCAAGCGCAAGAGCAGGTTCGCCTTCGTCATCCATCCCCTGTCGCAGAAGTTCTTCGAAGTCGTCGAGCCCCTCGCGACGATCACCAAGGTTGCGCCCCCGGTGGTTGTCGACGCCATCGAGAAGGCGATGGCGTACGCGCCGCCGTTCACGTACTCCCACGTCACTGGCATCGTTTCGCCCACCGGGGCAGAGGCCGAGGGCTGGCTCATCTCGGTGGGCGGAACCCCCAAGGAGCTGATGGCCCACAGCCCCGAGTTCACCTACGCACGGCTGCTCGCAGCCGCCGAGACCGCCAAGAAGCTCGGCGCACAGGTCATGGGGCTCGGGGCGTTCACCAAGGTCGTCGGCGACGCGGGCGTGACAGTGGCCAAGCAGTCTGTGCTGCCGATCACCACCGGCAACAGCTACAGCGCCTCCGGCGCCCTGTGGGCGGCGCACGAGGCGATACAGCAGCTCGGTCTCACCGAGCTCGACGAGCAGGGGCGGATCAAGGGCAAGGTCATGGTCGTGGGCGCAAGCGGGGCCATCGGGTCGGTCTGCGCCAGGCTGCTGGCGCTCTCCAGCGACGAGCTGTGGCTGGTGTCGCCGGAGTCGGCAAAGCTGCTGGCCCTCAAGCACGACATCGAACGAGGCAACCCCCGCGCGGAGGTGCACGTCGCGGCCACCCCCAACGATCACCTGAGCGACATGGATCTCATCGTCACCGCCACCTCGGGCGCCGGCAAGCGAATCCTGGACATCATGGAGGTCAAGCCAGGCTGCGTGATCACGGATGTCGCGCGCCCGCTGGACCTCTCGGCGGAGGATGTGGCCAAACGTCCCGATGTGCTCGTGGTCGAGTCCGGCGAGATCAAGCTGCCCGGCGACGTGAAGATGAAGAACATCGGTCTGCCGCCCGGTGTCGCCTACGCCTGCCTGGCCGAGACCGTCGTACTGGCCCTCGAAGGGCGCTACGAGACGTTCACGGTCGGCCGCAACATCGAGTGGGAGAAGGTCAAGGAGATCTACAAGCTGGGCCTCAAACACGGAATGAAGCTGGCCACGATCTCCGGTGTCAACGGCGTCTTCAGCGCCGAGGATCTCGCCAGGATCCGGGAGCTTGCGCTGGAGCGCCGGGCCCAGACCGCCGCCAGAGCTATCTGACGTCGCCGCCGGAACCGTTCGCGCCGGCGCCGGGGTGCGTGGTTCCCGGCGGCTTGGCGCCGGGTGGTGTGACGCCCGGAGGCTTTGCACCCGGCGGCTTGGCACCAGCTGGTCTGGAACCAGGTGGTTTGGCACCCGGCGGTGTCATCCCTGGCTTGTCATTGCCCGGGGCCGGGGGCTTGACCCGCTTCTTGTTGCGCTTGGGCTGCTGGCGCTGACCTGACGTGGACTTGGCCTCGACGGCCGGCGTGTCCTGAGTGTCCGGGGGACCCTCTGCCTCATCCGCCTGGGTCAGACCAGGGATGGAGAACTTCTGGTGTTCCTTGCCACTCTTGAGCCGCCGTGCTTCGAGGGCCTTCTCGGCAAGTGAGCCGGGAGCCGGCATACGCCTGATCGTGTAGAACTGCTGGCCCATCGTCCAGAGGTTGGTGGTCAGCCAGTAGAGCAGGACACCGATCGCGAAGGTGACCCCCGAGAAGATGAACATCAGCGGCATCAGATAGATCATGTTCTTCTGAATCTTGGCGGCCGGGTTGTCCAACGCGCTCGCGGGCATGTTCTTCATCATCAGCTGACGCATGCTGGTGAACTGCGAAGCCGACATGAGCACGATCATCACCACGCAGACCATCTTCACGTTCATGGCCGATGGTGCTGAGACCGCGACACCGTTCACGATGGTGAGCGTGTGCTGGAAGGTGGCAGACAGAGGCGCACCGAAGATCGTGGAAGCGTTGGCCTGAGCGGCCACCTCCGGGGTCAGGGGGCCGATCGGCGGCGTCTTGCCGGAGGCAATGCCAGCGAGGTTGCTGAGCACCCGGAAGAGCGCGAAGAAGATCGGGGACTGCAACAGGATCGGCAGGCAGGACGAGAACGGGTTGGTGCCCGTGCGCTTGTACAGACCCATCGTCTCCTGGGTCATCGCCTGCCGGGACTCAGGATCGGTCTTGCCCTTGTACTTCTTCTGGATCTTCTGCATCTCGGGCTGGATGAGCTGCATCCGGCGAGAGGCGTGAATCTGCTTGACGAACAACGGGATCAGGATGAT
>DASVKO010000132.1:0-12543 GCA_036385355.1 Dermatophilaceae bacterium
GACAAGCTGCTGGCCCAGGGCACGGCCAGCATGGACGGCGCCAACACCGCCGCCCGCACCGTCGAGTCGACCGACATCACCGACCTGAAAACGGCGGCGACCGGCGTCACGGCACCGGACGCGACGCAGGTCTACAAGAACCTTCTCGCAGCCTCCCAGCGCCACCTCGTGGCATTCGGCGGCTGACAGCGGCGAACCGCCCGGAGCCGATGAGCCGACTCCGGGCGGTCACGCTGGGTATTCAGTGGGGTGCGACCTGGCTGGCGCAGTGATGCGCCATTAGTTGCTGTCAAAGCGCGACCAGTCACGGCCGGTGCCGAGGCGGTTCGTTGGCGCCGGGGGGCGTAGCTCAGGTGGGGGTCATCATCGATGGCGACGTAGAGCACAGGATCTGCCCTCGCAGGCGCATCAGTAGTGCTCCCGCAGTCGTCACCAGGGCAGCCGCCGCAAGAAAGGGTTGCACGGGGGCGAACCAGGTGATGGCGCCGGAATACCCGAGCGCGAGCAGGGCAATCTTGTTGCACACCGGACAGCCGACGGCGAACCAGGCCAGGACGCCGCCGACCATCCCGAACCTGCTTGGCGCACTGTCCGGGTCGTCGATCTCCTGGACGTCGCCCTCGCCGCGAACCGGGCGGACATACGTCGCTGCCAGCATCCCGGCGAGGATCGAGGTGGCTATCCAGACGGGGTAGTTCCAGGCGAGGACCGGGATCTCCCGACCGAAGACCGGGTTGGGGATCAGAACCGTCGGAAATCCGATCAGCAGCGCGAAACCGACGCTGAAGCCGGCTGCTGCCAGGCGCTGCCGGACCGTCCAGCTGCGCAGGGCACGAGCGCCTGCCTCCAGGGTGCGCCGGGGCTCGGTGGGGGTGGATGTGGTCGGGAGCATGTTCCTACTATGCCGCATAGATTGTCCTGGGGTGCCATTGCACGGTGTGCGTTGGCACCCCGGGAGCCTGGACGCGCGGCGTGCGGGGTGTGGCTTGTTCTCATCCGGCCGCCTGTTTCTCCAGCCAGGTGCGCAGGCCAGGAATGTCCATGCCGTTGCCGCCCTCCACCAGGTCCTTCAGCTGGGTGGAGGTGGGCGTGCTCAGCGGGGCGCCGAACTGGGCCAGGATCTGCGCGGCGGTGATCTTCGGGAAGGCATCGATCACTTCCTTCACCGTCATCGACCCCTTGACGTCGGCAGGGTTCGCGGGGGCTGCCGGTGCTGCGCCGTCGGTGCCGCCATCCTCCGCAGGGGTGCCCGCCTGGGCCGTGATCGACGTCCCTGTGGTGGCCCACAAACCGGCGCTCATGAACCCGACCACCACGATGGCGGGGATCACGAGCAGGGCCAGGACATACATCGCGACGGGGACCCGGCGGGTGTGCAGTCTGGTCTGGGTCGGTACCGGGTGTCGCCCGGCAGGGATGGTGAGCTCCTGGACAGGCGCGGTGGTGCTGTCGCGGTGGCCGGCTCTGATGGGGTTTCTCATGTCGTCAGCTCCAGTGCGGCCTCAGCCTGCCGGTCAGGTTCGGTGGCCTGAGATGTCGGACGGTGAGTGCGGAAGGTGGGCATGGCCAGGGTCACGGCCAGGCCGTCCTTGCTGGGGCAGGCCCCGACGCACTCGAGGCAACCCGTGCAGGACGTGTCGGTGACCCGGGTCCGGGTGTTCACCGGGATCGCCATGGGGCAGGCCTGATTGCACAGGTCACAGTCGAGACAGGCTGAGGCGTCCCGCTGGACGGCGATCGGGCTGAGCTTCCCGGCCAGCGACTGCACTGCCCCGAGCGGGCACGCGTACCGGCAGAACGGCCGCTCGATGACCAGGGCCAGCACGAGGGTGGCGATCAGCACGACGAACGCGAGGCTGAACTCGAACTCGGCCACCGACAGCAGCGCGATCCAGGGGTCGGCCTCCCGGAAGACCATCGTCCCGGTGATGCCCGCTCCGATGATCGCCCATGCCAGCACCAGCCAGCGGCCCCATCGCAGGACCCGGTCGGTCTGGCGCCAGCGTCGCGTGCCGCCGCCGCGCTCGAGCCTGCGGCGCAGCCGGCGAAGCGGCGGCACCCGGTCGGTGACGGCGCGTCCGGCAGCATGCACCATCTCCTGGACCGTGCCCATCGGGCAGAGCCACCCGCAGAAGAACCCCCGCCCGACCACGGCCAGCGCCAGCACCGTGACGGCCAGCACCAGGCTCGACGTGTGGACGTGGGACACCGTCCGCCCGGTGGTCAGCAGGGTCCAGAGGGTCTCGAATCCTCCCAGCGGGCACCACGCCTCTGCGGACTCCCCGCCGGACGTCACATGACCCACGGCCTGCCAGCCCACTATCGCGACCAGGGCACCCTGTATTGCGTGCCGGGTCCATCGGACTCTCTGCCCCCAGGCCTTTGGGCGGCGTGGAACCCGAACCGGAACACCGGTGGGGGTGCGGCTCCGGTCCGTTCTGTCCTCTGGCACGGTCATCGGTGTCTCCTCTTGGGCTGGGCGGGCGCCAGGCTCGCCTCGATGCTGCATCACAGCGTCAGACTCGTCGGTGAGTCAGGAGGACCGATGGATCGGAGATGGAGAAGGTGTGGAGGCTTGCCGGACAACGAGAAAGGGCCCGGATCTCTCCGGGCCCCTACTCACCTACGTCTGACATCGGGACTGACTCCTTTGGCATCCCCGACGTCAGTGGCTCATCTTCGCTGCAGTCAGACGGCCTGCTTCGACTTGCCTTTGGCCAAGGCATAGAAGAACAAGGCCACGGGCCGGTACATAGCGTGGGCGAACTTGGTGAACGGCAGCAGGAGCATGAGCTCCATGGCCACGGCGACGTGGAACAGGAAGACCCAGTACCCCCACCCCGGCGCATCGGGAAGGTAGAGCGCCACCTCGATGAAGAACCCGGTCGCGCCGGTGATCCACAGCAGCACGAGCAGCAGCCAGTCCGACGCCGTGGAGTGCTGGGCGGCCCGGTTGACCTGACGCTTGCGGTTGACCATGAACATGGTCACGCCGTACAGCAGGGAGATCCCGGCAACGGTCCCGATCAGACGGGAGGGGTACCACAGCGGAATCGGTGTCCCGGTCTCCTTGACCCCGATGAGGGCAAGGCCCCAGTCGAGGATGGTCGCGCTGAACAGGCCGAGGAAACCCCAGATTGTCAGCGCATGGATCAGCCACCGTCGGCGATACAGCGGTTCGACCGGGTTGTCGTCCTTGCAGTCCTCGCGGTACCGGCGCTGGCCCAGCGACTCGATCCCGAGCGCGGACCACAGCGCCTTGACGGTGCTCGACAGGGGCGCACGGCCGCCGAACATCGTCCGGAGGCTGACGCCCTCACTTCGCGCGACCCGTCCGGCCATCGAGGTGATCCCGAAGACCCCCGCCAGCACCAGTACGCCCATCACCGCGACGCCGGTCCAGTGGATCAGCCCCTCGGGGATGAACGTGAAGAGCGCTAGTGTCGCCCCGTCCTGCGGGCCGTGGGCGGCGTACATGAAGATGGCGAAGAACAGAGCCACGGCAGTCGCGATGAGCGAGCCGACGACCGGTCGCGTGTACAGGATCCTGGCGAGCCCGGTCGGCTCGTAGCTCGCGATGGCGTACCGCCGGGCGGCGGCCATGAACTCACTGGGATCTGCCTCGGTCGGGCAGCTGTCGGAGCACAGACCGCACTGGTAGCAGGTCCACAGCTCCTTGCTCGAGAGCAGCTCGTCCCTCATGCCCACCTGGGCGTACCGGATGATGCGGCGCGGGAACGTGCTGTCGTTGTCCACCAGCGGACAGATCGCCGTGCAGGTGCCGCAGCTGAAGCACGCCGAGACGTCGGCCGCTCCGAAGAGCTGCACGTCGGACAGGAGCTCGGTGTCGATGATAGTGGTCACGAGGTCGCCCCCTTGACTGCGTAACGGAAGTAGCCCTCGTCGGTCGCATCCTCGACTTCGACGATGTGGCCATAGCGACGCATGCCCATGACCCAGAACAGCACCTCGTTGGCCGGCTGGCCGATGTGCTGCGCGATCTCGGGGACGGTGAGCGGTCCCGCCCTCAGTGCCCAGAGGATGGGGCTGTGCATCATCGTCTCCTCGCGGATGATCTCGCGGGGGTCCCTCAGCGTGGTGCTCATGAGACCGGCTCCTTTGCCAGGCTGTCGATCGAGGCCCGCATCTGGGCGTCGGTGTATCCGAGCAGGTCGATCGCGTTCTCCGGGCAGACCGGGACGCACCCGCCGCATCCCTTGCAGACGGCCGCGCTGATCTCCGCCACTGTGCGTCCATCGGCATCGACCGTGGTGATGGCGTCATACGGGCAGCTGGCCAGGCAGGTGTCGGTGCATCCCGCGCAGGCCGTCGTGTCCACCGTGGCCACCAGCGGGTCGAGCTCGGCGAATCCCTTCAGGAGGATCCCCGCGCTCTGGGTGACTGCAGCCAGGCCGGACGCCACGCTCTCCGACAGGGTCTTCGGACTCTGGCAGGCACCCGCGATCATCACGCCGGCCACGACGGTCTCGACCGGGCGCAGCTTGGGGTGGATCTCGTTGTAGAACCCGTCGACGCCGACCGGGAGCTTCAGGACGCTGGTCAGGTCCTGGTTCTTGCGCGGCACCATGCCGGTGACGAGCACCACCAGGTCGGCGGGAAGCGTGAGCTCCTGGTTGCCGGTCTGGGTGTCGACGACGGTGACCGCGAGGCGTCCGTCGGCCATCTTGGCCACCGACGGCGGGGTCTCGTCCGGGAACTTCATGTACACCGAGCCACTCTCACGCGACCCCGTGTACATGAGCTCGAACTTGCCGTAGGTGCGGATGTCGCGGTGCAGGTGGTACTGGCGAAGCGTGGAGTCACGTTTCGCGATCTTCAGCGAGGCGTGCACGGTGGCCGCGCAGCAGAACTTCGAGCAGTACTCGTTGCCGCCCGCCGGCTGCCGGTTCCCGACGCAGTAGACGTAGGCGATCGTGCGGACCGGCTTGCCCTGGTAGATCAGCGGACCTTGTGCGCCGGCAGAGTCATCGACCAGCTTGGTGAACTCCGGCAGGGTCACGACCCCGTCGATGCCATAGCCGAACTCGCCGACCTCGGGCTCGTAGGTGTCGAAGCCGGTGGCGACCACGATGGTGCCGACCTCGGCCGTGACCAGCTCGTCCTGACCCTTGACGCGGACCTCCGTGACGTAGTTGCCGAAGCTGCCCGACTTGGACACGAGCTCGGCGTCGGTCAGGACGGTGATCTTCGGTCGCCTGGCGACCTCCGAGACCAGGAAGTCGATCTGCTCGCGGCCGCTGTGCTCGTTCGGGTACATCGGGCCGAGCTCGCCGACCCATCCGCCGAGCCGGGACTCGCGCTCGACGATGACGACACCAAGCCCGATGTCGGCCAGCCCGACGGCTGCCCGCAGGCCGGCGACCCCGCCGCCGACCACCATGGTCCGGGGGAGAGTCTTGACCACGAGCGGCTCGAGCGGCCTGGAGAGCCTCGTCTTGGCGACACCAGCGCGGACCAGGCCGATGGCCTTCTCGGTCGCGCCCTCGTGGTCGTCGGTGTGAGCCCACGAACACTGCTCGCGGACGTTCACCTGGGTGTAGGAGTACGGGTTGAGGTCCGCCCGCTTCGAGACGCCCTGGAAGGTGATCTGGTGAAGCTTGGGCGAGCAGGACGCCACGACCAGGCCGTCCAGCCTCTCGTCCTGGATGGCCTGGACCATCTCCTTCTGGGTGCCGTCGGAGCACGCGAACAGCTCGGTCTCGGAGACCACCACGTCCGGTTCGTCCTTGAGGGCGTCTCGGACCCTGGCCACGTCGACGTAGTCGGAGATGTTCCCGCCACAGTGACAGATGAAGACCCCGATGCGCCGGTCTGCGCCCTTGGCGGCGTCTGCCTGCTGGCCCACGCCAGCATCCGGCTGCTCGCTCATGCTGGCATCTGCCTGCTCGCTCATGCCGACACCTCCGCGGTGATCTTCGTGATGTTCGCGTTCTTCACGTCTTTGATGTGAGCAGCTTCGAGGTGAGCAGCGACCTGGGCGACGGCGGCTCCTGCGTGCAGGATCGTGTCGACGATGTCCTTGGCTCCTGCCGACGTTCCGGCGACGAAGACGCCGGGGATGTCGGTCCGGCCGGGGTCGAGGTCTCCATCGGGCTCGGCGACGTAGAAGTACTCGTCCAGGCCCAGCTTCTCTCCGGTGAAGAGCTTCTCCACGTCTCTGTTGGGCTGGATGCCCACGGCGAGGACCACGAGGTCGTACTCGGCCTCGACGATCTGGCCGCCGTTCTCGATGTCCTCGTAGCGCAGGATGAGATCCCCGTTGTCCTTCTCGGTGATCTTGGCCACGCGCCCCTTGATGTAGGTGGCGCCCATGTCCTTGGACTGCTCGTAGAACTCGTTGTAGCGCTTGCCGGCCGCGCGGATGTCCATGTAGTGCATGGTCACGTCGGCCAGGGGCAGGGAGCCCATGATGAGCTGGTTCTGCTTGACCGAGTACATGCAGCAGACCTTCGAGCACAGCGGGTTGCCGGACGTCTTGTCGCGCGATCCGGTGCACGAGACGTAGGCGATGCGGTCGGGCACCTTCCCGTCGCCGGGCCGCAGGATCGTGTTGAACGGACGGGTCGGCGCGAGCAGGCGGTCCATCTGGGTGCCCGTGATCACGTTCGCATAGGTGCCGTAGCCGTACTCGGGCTTCAGGTCCGCTGCGAAGAGCTTGTAGCCGGTTGAGACGACGACCGCGCCGACCGTGAAGTCCGTGGTCTTCTCGCGCTGGTCGAAGTCGATGGCGTCAGCTGGGCACGCCTTGACGCACTCCTGGCACTCCGAGCAGACCCCGCAGTCCATGCAGCCACCGGCACCGGCCCTGGCCTCCGCCTCGGTCATCGCGGGCTCGAGCTCGCCGAAGTCCGACGGAGCGGGCGAGAAGGTGGTGCCCGCGACCACGGGCTCCCGCTCGGTGTACTTCGTCTGGCGGGCCATCACCTCGGTCTTGTCCACCACCGGCAGTAGGCTGTCCAGCGCCGGGAAGTCACCGAGCGGGCGACCCTGGACGAAGTTGTCGATCGTGAAGGCGGCGCGGCGACCGGCGCCGACCGCCCTGGTGATGTCGCTCGCTCCGGTGGTGACGTCACCTGCGGCGAACAGGTAGGGGACCTCGGTCTGCAGGGTTGTCGGGTCGACAGCGATCCGGTTGCCCTTGCCGACAGCGGTCAGGCTCTCGTACGGCGCCTGGTCGGGCGCCATCCCGATCGCCGAGATCACGGCTTCGCAGGGGATCACGAACTCGCTGCCGGCGACCGGCTCGGGGCGGCGGCGGCCGGAGGCGTCCGGCTGGCCGAGCAGCATCTTCTGGCAGCGAAGTCCGGTGACCTTGCCGCCCGCGCTGACGACCGAGACCGGGGCGACGAGGAACTCGAAGGCTACGCCTTCCTTCTCCGCGTCGTCGACCTCGGCGATATGAGCGGGCATCTCCTCGCGACCGCGCCGGTAGGCGACCCGGACCTCGAGTGCGCCGCGCCGACGAGCCGTGCGTGCCGTGTCCATGGCGACGTTCCCGCCACCGACGATGACGACGCGCTTGCCGGTCAGGTCGGGGGCCTCGCCAACGCTGACCTGCCGCAGGTAGTCCAGGCCGGTGAGTACGCCGCCGGCCTCCTCGCCCGGCACGCCGAGCGAGGTCGCGAGCGGGGTGCCGGTCGCGAGCAGCACGGCGTCGTAACCCTCGGCCTTGAGCGCCTCGAGGTCATGAACGGGCGTGGAGGTGACGATCTCGACCCCGATCCCCGTGACGTTGGCGATGTCCTGCTCGACGACCTCCTGTGGCAGCCGGTAGGCGGGCAGGGCGTGGCGCAGGAAGCCACCGGCCTGGGCCTCGGCCTCCAGGATCCGCACCTGGTAGCCGAGGCGCGCCAGCTGCCAGGCCGCGGTGAGACCGGCCGGCCCGGAACCGACGATCGCGATGCTCTTGCCGTTGGGCTCCGGGCGTTCGATGCCCGGGCCGTCCATCTCGTCGTAGTGGCGGTCGGCGACGAAGCGCTTGAGCCGGCGGATCGGGATGGCCGCCTCGAGGTCTCCGCGGCTGCACTCGCTCTCGCAGGGCGCGTAGCAGGCCCGTCCCAGCGTGCCGACCAGCGGCGTGGCCTCCAGGATCAGCTGGAACGCCTCCTCGTACTTGCCGGCGCGGATGAGGGACACGTAGCCGTGTGCCTTGATGCCGGCGGGGCAGGTGTCGACGCACGGCGAGGTGCCTGCTCGCTGGATGACCGCCTTCTTGGGCACGGCCTGCGGGAAGGCGATGTATGCCGCACGCCGGGCGACCAGGTTGTAGTTGAACTGGTCGGGGACCGCGACGGTGCAGGCGGTCTCGCACAGGCTGCAGCCTGTGCAGGCTGCCCAGTCGACGAAGGTGGGGTTCTCGCGCACCTTCGCGTGGAACGTGCCGTCGCTGTCCCGTTCAATCCCCAGGACCTCGCTGTAGTTCTTGGTGGTGATGTTGGGGTGGTTGATGGTCGACGACATCTTCGGGCCCGAGATACAGCTGGCGCAGTCAAGGGTGGGGAAGACCTTGCTCAGCAGGATCATCCGTCCGCCGACGCTGGCCTCCTTCTCGACCAGCAGAACCTTGTGGCCCATGTCGGCCAGCTTGATCGACGACTCCATGCCACCGATGCCGCTGCCGATCACCAGGACGTCATAGTCCGTTTTTGGGTGCAGTGTGCTGTCCATCCGTGGCTCCAAAGTCGTTGTTGTCCTAGATGAACAGGTTGACGTTCGCCTCGTCGGCATCGCCCAGGTAGCTCGCGACCCCGGCGTACTCGAGGCCGTCGATGAGCTCTTCGGGCTTCAGGCCCATGATGTCCATCGACATGGCGCAGGCGATCATCTTCACGCCCTGCTCCCTGGCTGAGGCGATGAGGTCATCCAGGGGCATGACTTTCTCCTGGCGCATCATTCGCTGCATGAGCCTGGGACCTGCCCCGGCGAAGTTCATGTGCGAGAGCCGCAGCCGCTCCGGACCCCGGGGCATCATCATGGAGAATGCCTTCTGCAAGGGGCTCTTGCCGCTCGTCGTCACCTTCTCAGTGCGCCGCAGGGCGTTGAGGCCCCAGAACGTGAAGAACATGGTGACCTCGTCGTCCATGGCCGCCGCGCCGTTGGCGATGATGAAGGCCGCCATCACCTTGTCGAAGTCACCGCTGAAGACGATGATCGTCTTTCGGGTCTTGACTTCGGTGTCGTCGGTCACAGCCTCGACCAGCTGGTTCTCAGTCATAGCCTTCGGATGTCCTTCTCTCGGTTCTCGTTGATCACGAAGCCACCGCTGCGACAGTCGCAGCAGCGGAGATGGGTCCGAGCTTGGTCAGCGTCGCCGAGAACTCGCGCATGTAGCCGACGAACGGCTCGGCACACACTGAGCACAGCGCCGCCATCTTCAGTCGTTGGGGCGCGATCCCCCTGGCCTTCATCAGCTCCTGAGCCTGTGCGATGATCCGGCCCGTCCGTGCTCCGCAGTCGTCCAGCAGAGCGCACTCATCGCCGTCGGAGCCGATGAAGACCCCGTCGAGCCCCTGGTCGAACGCGTGCAGGATCCATCCGGGCTTGAGCCCGCTGCTGCACGGGACGCTCATGGTCGAGACCTGAGCCGGGTAGTGCATGTGCCTGCTTCCGGCCAGGTCGATGCCGGGATCGGAGATGTTGTTCGTCGAGAAGACGAGGATCCTGGGCTTGAACCCGGTCTCGGTAGCAGTGGACACGGTCAGCTCACTTCATCTTCCTGAGGAAGAGCTGCAGGTAGCCGGCGTCGTCGAGGGAGCCCATGAAGTCGTGACCCATCTTCTTGCACCAGGCGGGGAGGTCCTTCAGGGTCCCGGTGTCGGAGGCGAGCACTTCCATGACTCCACCGACCGGAATCTGGCCGATGGCCTTCTTGGCGGCCAGGATCGGCCCGGGGCACGAGGTGGCCCGCGCGTCGACGACCAGGTCGGACTTCAGCTCCTTGAGCTCCTCGACTGCGACGGTCATGGTGATACCTCCTTGATAGGGCGCGTGATGGCGCGCCGTGGTGTCATTCCCTGTGTCCGGAGCGTTGCTTGGCGTACTCGCCGGTCGCTGCCTGTGCCGCCGCAGATTCGCGATTCGCGCCTGAGATGCACTGCATCTGTCGCACCGCGAGGCCTTGAGCGCCTGTTCGTCTGCATGTCATGCACACTATGCACGGCAGGAGGAGCACCGTAGGGCCTAAGGTCCCTACTCATCTGTGACGCGCCTCACTCCTGGGTGAGGTATCAGGGGTGAGGGCCTGGCCGCCCGACGGCGGGATGTGGCGGCGGGATGTGGCGGGCGTAGTCGAGAGCATGTGCAGCCTCCGCCCCTGCCCTTTGCCCGGGAGGCCGTTGGGGTGCGCGGCCATGGCTGCACCATCGGGCTCCAGAGTGGAGGTCGGCGCGGCGCCAGCGGTGGGTTGGTCGGTTGCACGCGGCCGGCGCCCTTCACGCGGTACTGCGCGGTGGCTTACGTGCCGACCGCGGGAGGGCCTACTGGGGTCGTAGAGCGCGGGAAAGCGCTGCGGCGACCTTGGGCAGCGCGGCCAGCACGCGGCTGCGCTGGGTGGGATCCAGGTGGTACAGATCGTCGGAGTCGCTGTCGGGTGGCGCGACACCGCCTGCAAGGACCATGCCCACCAGCGACGTTCCGGACCGGATGTAGGCGCGTGCGCACTGGAAGCCGAGCTGTCCGGTGAGGAACTGCGGCTCGAAATCCGGTTCGTCCGCCAGCGCCTTCCACTCGGCGACACAGTCAGCGAGGCTGGCGGGGTCGTCCGACCTGGCTGCGAACCAGGAGGACGGGTTGGCAACGCCCGTCAGCGGCCGGCCCTGCATGTCAGCGGCGACCATCATCACGCCCAGCAGGTCCGCGGCAACCTCGACGACCGCTGTCGCCGAGGCAGGCAGGGCAGACAGCGGCGCAGGGACGGCAGGGGCGTCGTTCAACAGCGCTGTGCCGGGGTTCGTCACCAGCAGGCGCTCGATCTGCTCCGGTCGGAACCTCCACTGGCGGCCGATCTTCAGCGCTGGGAGTCGGCCGTCCTCAGCCATCCGGTACACCGTCGAGCGGTCCACGCCGAACATGGCCTGCACCTGCTGCGCTGTAAGCAGCGACTGCCCGTTGGTCTGCATAGTCATGCATACTATGCACGTCTCGGTGAAAGTCCTAGGGTCCAAGGTCCCTGTCCAGGCGGTATCGCGGCCCCGTCACCACCGTGAGGCTCAGGAGGGCGCCGACCACTCCCCGGCGCAGATCTGACCGGGCCCATGCTCCTCCTGCGTCGCGTGGTCCTCCCATGCCTCGTACAGAATCACGTGTCAGGTTGGGGCTTCATGGATGCCCTCATCGTCGCCGTCTCGCAATATCTTCTGTACTTTGTTCTGCTCGCGGCTGCCGTCATCTGGCTTTACCTCCCCCGACCGGACAAGGTGGGTATGGCGGCGCAGGCGATCGTGGCGCTGGTGATCAAGCTGGCAGCGGGCATCTACACAGACCCCCGGCCTTTTGTCGTGGACCCGTCGATCAAGCCGTTGTTCGCCCACCCTGCTGACAACGGGTTCCCGTCCGACCACACCGCACTGGCTGCGACGGTCGCCCTCGTGGTGATGATGTACCGCCGGTGGCTCGGAGCCGGCCTGCTGGCTGCAGGCATCGTGCTGGGGGCTTCGCGTGTGGCCGCGCATGTTCATCACGCTCCGGATATTGCTGCCGGGGTGCTGATCGCAGGTCTGGCCGTAGGGGCTGCCTCAGTCATCTGGCGGTCGGTGGGGCCCCATCTGTCGTCGTCGCTGAGCGGGTCAGGGTCTCACGGCCCGGATGGCGGCGGGCGCTGATCACGAGGTAGGTCACAGCCCCGGTGAATACCACCAGGGAGGTCCAGTCGTTGAGGCGCAGACCGAGGATGTGGTTGGCGGTGTCGATGCGCAGGGACTCGATCCATGCCCGCCCAACGGTATAGGCGGCGACGTACAGGGCGAACGCGCGTCCGTGACCCAGCGTGAAGCGGTGGTCGGCCCAGATCACCAGGGCGGCCACTCCCAGGCACCACAGGGACTCGTACAGGAACGTCGGGTGGAACGTGGCGAAGGCGCCGTAGCCGGGCGGCCTGTGTGCTGGGTCGATCGACAGCCCCCAGGGCAGGGTGGTCGGCCGGCCGAACAGCTCCTGGTTGAACCAGTTGCCCCACCGTCCGAACGCCTGGGCCACCGCGATGCCGGGGGCGATCGCGTCGGCGAGCGGAGGTAGCGGGACACCCGCGCGGCGGGCACCGATCAGGGCGCCGACCCCGCCGAGCAGAACCGCACCCCAGATTCCCAGTCCGCCGTCCCAGATCTTGAACGCGTTCCACGGGTTCCTGCCGGCGGTGAAGTAGAGCTCAGGGTCTGTGACGACGTGGTAGAGCCGGCCTCCGACGATGCCGAACGGCACCATCCACAAGGACACCGACTCCACGACGCCGGGGGCGCCGCCGCGGGCTCTCCATCGACGCTCGCCCATCCAGACGGCGACCCCGATCCCGGCCAGGATGCACAACGC
>DASVKO010000133.1:0-2469 GCA_036385355.1 Dermatophilaceae bacterium
GGGAGCGCCGGCGCGACGTTGATCACCCCGGAGGAAAGCATCGACGTCCCTGCGGCCGATGTCCGGGTAGTCGACGTCATCGGGGCCGGGGACGCACTGTGCGCCGGCCTGCTGTCCGGTCTGCTGGACCTTCTGACGCCGGTCGACGCGTTGCGTCGGGGAGTGTGGGTGGCAGGGCGCTGCGTGGCGTCGGCCGGGGACTGGGAGGGGCTGCCGACCCGGGCGGGCCTGCCGCGTCGGGCCTGAGCCAACCGCCGCCGAAGCCGCAGCTGCGCTGACCTCGCACAACCCGAGGCGTCATGATCAGCTCGGCTGCAGGAGCTCTTTGACGTGGCGTCGTCGGCGCTACGCTCCGGTAGCGATCCGGCTGAGCGCTTCGGCGATCTGGGCGTCGCGATCACGTGCCGCGTGCTGGTAGCGCATGGCTGCTCCGGCCGTCGTGTGGCCGAGCCGCTGCATCAATTCCGCCAGCGTTGCACCCCGTGGCGGCGGCGAGGACTGCACCGGTATGTCTGAGGTCGTGGAAGCGCAGGTCGGGCCGGCCTGCGGCCTCTCGGACCTTTCTGTACGACTTGTGACTCGTCGGAGCCCACATTTGGCTGCCCTGGGCCGCAGGAAGCAGGAGAGCGTCGGGGCCCGGTCCGGTGTGATGGGCGAGGTGGTCCTCGACGATCGGAAGGAGGTGCGGTGGGATCGATACGTCTCGGACGCCTGCGGCGGTCTTGGGTGGTCCCACGAGCGGATGGCCGTCCATCCAGGTGACACCTCTGCGGATGCGAACTTTGCCGTGGTCCAGGTCGAGGTCCCGGCGCCGCAGCTCGGCGATCTCGCCATAGCGCAGCGCGCACCATGCCCCCAGGAGTACGGCGAGTTGAAGCCGGTCAGGCATCGCGGCGGTCAGGGTCGCTAACTCCTCTAGCGAAGCGGGCTCGATCTTCTTCACCCGGCGAGAGGCGCCCGCGCTGCGAATCTGAACGGGGTTGGCGCTGATGAGCTCGTTTCCGCCACCTCAGCCGGACCGGAGGTCGAAACATCTTGCGGCAAGCGAGCGCGTATTTCGCGCAGGCGGAGCTCGACCATCTGTGAGCCAGATCGTCAGCTTCATCGACGAACACCGCGACGAGCACGGGGTCGTGCCGATCTGCAGCACCCTCACCGAGGCTGAGGTGCCGATCGCCGTGAGTACCTACTACGAGGCCCGGGCCCCGCCAGCCTCAGCCCGTGCGGTCAGCGACGCCGCGGTGGATGAACGGATCCGCCAGGTCCATGCCGACAACTACGCCGTCTACGGCTATCGGAAGGTGTGGAAGGTGCTGAACCGTCAAGACCCGGCCCATCCAGTGGCCCGGTGCACGGTGGCTCGTCGGATGCGGGCCCTCGGGGTGCAAGTCGGGCTGGTGCTCATCGATCGGTCGCACGTCCGCGTAGCCCCGGGCCCCGGGCACTTGGAGAGCCGGCCGGCGATCTCGGTGGCCCGGTCGAAGCTGTCACACTCGACGATCCAGTAGCCGGCGAGCACCTCCTCTGACTCGGCGTAGGGCCCGTCGGTCGCCACCGGCACCCCATCCCGCAACCGAGTTCGGCGGGCATGGACCGGCGCGCTCAGCCCGCGGGTCTCCACCAGTTCACCCGAATCCATGAGCTCCTGGTTGAACGCTTTCACGAACGCACCCAGCGCGGCGAAGTCCTCGCCCGTCCACGTCTCGGCTGACCCCTTTCCAGCCGTACCGTCGTAGTCCTGCTGCGATCCGAAGGTCAAGATCATGTACTTCATCGACCTATCCTTCCTACCGGCCCCGGTTGGTGCCGCTCACCAACAACGCCGGAGCCGACCAGCCGAACCGGACATCACGCGGGCCGGAGATGCTCGGGCCGCGCTGCTCACGCAAGCCGGACGGCTCGACGCCCGCATCTCAAGGGATCTGGTGATCGTTCGTTCACGCCTTCAATTCACTCATAACCGCTGATGTGGCGCTAGCCGGAGCCGACCCGCCGACCCTGACCTCCGAGTGAGCACCCATCAAGCTTCCGGTCCGCTTGAGGATCGCTGAATCGGACCTCAGACGACGGGCTGAGGGTAGCCAATCATCCGATGCGTCGGTCATAGCCGAGTGCCACACGCAGGGTCCTGTTTCCTGTGCGCGACAGCGGCCCACAGCTTCAGCCCAGGGCAGGACCGGCCATCGATGATCCGAACGTCCTGCACTCACCGACATCCCATGAACGCCGCCCACGCCCCCTGGTCAGCACCCCCGCGCGCCACCCTCCGCCGACCACATCAAGGCAAACCGTCCCTACCCTCACCCGATCGGACGTACCCCCGACGCAATCAGAACAGCTTGCCCGTCGGGGCCCCGAGGAACTCCACTCGAGTGCTGGTGGTGAATACCTCGACCTGAGATAGGAGCCGGTGGGTCGACGGGTTCGCCTCGTGGTACGCGTGCGCTTCTCGACTGGCGTACACCTCGT
>DASVKO010000134.1:0-8206 GCA_036385355.1 Dermatophilaceae bacterium
TGCGCGGCATCTCAGCGTTCATAGTGGATAAGGACTTCCCCGGCTTCAGCGTCGGGAAGCACGAGAACAAGATGGGCATCCGCGGCTCTTCGACTACGGAGCTGATCTTCGAGGACTGCGAGATTCCCGCCGAGAACCTCCTCGGCCAGGAAGGCAAGGGCTTTAACCTTGCCATGATGACGCTCGATCGCACCCGCCCGTCAATAGGCGCTCAAGGGGTTGGTATCGCCAGCGGCGCGCTGGAAATCGCCATGAACTATATGAAGGAGAGGGTCCAGTTCGGGCGTCCTATAGCATCGCTGCAGGGCCTTCAGTTCATGGTGGCCGACCTGGCCATACAGGTAGAGGCAGCACGCTCGCTGGTATACCGAAGCGCCACCGCGGTGGAGGAGAGTCTGCCCGGATACAGCGCACTGTCGGCGATGGCGAAGTGCTTTGCCACCGATACCGCGATGAGAGTCACCACAGACTGCGTTCAGCTGATGGGCGGCTACGGCTACATGAAGGAGTACCCGATGGAGCGCATGATGCGCGACGCCAAGATCACCCAGATCTACGAAGGCACCAACCAGATCCAGCGCATCGTGATGGCACGTCAGCTCCTGAAGCGCTGAGGCATCACCTGACGGGTCAGGTCTCAGGTCAGCCGGCCTGAGACCGGGGGCGTTCGCGAGCACGGATCCGGGTATCTCCCGCAAGTGCGACGAGCTAGTTTCCGCTGCCGCCAGGTGCCACGGACAAAGGGGTGTCGTTCTTGATCGCGGTGAACAGCTCGACTGCCTTCTGGGTGTCCCACTTCACCGCGCTGCCCACGTTCGTGCTCAGGGACGGGTTGGAGACGGGCACCGTCAGCGACAGCCCCTGCCCGTTGGATACCGAGCGCATGGCCTGGAGGACCCGGGTGACGTCTCGCAGGGATGTGTCCTGCCCGACTGTCAGGCCGGCCCCCGCACTGGTCGCGAAACCGTAGTACCGCCAGGGGATAAGCGCAGTGGAGGGGCTGACCGCCTTCTTCATGATCGCGCCGAGGAACTGGCGCTGGCGCTGTGCGCGGCCGATGTCGCCCAGCGGGTCGGAGTAGCGGGCGCGCACGTAGCCGAGGGCGTTGGGCCCGTCGAGCGTCTGGCACCCGGCCTTGAGGTTGATGCCGGCCTTGGGGTCGTCCATCGCCCGTTTGACGCAGATGTCGACGCCGTTGAGGCTGTCGACGACCGAGGCGAACCCGCCGAAGCCGATCTCGACATAGCCGTCGATGCGAACACTGGTCACCTGTTCGATGGTCTCGACGAGAAGCTTGGGGCCGCCCAGCGAGTACGCGGCGTTGATCTTGTTGTGGCCGTGACCGGGGATCGGCACGTAGCTGTCACGGGGCAGCGAGATCAGGGCCGGTTTGCCGTTACCGGCCGGCACGTGGACCAGGATGATCGAGTCGGTGCGTTTGCCCGAGGCAACTTTTGTCGAGCCCGTGTGGAGCTGCCTCTGCTGCGCTGGCGTCAGTCCCTGGCGGCTGTCGGAGCCCACCAGGACGTAGTCGTACCCCTTGGATTCCGCGGGGCGCTCGCCCGTGGGGGTGGCATCGACACGCTGCACCTGGCCCCAGGCGTGGAACGGGACCCAGACCATGAACGCCAGCCACCCGACCACCAGGAGAGCCACGACCACGAAGATCCTGCGCCGACGGTAGTTCGTCCCGGGCCGTGATCGCTGTGGGGAGGGCGCGCTGGGCTTCCGGCTGCGGGTGCGGCTGCGGTCACGGGTGTCGACGACGTAAGCATCGTCGTTCTGGTCGTCATGACCCGGCATGCGGCTGCTCCTCTTGTTCGGGGACACCGTCAGCGGACTGTGGTGGGCCCGCCTCGTCCAGTGCCAGTCGGCGGGCGAGCGTGGTGTAGCGGGTCTCGAGGTCGCGGAACCTCAGGTAGGTCGTGAGGGTGAAGCTGAGGAAGGCCACCACCAGCGCGTACAGCACCATGTCGGTGCCACGGCCGACGCCCACGATCCGGGCGATCTGGTTCCAGACCGACGGAACGAGGATGGACCACACCGCAAGCGCCGCGAAGAGCAGCAACCCGAGGCGTCGTACTGCCTGGGGGCGGGCCCCCCGGGCCCGGAGAAGCCGGGTGGCAGTGATGATGACGACGCCGATCAGGACGAGCTGGATCAGGACGATCTTCATGAGTTCTCCCCTCTGCGGGCTGGACACGTCGCCGTTGCCGCACGAGCTGTCATCGCACGGGCCGTCATCGCAGGATCAGATCGGCGAGGATGTTGATGGAGTTCCAGAGCGACTGACCCTTGGCCTTGGAGTAGTCGCTGTAGAGGATGTGCACCGGGTGCTCCACGTAGCTGGCCTTGCACGCGCCGATCTGGGCGACGAGCTCGCTGGCGTGTGCCATCCGGTTCTGAGTGATCTTGATCTTTTCCAGCACCGGACGATGTATGGCGCGCAGCCCGTTGTGCGCGTCGGTCAACCGGGTGTGCGTGGTCATGTTCGTGTAGCCGACCGCGGCGCGCAGCACCATCTTCTTGCCGAGGCTGGGCTTGCTGCGCTCGTCCAGGAAGCGTGAGCCGAACACGACGTCCGCCTCTCCGGCTCGCAGCCGCTCGACCATTCCGACGGCGTCCGCGATCTGGTGCTGTCCGTCGGCGTCGAAGGTGAGGACGTACTTCATCGTGGGATCGGAGAGGGCGTACTCGAAACCGGTCTGCAGCGCCGCGCCCTGACCGAGGTTGAGCGGGTGCCGCACGACCCTGGCCCCCGCCCTGGCTGCCACGTCGGCGGAGCGGTCCGTTGAGCCGTCATCGACGCAGACCACCTGGTCGAAGGCCGTGAGCACCTGCGCCACCACGTCGCCGATGACCTGTTCCTCGTTGTAGAGAGGAATGATCACCCAGGTGTCGTGCACTCGGCTGGAGTCACTCATTCTTCGGGTTTCCGGGCCGGGCGAGCACGTGTTCGCGCAGGTTGCGGACGCCCTGGTGCTGTTTGGAACGCCAGGCTCTGGGCAGCAGCGTCGCTGCGTTGAGGCGCGAGGACAGGTGCAGCCGGGCGGTGCGGGCGGCCCGGCGCCAGCCGATCGCGTCGAACTCTCCGGCCATGCCGGTGAAGAACTCCCGCTCCTCGATGAACCGGGTACCCTCCAGGGCGCGCCAGGATGAGTCGCTCTGGCGGTGCCTGCGGTACTGGAAGCAGACGGTGCTGTCCACGACGAGGCAACCGCCGGCCTTGATCAGGTCCAGGGCCAGGGCCAGGTCCTGCACGACGTTGAGGCCCTCCCGGAAGCTCATGGCGACGAGAGCGTCCGACCTCCAGCAGACGGAGGGGAAGTAGAGCCAGTTGCCCCTGATCAGGCTGACCGCGAGCGGCTCACCACTGAGCAGCCGGCGGCCTGTCCTGCCCGGGACCCGCGGGGTGTAGACGCGTTTCATCCTGTCGACCAGGCCCGTGGCGTGCTGGTTGTGCTCGTCGATCACCTCGACGCCGGGCTGGATGATCTGGGCAGAGGGGAACTGCTCGTGGGCCGCCACGACGGTCTCGATGTAGTTCTTCAGCATGACGTCGTCAGCGCCCATCACCACGGCGAGCTCGTGCCGGACGAAGGTGAGCGCCTTGCGATAGTTGCCGTTGGCGCCGAGGTTCTGCTCGTTGCGCAGGTAGGTGATCCGTGAGTCCTGGGCCGCGAGGGTGCCGAAGTAGCCGGGGATGCTCTCGTCCGGATACCTGTCGTCGATGACCGTCAGCGTCCAGTCGGGGCTGGTCTGGCCAAGGATGCTCTCAACCGCCTGCTTCATCATGGCGACGTCGCCGTAGTACGGGAGGAGAACGTCGACAGTCACGGGCAGTGGTCCTTTTGTCGGTGAGAACGGGCTTCGGTGCGCTGAGTAGACTAACCGACGACGCTCGAGTGCCGACGGATGCGCAGGTTTGGACAGGCACGGTCGGAACCCTGTCAGGAGACATTCGTGGACATCCAGAACCACTTCTATGGGCACACGGCTGCCCTGGCGGCGTACGCCGGGCTCTCCCGTCCGCGCCATGTGGCAGGCCTGATCCAGCACGGATGGACCACGGTTCCCCCCATCCCGGTCAACTTCGGGGACTTTCCTGACATCGAGCAGGGCGGCCGGCGCAAGCTGTTCGTCTGGTCGCACGGGTCCCGGGCCTGGGATCCTGCGCAGTCGCCGCGGGCGAGCTTCCCGCTCGGCTCACCGTGGGCATACCTCGTCTCGACCGAGCCGGCCCGCAGACAGCTCGAAGCCCGCAGACAGCTCGAAGCCCGCAGACAGCTCGAGGCACGCTCGACGCGCTCCGACAGCTCATCGCCCGGGACGCTGATCATGCCCTTGCACAGCACCCGGATCGTCGAGGTCAGAGGGGACCAGGGCAGCCTGGCCCGGGCGTATCTGCGCACCGAGGGCCCATCCACGGTGTGCCTGCACTCCGAGGACATTCACAAGCCCGACATCGTCGGCTCCTGGCTGGACGCCGGCCATCGAGTGGTCACGGCGGGACCCCGGCACGACCCGGACTTCCTCTCGCGCATCCTCGCGCTGGTGCTCGACTCGGAGCGGGTGGTGGCCAACCGCCTGATGACCCCCGTGCTGTATGCCGCATCGCTCGGTCGTGATGTGGGTGTCTACGGCGATCCCCTGTCGATCTCCGGTGCCGAGATCCACGGGCAGGACGCCATCCGTTCGCTGTGGCCGGAGCTGCACGGGGACTCCCTGGACCGCGCCGTGACCACCGACCTGGCGCGAACCGAGCTGGGCTTCCAGCACCTTCTTGGCGTGGCTGAGCTGCGATCGGCCCTCGGCTGGACCAGCCGCTCGGCAGGCCCGGCCATGCAGTACTGGGCGGGCGCGCCGCTGCGCAAGGCGATGAACGTCCTGGGCCTGGGCGAGCGGGATCCCGGTTCGAGCGAGAAGCAGGTCGGTGCCAGCCCGCTGACCTGGCTCAGACACCCCATGTCGCACCTGCCACGCCCCCTGCCGGCGCACGCCGCGGCTCTCGACCCTCTTCCAGAGCCGATACCGGTGACGTCAGTCCAGGCCTCGTGACTGATCCCTCCTAGCTCTCCTTTTCCATCAGGAACCAGGTCGAGTCATCGAGCGGGTGCTGGGGGTCGCGGTGGTAGGTGAACCCGTAGTCCACCAACCGAAGCTCGGGGTGCGCGTCCAGGATCTCGCCGGCGAAGTCGCGTTTGAACAGTGCGTGCTCGTGGCCGCGGTAGGACACCTCCACGGGACTGGGGTTGTAGTACTCGCACACCATGACGTAGCGCGACGAGGCCGCCACCAGCTTGTCGTAGATGTCCGGCAGTGCCTGCGGGGGCAGATGGATCAGGACCCCCTTGGTGAACGACAGGTCCCACTGACGCGGGGGGACGTAGTCCAGCAGGGAAGCGACCTCCACGGTGGCACCCCCCCAGGCCTGGATCTCCGCCGCGGCCGTCGCGTTGATCTCGACCGAATGCAGCTCGATCTCTGGCAACAGCGCACGCAGGGCGCGCAGGTTGTTACCGATGTTGGCTCCGAACTCGATCGCCGAGGTCACCTCCTGCGTGTGCGACAGGACCTTGTCGAACAGGGCGCGGTTGCTGTCCAGAAGCGCTCCGTCACGGTTCCGGACGATGTAGTCGTTGCCGAACTCGCCAGCCCAGAGCTGTTCCTGGGGGGTCCGGTCGGCCGAAGTGGCAGAAGTCATGGCCTCACTGTAAGACCCGGCGCGCCAGCCGCAGCGTCCCGAGCCCGGCAACCACGGCCACGGCGACCCTGAGCAGCGCCGCCATCCCCGAGGTGGGCAGGACGCCGCCGAGGAGGCAGAGGGCCAGGCCGAGCCCGGTGGGCAGGAGCAGCGCGGTCTCGTTCCAGGACCCCGCATGGACGTAACGACGCAGCCACGCAGTGCCCGCCGCCAGCACCAGGTAGGTGGCCGGGAAGCCGACAGCGATCAGCACCCAGCTCTCCCGTCCGGCCAGGTAGGCACAGCTGAGGCCGGCCAGGAGGCTGAGCGGGGTGACCACCGAGAGCCAGAGCGAGCGACCGGCGGCGAAGATGAGGTGCACGTTGGCCAGGTAGGCCACAGACAGGACGCAGCCGAAGGCGATGATCGCCACCGAGGGCACGAGCTCGAGCGGGCGGAAGGTCGACGGCATCACCAGACGCATGAGCCACGGTGACAACAGGGCGACGCCGCCGGAGATGAGCGCGGCCAGGGTCGCGATGTCGCGGGCGGTGTGCGCCAGCACGGCTCCCCGCTCGTGCTCGGGAGCGCGATAGACGATGGGTGCCCAGGAGTTGTTCAGGGCTGAGGTGATGACAGCAGGTGAGCTGCCCACCAGGAGTGCCAGCTGGAGTCGGCCGGAGAGGGGGACGTCATACAGGCGAGCCGCCAGGAACACGAGGGCGCCGTTGGCCAGGTACAGGGCAACCAGGTGCGGTATGACGGGAAGTCCCATGCGCAGCGCCGCGCGGGTGTCGCCGCGGTCGCGTTGCGGACGACCGCCTCGCAGGCACAGGACGAGCCCCACGGCGGCCGCGACGGCGTACCCCGCGACGAGCCCGCTCAGATAGCGCTCGGGGGAGCGGACGGGGGCTGACATGGTCAGCAGCGCCAGTCCGAGAAGGGGGCCCCCCAGGGTCGCGGTCAGCGAGAGGGAGACGAAGGCAACCGGGCGATCGAGCACCCGCAGCAGAGCCTGGGCGTTCTCGACCACGACGAAGAGAGCGCTCGCGGCCAGGGCCAGCAGGATGGCGTTGCGCAGCTGCGCCTGCACCAACGGGTCCTTCGCCTGCACCAGGTGGTCCCACAGGGGCGCGGCCAGGATGACCACGGTCATCAGGGCGGCCGTCATCAGGGACCCTCGGACGAGCAGGGCCCGCGCACCGGCCACTCCGGACCGCGCGAGGATGCCCTGCCGGGTGATGACCGACGGTATCCCGAAGCTCCCGGCCATCATGGCGACCCACATGACGGTCAGGGCAATCGCCACGACGCCGTACGCGTCCTTGCCCAGCAGCCGGGTGATGACAGGCACGACCGCGACGTTGGCCAGGATCGGGGCGATCGTGCCCAGGGTGTAGATGGACCCGCGCCCGAGAACCCCCTTGCTGGCGGCTGCGCCGGCGGATCGGGCGGGGTCGGCGGATCCGGAGGGCGCGGGCGACTCGCTCATGGCCGGGTCGCGTTCAGGCGCCGACGAATCCGCGGATCAGATCGATCACGCGGTCGACGTCCGGATCGGTGAGGTCGGCGAACATCGGTAGTGAGATCTCCTGTGCGTAGTAGTCCTCGGCGACCGGACACATGCCGCGTTGGTAACCCAGGTCAGCGTAGACGGGATGACGGTAGACAGGGAGGTAGTTGACCTGGACACCGATGCCGTTCTCCCGGAGGTGCTCGAACAGCGCGCGCCGGCGGCCCTCGCGGATCCGCAGAGGGTAGAGGTGCCACATCGGGTCTGCGCCCTCCCGGCAGGCGGGCAGCCGCAGCTCGTCGATGCCGGACAGCCCCTCGTTGTAGCGGGCGGTGATCGCGTCGCGGCGAGCCTTGAAGGCGGGCAGCCGCAGCAGCTGGCTGGACCCCAGGGCGCAGAGCAGGTCCGGCAGCCGGTAGTTCAGCCCGAAGGCGTGGACCTCCTGGTGCCAGGGGCCCTCGTCGGGGGAGCGCAGGACCGCCGGGTCGCGGACCAGGCCGATGCTGCGAAAGGTCCTGGCGCGGTCCATGACCTCGTCCAGCCGGCTCGCGACGGCGCCACCCTCGGCGGTGGTGAGGTTCTTGGTCGGGAAGAACGAGAAGGTGGTGACGTCTGCCAGGGACCCGACCGGCCGGCCGTCCAGGGAGCCGCCGATGGAGTGCGCGGCGTCCTCCAGCAGCAGGGCGTTGCCCTGATGGGCGATCTCGGTCAGCGCGGTGGCGTCGATCGGGTGTCCGGCGTAGTCGACTCCGGCAACGACCCGGGTGCGGCTGGTCATCGCGGCCTGGACCGCCTGCGGGTCGAGGTTCCCGGTGTCCTCACAGATATCGGCGAACACGATCGTGGCACCCAGGACCGAGGCGCAGCTCGCCGTGGCCACGAAGGTCAGCGGGGTGGTGACCACCTCGTCGCCGGTGCCGACGCCGAGGGCGGCGTAGGCGACGTGCAGGGCAGCGGTCCCGGAGGTGACCGACACGGCGCGGGACGCACCGGAGATGGCTGCCAGGTCC
>DASVKO010000135.1:0-3651 GCA_036385355.1 Dermatophilaceae bacterium
GTGCCAGGTGTCAAACGCGTTGTTGACGGCGACATGGGTGAGGTCACCACAATATGTTGGCATTTCAGCGCACTCCCAGTGCTACATGTTGTGCCTCGAAACCATGGAAAACGAAAGACACCAGCCACCTAGGGACCGTGCCGACACAGGCCTCGGTCAACGAGTCAGCAGCACCGCGGCCAGAGCCAGCGCCGCGGGAACCGCCTGGACGAACAGGATCCGCAGGTTGACCGTCGTGGCGCCATACAGTCCGGCGATCATCGCGCAAACCAGGAAGAAGACCTTTGTCTGGAAGCCCACGGGGTCGGCCGCGACCAGGCTCCAGACCAGCCCGGCTGCCAGGAACCCGTTGTAAAGACCCTGGTTGGCGGCGAGAGTGGCACTCTCAGCAGCGAAGTCCCGAGTAGTCCCGAAGGTGGCGCGTCCCCGCGGGGTGTTCCAAAGGAACATCTCCAGAACGAGGAAGCCGAGGTGCAGTGCGGCGACGATGCCGACCATGATCTGCGCAAGGAGCGTCATGGCCCGCGAGCCTACCCACTTTCCTCAGGCCAGGCGTCTCAGCTCGGGATAGCGGTGGGCACACCCAAACCTCGGGACCGCGTCGGGGCGAGGAGTCCACAATCCCAGAACGCAGTCCCTGCACCGTCCCTAGGTTTGCGCGGTCTGGTCCTGCACGGTCCCTAGGTTTGCGGGGTTAGGGCTAGGTAGCTTTCTAGGCCTACGGTTAGGCCGGGGTGGTCGCCTACGCCGCGGACGCCTGCCATGACGCCAGGCATGAAGCTGACCCGGTCGAACGAGTCGTGCCGGATGGTCAACAGCTCACCGGTCGCACCCAACATGACTTCTTGATGCGCGACGAGACCGCGCAACCGCAACGCATGCACCGGTATGCCGTCCACGCGGGCGCCGCGCGCACCGCCGGGATCCGAGGTGGTCGCGTCCGGGACGTCGCCAAGCCCGGCATCCCGGCGGGCTCCGGCGATCAGCGACGCGGTGCGGGCGGCGGTGCCCGACGGCGCGTCGACCTTGTCCGGGTGGTGCAGCTCGACGATCTCGACGGACTCATAGAACCGCGCCGCCTGCTGGGCAAAGGACATCATCAGGATCGCGCCGATGGCGAAGTTCGGCGCGATCAGCACCCCGACCCCGGGCTTGGTCGCCAGCTGCGCCCTGACTGCGGCCAGCGCATCCGGCGTCCAGCCGGTCGTCCCGACCACCACGTGAGCCCCATGCTCGATGCAGTGAGCGACGTTCGCGGCCGCGGACCCCGGCAACGAGAACTCAACGACGACGTCTGCGCCACCGAGGTCCCCGAGATCGTCACCCACGTCGTACCGGCCCACCAGCTCGGTGTCCGCAGCGGCCTCCACGGTGCGACACACCGTCGAGCCCATCCGTCCGGCCGCGCCGATGACCGCGACCCTGATAGCTGAGACCTGGCTGACCTTGCTCGTTTCGCTCACTCGCACAGCCTAGTGATCGGCCGCCAGGAACCTCTCGACGTCTCGGGCCTCACGCTCGAGGTCGGCCAGGATCGGAGCCGCGATCCGCTCGAAGGGCTCAAGCTTGACCTGCCCTCGGGGCACGCTCCAGGTGGCGACAGCCCGGCCGTCCACCAGGGCGAAGGGGCGAAAGATGCCGTTCTTGGTCACGATCGTCTGGTTGGCGCCCAGGACCGGCGTGCGGTCGACCCAGCCGTGCAGCAGCGGGTCGAAGCCGCCAAGAAGCTTGGGCCGGGGCCGGCCCTCAGGCGCGTGGCGACCGGCCAGGTCAGCGAGGCCACCTGGCCGCTCCTCCAGCTCGGCGCCGACCGCGCGCAGCCCGCGGCGCGCGTCACCAAGGGTGATGCCGGCCCACCTGGCCAGATCACGATCATCGGCGGGGCCATGGCCGGCCAAGAAACGTCGGGCCAGCTCGCACAGAGCGGTATCGCGGTCAGTCACCCCGGGCGGCTCGCCCAACCAGTCACGAACCAGGACGAACGCCTGTTGGGTGCCGATGACCGGCCCACGGACCGTCAGACCCCGGATGGCGGAGAGCATCAGGATGTGAACCAGCGCCTGTCCGGCGACGGGCACGTCGGCCGCCGCCACGATCTCCCGGAGCTGTGCCCGGGTCATCGGCCCGTCGGCCGCAATCGCCCTCTCGATGACGGAGACACCCCGATCGGCCTGGGCGGGCGAGACCCCTTCTTGTGAAAGGCGCTTGGCGTTCCCGGTGGCCAGCTGCGGCGTTGTGAGCCGCTGCAACCACCAGTAGTCCTGAGGCCGGACAGCGTGGAGGGTTCCGCGGTTCAGCCAGGTGACCACTAGCGTGCAGTCGTTGAGCTCACGATCCACGTCGGCCGCGGTGAGCCCCGTGGTGCGACTTCTGACTGCGAGGCGAGCCGCGCGCAGGTCCTGCGCCTGCACCGCCAACAACCGGTCAACGACCTGACCGACACCCCCTGCAGGCGGTCCGGACAGCAGCTGGGCTGCCAACCGGCGGGCGTCCCGCTCACGTTGGACGGCTCCGTGAATCGATGCTGTGGCCATGTCCGCAAACCCTAGCCGGAGGGTCGGACTGCCGCAGGCGCCAACAGTCGGACTCAGTCGTTCATCCGACGTGTCAATCAGTCAGACATGTCGTTCAGTCAGACATGTCGTTCAGTCAGGCTCAGGCGTCGTCCGGCTCTGTCGAGCCCTGGGCAACGTTGACGTCGTCGGCACCAGGAGCGGCACCGACAGGGACAACGTTCTCCTCGGCCAGGACCGCGCCGAGCGAGAGCTTGCCGCGGGGGTCGATCTCCTTGAGCTCGACCTGGATCTTCTGGCCGATCTTCAGGACGTCGTCCACCGAGTCGATCCGCTTGCCGCCGACGAGCTTGCGCACCTCGGAGATGTGCAGCAGGCCGTCCTTGCCCGGAAGCAGGGAGACGAAGGCACCGAAGGTCGTGGTCTTGACCACGGTGCCCATGAAGCGCTCGCCGACCTCGGGCATCGTCGGGTTGGCGATGGCGTTGATCATGGCGCGAGCGGCCTCGGCCGACGGGCCGTCGGTGGCACCGATGTAGATCGTGCCGTCGTCCTCGATCGAGATCTGGGCACCGGTCTCGTCCTGGATCTGGTTGATCATCTTGCCCTTCGGCCCGATGACCTCGCCGATCTTGTCCACGGGAACGGTCACGCTGATCACCCGCGGTGCGAACTCGCTCATCTCGTCCGGGACGTCGATGGCCTCGGCCATGACGTCCAGGATGTGCAGGCGAGCGTCGTGAGCCTGGGTCAGCGCACCGGCCAGCACCGAGGCGGGGATGCCGCCGAGCTTGGTGTCGAGCTGGATGGCCGTGACGAACTCACGGGTTCCGGCAACCTTGAAGTCCATGTCACCGAAAGCGTCCTCGGCACCGAGGATGTCGGTCAGGGCCGCATAGCGGGTCTCCCCGTCGACCTCGTCGGAGACCAGACCCATCGCGATACCGGCAACCGAGGCGCGCAGCGGCACACCGGCGTTGAGCATCGACAGGGTGGACGCGCAGACCGAGCCCATGGACGTCGAGCCGTTCGAGCTGAGAGCCTCGGACACCTGACGGATGGCGTACGGGAACTCCTCGCGGGTCGGCAGCACCGGCAGGAGCGCACGCTCAGCCAGGGCGCCGTGACCGATCTCGCG